>CAZQQV010000008.1:0-37173 GCA_964595655.1 uncultured Caldimicrobium sp.
GAAGACTCCCTTACCGACTGGTATCTCTATCTGCAGAGCATGTTCTAAGAGCTGGGCTTAAAAGCCCTCGGGGAAAACCGTCCCCTTCTCTCAAAGGGCCCCCAAGTTGGGGCCCTTTTTTATGTTTTCATTTATCCACATTCCAAGTAGACACCACTTAAGTGTCCCCATTTCAAGTTTTCGTATTTTTGGGTTTTTAAGCTCAAAGACATCCTCTTTCCCCCAAGTTCTTTAATTTTAACTCAGGAGATATTTTAAAGTTTTTGATTAGATTAATGCATGAGGCAACGCTAAAATTTCATTTAGATTTTTAATGAGGTAACTCGTTTACTTGACAAAGAAGATAGATGATTTTAATATAATTGGCATGAATTTTTTCTTGCGAGGACTTCATGTTTGCTTTCCAATTGATACCCTGGTTTTTGTTAATGTTAGCAAAATAAAGTCTCTATAAAGAAAGGAGTTAAGTGATACCATGCTTGACATAAAATTAATACGAGAAAAGCCTGATTGGGTCAAAGAGCGTCTTAAAGCAAGAGGGGGAGAGTATCCTGTTGATGAAGTCTTAAGGCTTGATGAAAAAAGGAGAGCCCTTCTTCAGGAAGTTGAAGCCTTAAGGCACGAAAGAAAGGAAAAGTCTGAAGAAATTGGAAAACTAAAAAAAGCTGGAAAAGAAGAGCTTGCAAAGGCTCTTTCTGAGGAAGTAAAAAAGCTTTCTGAGCGTTTGAAGGTGCTTGAGGAAGCACTCAAAGAGGTTGAAAAGGAACTTTTTGACACTCTCTCAAGAATTCCCAATATTCCTCACGAGAGTGTTCCCTATGGAGAATCTGACAAGGACAATGTGGTTGTCAAAAAATATGGAGATCCTCCTTCTTTTTCCTTTCAGCCAAGGCCCCATTGGGAGCTTGGAGAAATTCTTGGAATCTTTGATTTTGAGAGAGCTGCAAAAATCACTGGAAGCAGATTCACCGTTTATTATCGTGAAGGTGCCCTTCTTGAAAGAGCTCTTATCAATTTTATGCTCGATCTTCATATAAAAAAGCACCGCTATACTGAGGTGCTTCCCCCTTTTATTGTGAATGAGGCTTCCATGTTTGGGACAGGCCAGCTTCCTAAATTCAGAGAAGAGCTCTTTAAGCTTGAAGACTGGGACTATTATCTCATTCCTACAGCAGAAGTTCCTGTTACCAACCTTCACCGGGACGAAATTTTGCCAGAAGAGGTGCTTCCCCTTTATTACACTGCTTATACACCCTGCTTTCGTGCAGAAGCAGGTGCTTATGGAAAGGACATCAAGGGAATTGTCCGTCAGCACCAGTTTAATAAAGTAGAGCTTGTGAAATTTACCATCCCTGAAACCTCCTATGAAGAACTTGAAAGTCTTCTTCTTGATGCCGAAGAAGTTTTGCAACTTCTTGAACTTCCCTACAGGGTTGTGGTTCTTTGCACTGGAGATCTTGGCTTTTCTGCGGCAAAGACTTACGATATTGAGGTCTGGGCCCCGGGGCAAAATCGCTATATAGAAATATCTTCCTGTTCAAATTTTGAAGACTTTCAGGCAAGGCGTGCCAATATTCGCTATCGCCCAAAAGGTGGCGGAAAACCTCGTTTTGTGCACACTTTAAATGGCTCAGGCCTTGCCATTGGAAGAACCCTTATGGCTATCCTTGAAAATTACCAGCAAGAAGATGGCTCTGTAATTATTCCCAAGGTGCTTCACCCTTACACAGGCGGGCTTACAAAAATTGAGCCTAAGAAGAAGCCTTAGTTTTCCCGTGGAAAAATTAAATCAATACACTCCCTTGATGGGCAATAGCCAGCTTTTAGGGCCTCCTCAAGATTTTTAAAAATAACCTTTTTCTTTATGGATTTTGCCTCTTTACAAGAGGCATGGTGAAATCTCCTTGTGTTTTTATTTCCTATAAATTCACCTTTGGCATGGGGTTTATCCACATAACTGAAAAGCCCTTTTCTTTGTTCTATAGCCTTAATTTGTAAAGGCAAATACCTTTCAAAGAACTTACCACTTCCCTCGTAATAACAAACCAGCGCAAGGCCCTCTGAGACAAGAATTTCAGATATGGAAGTTCCATTGGGAAAATAGAGCTCACCAAGAAGTCTTCCAAACCGATCCCTCTCCTTTAAAGCCTTCTCTAAACAAAAGGTTTTACCTTCAGTTAACTCTTTGTTTCTTAAATAGGCCTCTTTTGCAAAGGGCTCTGGTTGACCAGTCTCTGTGTGAAGCTCAAGGGTATTTATGCCTGCATATCTGAGTCTCTCTCCATTCTCAAGTATAACGGTATCTCCATCCACTGCTTTCACCACCTTAACCTTAAGAAAAGAGGCAGGACACTCAAAGGCTTCTTTCCCCTTTCCTAAATCAGGCTTCTCCCCTTTACAGGAATTGAAAAGAATAAGTCCAAAAAGAAAAATCAAAAAGAGAATTTTTCTAAATAATAAAGGTTGCATCCCCATAGGAATAAAATCTATACCCCCTTTTTATAGCTTCTTCATAGGCTTTAAATATGAGAGATCTTCCTGCAAAGGCACAAACAAGAAGAAGAAGGGAAGACCTTGGAAGATGAAAGTTGGTAATCAAAGCTGAAACCACTTTAAACTCAAAGCCTGGATAAATATAAAGGTCGCAAAGCCCCTTATAGGGTTTAAAACCCTTTCTTGCAATAAATTCAAGGGTTCTTGTAACAGTTGTTCCACAGGCAATAACTCTTCTTTTTTCCTCAAGGGCCTTCACAATCTCATCAATAGTTTCTTCTGAAACTTCCACATACTCAGGTTCAACTCTGTGAAGCCTGATATCTCTGACCTTTATTGGGGCAAAGGTTCCATAGCCCACATGCAAAGTTATGTAGGTTATTTTTACCCCTTTTTTTTCTAAGTTTTCAAGAAGCTCCCTATCAAAGTGAAAGCCTGCAGTGGGGGCTGCAATGGAGCCCTCCTTTTCAGCAAAAACTGTTTGATAGCGCAAAAGATCTATCTCCTCTGGCTCTCTTTTTATATAAGGAGGAAGAGGGGCCTTTCCTATCTTTTGGATAAGCTCATCAAGAGGCAAAGCCTCACTCTCTAAACGCACCTTGAACTTACCACCACCCAAATTTTGTAAAAGAACCACCTTTAACTTACCCTCTTCAGAAAAAAGCTCACTTCCTTCTTTTAACCTCTTTCCTTTCACCAGGGCCTCGGTCTCAAAAAAAAGACCCTCTGGTTTTTTAAAGAGAAGTAGTTCCACCAAGGCCCCAGTTTTTTTCCTAAGCTTTAGTCTTGCTGGAAAAACCTTGGTGTTATTTAAAACCAGAAGGTCTCCTTCCCCGAAGTAATTAATAATTTCTGAAAAGCTTTCATGAAAAAGGAGTTTTTCTTCTTTTCTTATTATCACAAGGAGTTTGCTTTTCACTCTCTCCTTCGGAGGATAATAGGCAATCAGATGCTCAGGAAGGGGATAATCGTAGTAATTGATATCGAATTCCTTTGGGAGCCCCATCAAATCCCCTGGTCTAAGAGAGGCGATAAATCTCTGGGATCTCTTCAAGGGAAAGGAGATCTTCAATGGTTTCCCTCCGTCTTACGAGAAAGAACTGGTCTCCTTCAACCAGAACCTCTGCTGCCCTTGGCCTCGAATTGTAATTAGAACTCATAACAAAACCATAGGCTCCAGCACTCATTACCGCAAGAAGATCCCCTCTTTTCACCCTGGGGATACGCCTTTCTCTTGCAAGAAAATCCCCACTCTCACAAATGGGCCCAACAATATCAGCAACTATTTCTTCTTCCCCCTTATCTTCAACGGGAACAATTTTGTGAAAGGCCTGATAAAGGGCTGGCCTAATTAAATCGTTCATTCCAGCATCAACAATGACAAAATTTTTCTCCTTGTTGGATTTGGTATAAAGTACTCTGGTGACAAGAATTCCTGCATTTCCCACAATGACCCTTCCTGGCTCAAGAATAAGGGTAATAGGAAGCTCTTTAAGTTCATTAATGATAGCAGAAGAGTATTCCTCAGGAGGCGGAGGCTCCTCCTCTCCGTAAACTATGCCAAGGCCTCCCCCGATATCCAAATAGGGGAGCTCTAAGCCAAGGTTTGCAAGCTCAAGCCAAAGGGCCTTTAGTCTTCTTATGGCATCAATAAAGGGTGAAAGAGTGGTAAGCTGAGAACCTATATGGGCATCAAGCCCTACTGGCTTCAGATAAGGATTTTCCTTGGCTTTAAGATAAAGGGGAATAACCTCTTCTTCGGGAATTCCAAATTTATTTTTTTTTAAGCCCGTTGAGATGTAGGGATGGGTCTTTGGATCCACATTGGGATTTGCTCTTATGGCAAAGGGGGCTTTAACCTTTAATTTTTCTGCTACTTTTCCAAGAATCTCAAGCTCTTCGGCACTCTCCACATTGAACATAAGAATGCCTGCTTGAAGAGCCCTTTCCATCTCTTCAGGGGTTTTGCCAACGCCAGAGAAAACAATTTTTTGAGGAGGAATACCCGCCTTAAGAGCCCTCTCAAGCTCTCCACCTGAGACAATATCAGCCCCTGCTCCTTCCCTTGCAAGAAGGGCAAGCACCCCTAAATTAGAATTTGCCTTAACGGAATAACAGGTGAGATGCTCAATTTCCTGAAAGGCTGAATCAAAAACCTTAAAATGCCTTCTTATGGTTTTCCCAGAGTAAATATAAAGTGGGGTTCCATACTTTTCAACAATTTTTTTAATAGGAACCTCTTCACAGTATAGTTCTCCTGCATGATAGATGAAGTAATGCATGGGCTAAGTATAACCCGAAAAGAGAGAAAAACAAGAAGGATAGCTTATGTCTCAGGGGGACCAAAAATCCTGTCAGATAGTCTTACATACCAGGCTGCAGCTTGAACTTGAATGATAAAGGACAGAGCTATCACTAAAGCTACCTCTGGATGGCTTTTACCGAAGGTCATCATGGCTATGGCAAGACAGATGGAGAGATTTCTCATAACTGTTCCGTAGACAAGGGCTATAGCATCTCCCCGTTTGAAAAAGAGTTTTCCAATGAGGGTGGCAACAAAAAAGTTAAAACCATAGAGCACTAAGAGAGGTAAAAAGATGTATAAAATCAGAGAAACCTGATTGAGGATGTCCTTTGCTTTGAGGGCCATAGCAATAAAGACTATTCCAAGCACTCCTAGGGTTGAAATCCCTGAAAAACGAGGGGAAAACTCCTTATTCACCCTTTGCATCCCATATTTTCTTACAAGATATCTTTGGGTTAAATAGCCTGCCAACATGGGAAGAAATACCACAAAGAGTATTTGTTTGAAAATATACCATACATCCACCTCAATATGGGCTGACATGAGAAAGTTAACATAAAAGGGAGTAGCAAGGGATCCAAGAATTAGCCCTATAACAGTCATTTTAACCGCTGCCTCCACATTGCCTTTGGCAAAACCTGTCCAGGAAATGGTCATTCCGCTTGTGGGAACAAGTCCTGCCATAAGGAGCCCCAGAGTTAAATAGTAATTCTCCCCAAAAAAGAGCCTTCCAAGACCATAGGCCACAAAGGGAATTACCAGAAAATTTATAGCCTGAGCTGTAAGGATAACTCCTACATCCCCTCCCTCAAAGACCTTTTTGAACTTAAGATTGATCATCATGGGATAAATCATCACAAAGGTAAAAAGAAGGATGAACCTTTTTAAAAAGGAAAGATCAAAGAAGGCCCCTAAAATAAAACCAAAAATCATACTTAAAGGAATGAAAAAAACAAGATTTTTAGAGATAAAACTTAAAAGTTTCCACATAATCCCCCCCCATTTAATAATAATGATAAATTATTTTTCTATTTTATGCATTTTTGCAAATTTGTCAAATCCACAAAAAATCCATAACCAGGTTGGAGAAAAACCTTTAGCCTGCAAATAAATCTAAAAGATTTTAAAGATAGACACCGAGGCAAAAGATGGATTAGAGTGACAAAAATGGCAGGTATTGTAGCAGTAACTGTTGGCTTTGCCATTAAACTCTTTGCAAACTAAAGCTTGGGGCTTCTGAAAATTTCAGAATCTCTTGATTAAACGGGCTTTGGGTAAGCTATGACTTAGGAATGTTAAAAATTTCTCATAGGTTTCCTCTGAATAGGGAGTATAGGGCTTTCCAGAGAGATTTTTTTCAGGAAGATATTTCTGCAGGGCAATATTTTTGAAACCCGAAAGATAGGGAAGCATTTCTTCGAGATCCTCTTCGGTGACAAAAGGAGGGTAAAGGGTTATACGAATCTCTACTTTTTCTGAATAATTTTTGAGAATTTCAAGGGATTCTCTAACTTTTTCAAATTCCCCGGAGAGTTGGGGATACTTTTGCGGGGAGGTCTTAAAGTCAAGGGCCACATAATCAAGAAGCTCCTCTTTAAGAAGGGTTTTAAGCATCTCAGGGTGAGACCCGTTGGTATCAAGTTTTACAGGAAGACTTAGCTCAAAGTGAATACGCTCAATCAAGAAGTGAAGTTTCTTTCCCCAGAGGGTGGGCTCTCCCCCTGTAATTACCACCCCCTGTATAAACCCCTTTCTTTTTTTCAGATTTTCAAGCACCTCTTCTTCAGAGAGATCTGGAAGATCTCTATAATATTCAGGCAGTATCAGTTCAATGTTATAACAATAAGGGCAGCGGAAATTGCAGCCGTAAGTGTAAATGACAGAGGCTACCTTTCCAGGATAATCAACGAGACTTGTTCCGCGAAAACCTTTAATCATTTTTTAACCTCTCAAGAATCTCAGGATTAATCCTAAAGCTGTGTTTTTCCTCTGGAAAAAGCCCTTCTTTTATTTCTTTTTTGTAATTTTCAATGGCTTTTTTAAATAGTTCATACCCATTTAAATAGCTCTTTACAAATTTGGGGCGCATCTCGGTATAAAGCCCGCAAACATCGTGAAACACAAGAATTTGCCCATCGGTGTGCGGGCCGGCTCCAATTCCAATAGTGGGAATTTGCAATTTTTCAGTGATAAGCCTTGAAAGCTCAGAGGGAATACACTCTAAAATTATGGCAAAGGCTCCAGCTTCCTCAAGGGCAAGTGCAGATTCAAGAAGTTCTTTGGCTGTTTCAAAGTCTCTTCCCTGCACTTTAAGACCGCCAAGTTCCATACTTCTTTGAGGAGTAACCCCTATGTGGGCAAGAACAGGAATACCTGCTCTAACTATAGCTTTAACAATTGGAACAACCTCAAGGCCGCCTTCCACTTTTACTGCATGACATCTTCCCTCTTTGACAAATCTTCCTGCATTGTAGACCGCCTGCTCAGGAGAAACCTGATAGCTCATAAAAGGCATATCCCCTATGCGAAGCACTTCAGGAGCTCCCCTTGAAACAGCCTGACAAAAAATAAGCATCTCTTCCATGGTTATGGGAAAGGTATCAGGATAGCCAAGCATAACCATACTTGCTGAATCTCCAATAAGAAGAAAATCAACTCCTGCCTCGCTTGCAACTTTTGCAGAGATATAATCATAGGCAGTAATTCCAACAATCTTTTCCACTCCCTTCTTTTTGACAAGATCCCAAGGGCTAATTTTAAAAAGAGACATTGAAAAGATTTTTTTCCTTGAGATATTTTTCACCAAGTTTAGTGAGAACCCTTCCTCGTCTCGTTCTTGCAATAAGGCCGAGGCGAATTAGGGCAGGCTCATAGAGGGTTTCAAGCTCCTCAGGGCTTATGCGGGAGGAAAGGGCAAGGCTTGTCAGCCCAACAGGCCCACCCTTAAAATCCCTATACAAAGTAAAAAGACACCTTCTATCCTCAGGAGTAAGCCCCCACTCATCAATATCAAGAAGCCTGAAAAACTCTGAAAGATCCGTAGATGAGACCTTCAAGGGCGCCTCAGAGGGACAGCGATGATGCATAAATTCCATCAATCTTCTTAAGAGATTTAGGGCTTGCCTTGGGATGCCCTTTCCTGCTCTTGCAAGTTTTTGAGCTACCTCCTCTTCAAGCTCTAAGCCCCAGGCATTGGCAACTTTTTTCAAAATCTCCTTTAATTCTTCATCGGTATAGTAATCAAGCTTGAAGGAAAGTTGAAATCTATCAAGAAAAGGGCCAAGAAGAAGGTTTGGTTTATTAGTTGCTCCGATGAGGGTAAACTTTGGAAGAGAAATCCTTAAGGTTTTTGCACTCTGGTTTTTACCAATCAGGATATCAAGGGCATAGTCTTCCATGGCAGAATAGAGCATCTCCTGACAGGGCTTTGGCATGCGATGAATTTCGTCAATAAAAAGAATTTCTCCCTCTTTGAGATTAGTAAGAATGGAGGCTACTGTTCCAGGTCTGTCAAGAACAGGCCCTGAGGTAATTTTAAGATCCCTTCTAAGTTCAAAGGCAATAATTCTTGCAAGGGTGGTTTTCCCAAGACCAGGGGCCCCAATAAAAAGGGTGTGTGGAAAAATTCCTTTTCTCTTTTTAACAGAAGATAGATAAACTCTTAATTCCTCGCAGATTCTCTTTTGACCTATAAATTCCTCAAGACTTGAGGGTCTATATTCCCACATTTTTTTCAAAGTTACTAAAAATTTTCAAAAGGTCAAGAGAAATTGTTAAGCCCGTGCCAAAACGAGAAGATGAATCTCTGTGGCTCCAGCCTTTTTTAGTTCCCTTGAGGCCTCAAAAAGGGTTGTTCCTGAGGTCATCACATCATCAAAAAGAAGAATCCTTTTTCCCTTAACATCCTCTTTCGCTTTAAAAGCCCCTTTGAGGTTGCTTAAGCGCTCCTTTAAAGAAAGCTCACTCTGGGGCTTTGTGTGACGAATTCGCTTAAGAGCTTGCCCCGGTAAATAAAAGCCTTTATATCCCCAGAGCATAAGAAGACTTTGATTATATCCCCGTTCTCTTTGTCTTTCCCTTGAGAGAGGAACAGGGATAATAAGATCATAGTTATTTAAGGGAAGCTCAATTACTTTTTTTAAAAGTCTTCCCAGTTGATAGGCAAGCTCAAAATTTTCCTGAAACTTAGCCCTCTGAATGAGTGTGCTAATTGGCTCCTGATAGTAAAAACCAAAATAAACTCTCTCATAGGGAGGTTGCTTTTTCAGGCATCTTGAGCAGTAATTAAGGGCCCTTTCTTCAAAGAAATCTAAAAGCTCTTGAGGAAAGGGGGTTCCACATCTTCGGCAATAACTCTTTATGAGGGGAAGGTTTTTAAGGCAATCTTGACAAAAAAGGGCCTCCTCTGGCAAAAGGGGTTTCTTACAGGTTTCACAAAAACTGGGAAAAAGAAGATTAACTAAGAAAGAGAGGATTTTCACCGCAGATTCTTACAATTTCAAAGACAAGCCTTGCAGAGGTAATAAGATCTTTTATGCGAATGAATTCCTCAGTTGTGTGAACTTTCTGCATACCCGTTCCAAGAATAACACATTTAATTCCTCTCTCATTGAAAATGTTGGCATCAGAGCCTCCCTCTTTTCTCCTAAAACTAAGGGATAGACCCATATTTTGGGAAGCTCTCTTAACCAGTTCTATAAGAGGATCCCTCTCTTCAATGTGAAAGGCCTTAAAAACTCTTGTAAATTTTACCTCTCCTGAGGGAAGATTATCAATCTTTTGGGGGTATAGGTTAATAACCTCATTTAGGGTTTCCTCAATCTGGTTTTTTAGCTCTTCAAGTTTTTCCTCATTATGACTTCTCATTTCTCCTTCTGCAAAGGCAAGCTCTGGCACAACATTTATATAGTTTCCACCGTTAATCTTTCCGATATTCATAGTAGTTTCATGATCAAACCTTCCTGTTGGAAGGCTTGCAATGATTTGGGCAAGGATTTTTATAGCATTAACTCCCTTTTCAGGCTCAAGGCCAGCATGAGCTGCCTTTCCTTTGATTTTAATCACAAATTGATAGGAAGAGGGAGCTCCAATTATTACCTCTTCAGGAAGTTCAGAGTCAAGGACAAAACCTGTTTTGGCTTCAAGATGATGATAATCAAGATTTTTTGCGCCAAGAAGTCCTATTTCCTCTGTGGTAGTAAAGACAAGCTCAAGAGGAGGGTGAAGGATAGAGCTTTCTTTTAAAGCTCTTACAAGCTCAACGAGAATGGCAATTCCTGCTTTGTCGTCAGCTCCAAGGATAGTTTTTCCATTACTTTTTATAATCCCATTTTCTTCGATGACTTCAATCCCTTCGCAGGGGCCAACAGTGTCAAGATGGGCGCAGAAAAAAAGAGGAGGGGCATTAATGGTTCCCGGGACTTTCACTATGAGATTTCCCACCTCTGAGCCCGTTGCCTCAGAAGAGGTATCAAAAAAGGGTTTAAGCCCTAAGGCCTCAAAGGTGTCTGCAAGGTAATAGGCAAGTTTGCCCTCTTTACGGGAGGGACTCTCAATATAGAGAAGATTTTTGAATTCAAGAAGAAGTCTTTCAGGATTAATCATGCTTAATATCTAATTTTAAAGTCTTTAAATTCGCCAAGATAGGGCTCCTCAAAAACTTCCACTTTGGTAACTACAGCCGAAGGTGAACCCTTGTGGCACCACTTAATCATTTCCTCAACTGCCTGATCCTCTCCTTCAAAAAGGGCTTCCACCCTCCCATCTGGAAGATTCCTAACCCAGCCCTTTACTCCCAATCTCTCAGCTTCTTCTTTGGTGTAGGCTCTGAAAAAAACACCCTGAACCTTCCCCGAAATTAAAACCCTAACCCTTTTCATATTTTTAAAAATATTAAATCTTTTAAAAAAGTCAATGCCCTTTATGAGCGTTTTGGATTTTAAACTTTGTATCGGATTAAAAATTTTTGCAAAAGGTGTTAATTTTATAAGCAAAATAATTTATAATATGGTAGGTGCAGGCTTAAGCCCGGGGAAAAGCACCAGAAAAAATAATAATTAATAAAACTTGTAATCTCAAATAATCTGAGTAAAATCTTGGTAATCACTTAAGGAATCACTTAAGGATAAGGGGGGTTAAAAGGTGCTTGTAAGGGCTAAAATTTTTATCTTAATTCTTTTTATCGCCTTCTTATTTTTTCCATTAAAACTTAGGGGGGAGACCTGGGTAGTTTCTTCCTATCCCCTCTACAAAATTTTCAGTGAAATCTTTCCCGAAAAGAAACTATATCTTATTCAACCACCAAAGGGGGAATTTCACTTTTATGAACCCTTGCCCAGGGATTGGGAAATGATTAAAAGGGCTGAGTTGGTTGCTATTCTTGGGACAGAACCTTTTGCTAAAAGAGTTTATCAACTTGTTACCAAGGAAAGACTTTTCAGCCTTGCAGATAGGGGAGAAAACCTTCCTGATCCCCATCTCTGGTTTGATTTAAAAAGACTAAAACTAAAGCTTAAAAACTTAATGGAGAGGGAGCAATTAAAAGGGGATCCCAATTACCCCAAATGGCAGGAAAGGATGCAAAAATTTTTAAAGGATCTCACAGGGCTTGAAAAGGAATACACTTCTTTGTCCCGTTGTAAAGAAAAGGAATTATATGTTGTTGGCCACAAAGTTTTTTATTATCTATTAAAGGATCAAGGAATTTCAGAAAAATCACTGGTTACAGGCCATCATCACGGAGAGGTTACTCCTAAGAAATTAAAGGATTTCCTCTCTGAAGCCAAAAGGAAAAATATTAAAGGGGTATTGCTTACCGAGTGGGAATATTCTCGCTATATTCCCCTCTTTGAAAAAGAGGGTCTTAAGGTCTTTAAGGCCCTAACGGGAGATCAGAATTTTGAGGGAGATTTTCTTTATCTTTTAAAATATAACCTTGATCTTATAAGGCAACTCTTAGGTTGTTAGAGGTGAATTATGAGAACAATATTAAAGATTAAAATTTTTCTTGTTATTCTATTAACATTAATTGCAACCCTTTTTCTCCTTCCAACCTTTTTTCCCGATTTACCCCCTTGGTTTACCAAATACATCTATAGAGGTCAGCTTAAACTTGGCCTTGATTTAAAAGGCGGGGTTCATCTGGTTTTGAAACCTGATGTGGAAAAGGCCTTACAGAATCAATTTGAAAATTATCTCCATGATCTTAAGACTACCCTTGAGAAAAGGGGTTTTCTTTTTACTTTAACCCTTGACAAAAATAAGGCCTTACTTAGCCTCCAAAGGGATGAAGATTTGGAGCGTTTTAAAAAAGAGATTACCCCCGAGTTTAAAGAACTTTCCTTTCGTGAAGAAAAGGGAGAGGCTGGAAAACCCCTCATTGTGATCTCTCTCTCCCCAGAGAGAGAAAAATTTGTTAGAGAAAATCTTCTAAACCAAGTTCTTGAGGTTTTGAGAAATAGAATTGACCAATTTGGGGTAGCTGAACCAATTATTACCAAGCAGGGAACAGACAAGGTGGTAATTCAGCTTCCAGGGATTAAAGATCCCGAAAGGGCCTTAAAAATTATCGGGCAGACTGCTCAGCTTGAATTTAAACTTGTTGATGAAGAGTCCATGAAAAACCTTGACTTAAAAGCCCTAATGGAGGCATTGCTAAAGGAGGGAAGGGTAAAGGATCCTAATAATTTAGAAGAGTGGCAAAAGGCTCTAAGACCTTATCTACCCCCTGATACAGAATTTTATTTCCTTGTTGAAAAAGACAGAAACACAGGGCAAATTCTTCGCACACCTATTCTATTAAAAAAGGAGACCCTTCTTACTGGAGAATACCTTAAAAATGCCCAGGTTAGAATTGATCCCACTTTCAATGAGCCTTATGTTTGGATTCAGTTTAATGACAGAGGCGCAAAGATTTTTGAGGCTATAACTGCAGTAAATGTGGGAAAAAGGCTTGCTATAGTGCTTGATGGGGTTGTGAGATCAGCCCCAGTGATCAGGGAAAAAATTTCAGGGGGAGAGGCTCAAATAACAGGGTCTTTTACCATGGAAGAGGCTCAGGATCTTGCCTTGGTTTTGAGAGCAGGGGCTCTTCCAGCTCCTGTTAAAATTTTGCAAAACATAACCATTGGGCCCTCTCTTGGTAAGGACTCAATTGAAAAGGGAATTAAAGCAGGGCTTCTTGGGGCAGCTCTTGTTGTTATCTTTACTATTACGTATTATCGCCTCTCAGGGTTTATTGCTGTAATTGCCCTTTTGCTAAATATCTACTATCTTCTTGCGCTTCTTTCAGCCTTTCAAGCTACTTTAACTCTTCCAGGTATTGCAGGAATTATCTTGAGTATTGGAATGGGAGTAGACTCCAATGTGCTTATCTTTGAAAGAATAAGAGAGGAACTTCGCTTGGGAAGAACAGCCTTTTCCTCGGTATTTCAGGGGTATTCCAAGACCTTCTGGACCATCTTTGATGCCCATATAACCGTTCTTATAACCTCTCTCATCCTTTTTATTTTTGGAACAGGCCCAATAAGGGGATTTGCAGTAACCCTTTCCATCTCCATTCTTGTAAACCTCTTTACAGCTATTTTTGTTACCAAAATCTTTTACGAATACCTCTACGAAAAAGGAAAGGACTTAAAAATTAACTTTATGACCATTCTTGAAAAACCCAATTTTAATTTTATGAAACTCAAAAAGCCCTTTGCCTTACTCTCTTCTCTGTTGGTAATTTTGGGAATAGTGAGTTTTATTCTAACCCTTCTTGGCAGGGCTAATTTTGGCATCGATTTTACAGGAGGAACCATTCTTTATCTTAAAACAGAAAAACCTCCAAATCTTGATAAAATCAGAAGTGATCTTAATAAGTCAGGCTTTTCTGATATCGTGCTTCAGGATGTAAAGGGAGAAAACTTACTTTTAATTAAAATGAAAAGTGGAAAGGAGTCTCTTACAGAGGATGTGGAAAAGCTCCTAAATGCCTTAAAATTAGCTAATCCCAATGAAAAATATGAATTGGTTGCTAAAGAGGAAATTGGAGGAGTTATCAGTAAGGAGCTTAAAAACAAGGCCATATTAGCTATTCTTGGTGCCGTTGCAGGGATAGTTCTTTATCTTACCTTTAGATTTAATTTTTATTTTGCTTTAGCAGCAGGGCTTGCCACTTTTCATGATGTGGTTGCAGTTTTTGCCATCTTTTACCTACTTGGACTTGAAATAAATCTTCTTTTCATCACAGCTCTCCTTACCATTGCAGGATATTCTTTGACTGATACTGTAGTTATCTTTGATAGAATAAGGGAGGTCATTTTGAGAGGGGAAAAAGTGGATAACTTTGATCTCCTTATTAATAAAAGTCTCAATGAGGTTTTCTCAAGAACTATAATAACCACTCTAACCACCCTTTTTGGATCTTTAGCTCTTCTTATTTTTGGCGGAGTTGTGATAAGAGATTTTGCCTTAGCCTTAACCCTTGGATTTATCGTAGGAACTTACAGTTCCATTTTTATTGCCTCACCCCTTCTTAAGTTCTTCCACAAAGGAAGAATTCCTGAATTGAAGAGTGCAGAGGAGTTTCTATGACATAGAAAGAGTGTCCCCAGGCTTTAGGCGTTGCCCAAGGGCAAATTCATAACCTGTAATCCTTTTTTTTCCCTCAAGCTGAACCTCTTTGAGAAGAAGGGCTCCTTTTGAGGTTGCAACAAGGAGCCCCTCTTTTTCTATTTTTAAAATCTCTCCAGGTCTTGCCTCTTTTTCCAAGGGTAATGCCTTGGCAGAGTGAACCTTAAGAATTTTTCCTTTGTATTTTGTAAAGATCCCAGGCCAGGGATAAAAGGCCTTTAATTTTCTTACAATGAGTTCTGCAGGCTCTTCAAAACTAAAAAGGCCAGCTTCCTTTTTAATGAGAGGGGCATAACTTATTCCCTCATTGCTTTGAGGTGTGGGTTTTAATTTTCCCTCTTTCCAGAGTTCTAAGGCCTCTTTTAAGGCAAAAACCGAAAGCTTACTCAACTTCTCAAGAAGGCTTTCAGTGTTATCCTCCTCTTCTATGGGGAGAATCTTCTGTAAAAGAATGGGGCCTGTGTCCATGCCCTCATCCATAAGCATTATGGTGACCCCTGTTTCTTTTTCCCCTTGAAGAAGGGCCCACTGAACAGGGGAGGCCCCTCGGTATTTAGGCAAAAGGGAAAGATGAATATTCCAGCACCCCTCCTTTGGAATCTCAAGCACCTCCTTTGGAAGGATTTTCCCGTAGGCAAAAACTACAATAAGATCTGGAGAAAGTTCTTTTAGAGTTGAGAGAAAGGCAGGGTCCTTTAATTTCTGTGGTTCAAAGACTTTAAGCCCCTTTTCTAAGGCCCAAATTTTAACAGGAGATGGGCAGAGGGAAAGCCCTCTCCCTTTGGGTTTGTCTGGCTGAGTTACTACTCCTATTAAATCCTCATTATGATAAAGAAACTCAAGAACAGGGATTACAAATTCAGGAGTTCCAAAAAAAAGGGTTTTATATCTTTTCATCAGTGCACAGGGGCCTTTCTAAATTCTACTTCACCAACTTCATTGATATCTACAATTATTTTATCTCCCTCTTCAAAGGCACCTTCTAAAACTTTTAGAGCAAGGGGATTTTCAATATAGCGCTGAATGGCTCTCTTAAGAGGTCTTGCTCCAAAGATGGGGTCATAACCCACATTGGCAATCCACTCTTTGGCTTTTTCAGTAAGCTCAAGGGAAAGGCCCTTTTCTGCAAGCCTCTGATTAAGATATTTTATCTGAATATCCACAATTTTTATTATATCTTCTTTAGTAAGATTATTAAAGATGATAATTTCGTCAATTCTGTTTAAAAATTCTGGTCTAAAGGTGCTTTTAAGGAGGTCAAAGATGCGAGCCTCAATCTCTTTGCGGTCAAGATAAGCCTCTTGGAAATAATGGCTTCCCACATTGGAGGTCATAATTATGATAGTGTTTTTAAAGTCAACGGTTCTTCCTTTACCATCGGTCAGTCTTCCATCATCAAGCACCTGAAGAAGAATATTGAATACATCGGGATGGGCCTTTTCAACCTCGTCAAAGAGAATCACTGAATAAGGTCTTCTTCTTACTGCCTCAGTGAGTTGTCCACCTTCTTCATATCCCACATATCCAGGAGGAGCTCCAATGAGCCTTGCCACAGAGTGTTTTTCCATATATTCACTCATGTCAATGCGAATCATGGCTTGTTCAGTGTCAAACATGAATTCTGCAAGGGCTTTAGCAAGCTCTGTTTTACCAACTCCGGTTGGCCCAATAAAAAGAAATGACCCGATGGGTCTGTTGGGATCCTTAAGGCCAGCTCTTGCTCTCCTTAAGGCATTAGCAACGGCACTTATAGCATGATCCTGACCAACCACACGCTCTTTGAGTCTTTCCTCAATTTTTAGAAGTTTTTCCCTTTCACTTTCAAGAAGTCTCTTTACAGGAATTCCCGTCCATTTAGAAACAATCTCTGCAATGTCCTCTTCATCCACCTCTTCTTTTAGGAAGCGCTTTCCACTCTTTTGAATTTCTGCAAGCCTTTCATTTTCCTTCTCAAGTTCCCTTTGAAGTTGAGGAATCAAACCATAAATGATTTCAGCTACGCGATTTAAATCTCCCTGTCTTTCAGCCTGCTGGGCCTCAATCTTCAATTGGTCAATTCTTTCTTTAAGTTTTCTGATATTTTGGATAATCTCTTTTTCTTTAAGCCACTGGGCTTTTAATTCTTCTGCTTCCTTTCTCAGTTCTTCAAGCTGTTCAAGAATTTTTTGATATCTTTCTCTGGCCTTGGGATCAGTTTCCTTTTCAAGGGCAACTTTTTCAATCTCAAGTTGTTTAATTTTTCTCTCTATTTCGTCAATGGCTGTAGGCATGGAGTCAATTTCAATTCTCAATTTGGCAGCAGCTTCATCAATAAGATCTATAGCCTTGTCAGGAAGATATCTATCAGTGATATAGCGGTGAGAAAGCATAACTGCTGCAATAATAGCATTATCTGTGATACGCACTCCGTGGTGCACCTCGTATTTTTCTTTAAGACCTCTTAAGATGGCAATGGCTTGCTCAGGGGTTGGCTCATCCACATAAACAGGTTGAAATCTTCTCTCAAGGGCTGGGTCCTTTTCAATGTATTTACGATATTCATCAATGGTTGTTGCACCAATACAACGAAGCTCACCTCTTGCAAGGGCAGGTTTTAACATGTTGGCTGCATCAATTGCTCCCTCTGCAGCCCCTGCTCCAACAAGGGTATGAATCTCATCAATAAAAAGAATGATTTCTCCTTCACTTGCTTGAACCTCTCTAATTACTCCTTTGAGTCTCTCTTCAAACTCTCCTCTAAATTTGGTTCCTGCAAGAAGGGCGCCAAGGTCAAGCTGAATGATGCGTTTGTTTTTTAGAACCTCAGGAACATCCCCTGCAGCAATTCTCTGGGCAAGACCCTCCACAATAGCTGTCTTTCCAACTCCTGGTTCACCAACAAGCACAGGGTTATTTTTGGTTCTTCTCGTAAGAATGTGCATTACCCTTCTTATCTCTTCATCTCTTCCGATAACGGGATCAAGCTTTCCAGCTTTGGCAAGAGCTGTTAGATCCCTTCCAAATTTTTCTAACACCTGATATTGCTCTTCGGGATTCTGATCAGTAATTCTTCTTCCTTTACGAATTTGATTAATAATCTCCTTTGCAGTGGTGAAGGTAATTCCTCTTTTTCTAAGAATTTCCCCTGCTCTTGAGGGGCTATCAAGGATAGCCAAAAAAAGGTGCTCTGTGGAGATAAATTCATCCCTCATTTCTTTGGCAAGGGCCTCAGATCTGTCAAGAATCTGTTTGGCAGGCATGGAAAGATAGAGCTGATAGGCTCCCCCTGCAACCCTTGGAAGCCTCTCCAAAATTTCCTCAAGTTCTGTTGAGATAATTTTGGAATTCACTCCTAATCTATCAAGAATAATGGGAATAATTCCACCCTCCTGATCAACAAGGGCTTTCAGTATGTGTTCGGGATGAAGCTCTGTATGATTATAAGATTCCGCAAGCTTTTGGGCACTCTGTAAAGCCTCTTGAGCTTTAAAGGTAAATTTTTCAAGCCTCATATTTTAAACCTCCTTGTATAGAGTTTTAAAATTTTTAAACCCTGATTTAAAAAGTAAATTTTGAAAAACCAATTTCAAGGTTTTCTTTAAAAATTAAATTTCTCAAAATGGGTCTTGAATCTGAAAAAGAAATGCTTATTTTTGTCTTAGAAAGTTTGATAAAAATAAAAAATTAAAAAGGAGGTGATTGGATATGGCTGAATTAACAATTTGGCGTCCATTTCAAGAATTAAGAAGAGAAATGGATCGCTTATTTCAAGAATTTTTTGGTACAAAAAGTTTGTTCCCTGAAAGATGGGAATCTATTGAATGGGTTCCAGCTGTAGATGTATCTGAGACTGATAAAGAAGTTATTGTAAAAGCTGATTTGCCAGGGGTAAAACCAGAGGATATTGAAATTAACATTGTGGATAATGTATTGACCATCAAGGGCGAAAAGAAAAGAGAGGCCGAGGAAAAGAAGGAGAATTATTATAGAGTTGAAAGATATTATGGAAGCTTTATGAGGGCAATTCAACTTCCCAGTGAAGTAGATGTGGAGAAAGTTAAGGCTACTTATAAAGATGGTGTTTTAAAAGTTATCTTGCCAAAGAAAGAGGAGGCTCAAAAGAAGGTCATTAAGGTTGAGGTTGAAAAGTAAAGTGATCATATCCAGCTGGGGAAAGGCTTTGCCTTTCCCCTTTTTTATTTTTCATAAAGATTTTTCCATCTCCTTCAATAATTTTACCAATTAAATAAACCTGTTTCGGAGAATTTTTTAAAAGAAAGACCTTTTCATCTGGGATAGTAAATAAAAGGGCGTAATCTTCGCCCCCTGAAAGGGCTTCTTCAAAGGTTGCCCCATCTTCCAAAGGGATTTTTTCCTCTTCAATTTCAGCTGAAACTTTTGAGGCCTCACAAAGTCTTGAAAGATCAAGAAGAAGTCCATCGGAAATATCAATTGAAGAGGTTGCAACCCCCTTTAAGAAAAGCCCAAGCTCTATTTCAGGCTCAGGCCTTAAGTGAGCTCTTTTTAGATGTTCAGGAATTTCTTCTAAAGGAAGCTCTTTTATCAACCTTAAAAAGGCAGAACTACCACCAAGGGGTTTTGAAACAAAAAGATAATCCCCTGGTTTTGCACCTCTCCTTAAGAGGGGGCAATCTGTTTCTCCAATAAGGGTAAGGGAAAAAAAGAAAAAGGGGCTTTTAACGGTGTCTCCCCCGGTGAGGTGGGAAGAATATTTTTCTAAGGTTGAAATGAGGCCTTCCATAAAGGGGTCAACAAAAGCAGGCTCAAGAGGTTTTGGGGAGCCAAGGGTTAGAAGGGCCCATTTGGGCCTTCCACCCATGGCTGCAATATCACTCAGATTTGAGGCAGCAAGTTTAACCCCAAGGGAATAAAAGTCAAAATAGGAAAGGTCAAAATGAATTCCCTCAACAAGGGCATCAGTGGTTACAAGAAGATAATGATCTTCCTCAAGTTTTATAACCGTTGTATCTTCATTGTAAGTGGCAAAAACAGGGGCTTTTTCATAAAGGTATTTTTTAAGATAGCTAATCCATTCCCTTTCGTTCAAGGCTTTTAAAGGGCACTCATTATTTCATATTCACTGAAAAAGAAGGCAATCTCTTTGGCTGCAGATTCAGGACTGTCTGAGCCATGCACAGTATTTTTCTCTTTATCAAGGGCATAAAGCTTTCTTATGGTTCCCTCAGCAGCCTCTTTGGGATCAGTTGCCCCCATAATTTCTCTAACCCTTTTTATAGCATTTTCTCCCTCTAAAATCATAGCAACAACAGGGCCAGAACTCATATAGGTGGTTAAGTCCTCATAAAAGGGTCTTTCCTTGTGAACAATATAGAAGGCCTTGGCTTGCTCTTTGGTAAGTCTTACCTTTTTTAGGGCAACCACCTTTAGACCCTTTTCCTCAAAAATGCTAATCACCTTACCGATGAGATTTCTCTCAACTCCGTCTGGCTTAATCATAACCAAAGTTCTTTCAAGCATGCCCTCCCTCCTTTAGGATAAATTTTAAGGGTTTGTTTTGAGGCAAAATTTTACTTTAAAAGCAAAAAATTGCCACTTCTTTGTTAACCTTGACATTGATTTTTAATATGCTTTATTTTTAAAGAGATGCAAACAATTTTTCAAAAAAGACCTCTTGAAAAGAAAGAGGAGCTTCTTGAGAAAATAAAAGAAAGTTACGGGGAAAATCTTTAGGCCTTGGTATTATTTGAAAAACTTTTCATTAAAGCATTGGAGGGTGATTTCTGCAGATCTCTAAATTAGTAAAGGATTATATTTTTCGGGCTGAAAAAAGAATAAAGGCTCTGGAATTCCCTAAGGAAGAAAAAGATTATGCTTATGTAGTAGGGGAGCCTCAGGAGGTTGTAGAGCTCCTTTCAAAGGCTCTTATACTGGCTTTCGGATTAGAAGGACCTAAGGTGCTCGATGTATCAAAGTTTATTGAAGCAAATATAGAGGCTTTTCCTCAGGTGGTGAGGGATAATCTTTCCTCCATAAAAGAGATTTCAAGAGGGCTTCCAAAGAAAAGAGAACTTGCCTTTTACGGACTGGAAGATTGGATAACCTCTGAGGAATATACTTTAAAAGAAGCATGGGAAGCAAAAAATTGGGCCAGAGAAATACAATTCATAATGAAGAAAGCTCTTGATATAGAATAAAAAATTTAATTCCTTTAGGGGTTATAGCATGTTTAAGGGAAGAGAAATCAGGCAAAAATTTCTTGATTTTTTTAAAGAGAGAGGTCATGAGGTTGTTCCAAGTTCTCCCCTTATTCCCAGGGATGATCCCACTCTTCTTTTTACCAATGCGGGGATGGTTCAATTTAAAAGGGTTTTCCTTGGAGAGGAGGTAAGGCCTTACAAAAGGGCAGTATCCTGTCAAAAGTGTATGAGGGCTGGGGGAAAGCACAATGATCTTGAAAATGTGGGTTATACTGCAAGGCATCATACCTTTTTTGAAATGCTTGGGAATTTCTCTTTTGGTGATTACTTCAAAGAGGAGGCCATAGCCTATGCCTGGGAATTCGTAACGAAAGAGCTTTTCCTTCCCAAGGATAGGCTTTATGCCACAGTTTTTAGGGAGGATGAAGAGGCAGCCAGTCTCTGGAAAAAGATTGCAGGCTTTTCAGAAGATAGAATTATCCGCCTTGGAGAAAAGGATAACTTCTGGATGATGGGAGACACTGGCCCTTGCGGGCCCTGCTCAGAGATTATTTTTGATCAGGGAGAGGCCTTTTCATGCGGAAAGCCTGATTGCAAACCTGGATGTGACTGTGACCGTTATCTTGAAATCTGGAACCTTGTTTTTATGCAGTATGAAAGATTTCCTGATGGAACTTTAAAGGTCCTCCCTAAACCAAGTATTGATACAGGAATGGGGCTTGAAAGAATAGCGGCTGTCGTTCAGGGAGTGCCTTCCAATTATGATACTGATCTTTTTTCAGGTCTTATGAAGGCCCTTTCAGAGCTTACAGGAAGAGCCTTTAAAGAAAACAGAGATACAGAGGTAGCCTTCAGGGTGATTGCTGATCATGTTAGGGCAAGTGTGTTCCTAATTTCCGAAGGAATTGTGCCATCCAATGAAGGAAGGGGCTATGTTTTAAGAAGAATTATAAGAAGAGCAGAAAGATTTGGGAAAACCCTGGGGCTAAAAGAACCCTTTCTCTATAAATTGGTTGAGCCTGTGGTTTTGGAATATGGAGATGTTTATCCTGAGGTAAGGGAAGGAAAAGAGGTTGCAGAAAAGGTTTTGAAAATAGAAGAAGAGAGATTTCTTGAAACCTTGAATTTTGGGCTTGAGATTCTTGAAAAAGAGGTTGATAGATTAAGAAGTAGCGGAGAAAAAGTCATTCCCGGGGAGCTTCTTTTTAGACTCTATGATACCTACGGATTTCCCTACGATCTTGTTAGAGATTATGTTTTGCCCCTTGGTTTTGAGCTTGATCTTGCAGGATTTGAGGCCTTACGAGAAAGGGCCAGGGAGGAAAGCAGAAAATCCTGGAAGGGGGCTCTTGAGAGAATTCCCGAAGAAATAAAGAAACTTGTCCAAGAGGGGCTTCAGACCCTCTTTGTGGGTTATGAAGAACTTAAGGCAAAAGGAAAGATTCTTGCTTTGGTTGAAGATTATTTAATTACAGACATTACGCCCTTTTATCCAGAAGGGGGAGGCCAGGTTGCTGATAAAGGAGTAATAACTGGAAAAGAGGGCAAGGCAGAAGTGGTGGATGTTCAAAAAGTTGGGGAAGTTATTTATCACAAAATTAAAATTCTTTCTGGAAAATTTGAGATAGGAGAGGAGGTAGAGCTTGAGGTTGATAAAGAGAGAAGGGCACACACGGCAAGACATCACACCGCAACCCATCTTCTCCACTCAGCTCTAAGAAGGGTTCTTGGCAATCATGTCAGACAAGCAGGATCTCTTGTTGAGCCAGAAAGACTTCGCTTTGATTTTACTCATTTTCAGGCCCTAAAAGAGGAAGAGCTTAAAGAGGTGGAAAAAATGGTAAACACCTGGATCCTTGAGAATTATCCTTTGGAGATAAAGTGGGTTAAAAGAGAGGAGGCTGAGGCCCTTGGAGCACTTGCTTTCTTTGAGGAAAAATATGGTGAAATTGTGAGGGTTATTAAAATAAATGATGTTTCCTGTGAGCTCTGTGGCGGGACCCATGTTAGGGCAACCGGTGAAATCGGGTTTTTTAAAATTCTTTCGGAAAGCAGTGTAGCAAGCGGAGTGAGAAGGATTGAGGCAGTTGCGGGATTTAAGGCCTATGAACATCTTCTAACCCTTGAAGACAAAATAAGAACTCTCGCTTTAAAGCTTAAGACTTCACCCAAGGATCTTGAAAAGAGGGTTGAGGATTTACTTTCTGAGATTGCAAAACTTCAAAGGGAGATCAAAAGTTTGCGAACAAGAGATTTAAGGTCTGAGCTTGAAGGGAAACTGAAAGAAATCTCCGAAGTAAAGGGAGTTAAAGTTTTGGTGGCAAGTTTTCAGACAGAGAAAATGGAGGAATTAAGGGAATTTGGAGATTTTTTTAAAAACAAATTGGGTTCTGGAATTTTCTTTTTAATTGGAGAAAGGGAGGAAGAAAACCTTGCGGTTTGTATGATAACAAAGGATCTTTCTGAGAGATTTAAGGCCGGGGAAATTTTTAAGGCTCTTCAGAAGGAGCTTGAACTCAAGGGAGGTGGACGGGCAGAGCTTGCCCAGGGAAGCTTCAGAAAAAAGCTTCCCATTAATGAGATAAGAAAAAAACTTGAAGAGGTGATAACTTCCTATGAAAAGGGCAATCAAAATTGAAGTGTTTATGAATTTGACTTGTCCCAGTGAGCTCCAGCTAAGGGAAAATATCTCAAAGGCATTATCTCTGGAAGGAGTCGAGGCAGAGGTCACTTTCCAACGCTTAAGTAATGAGGAGGCTGAAAAACTCGGACTTAGAGGCTCTCCCACGGTAAAGATTAATGGAGAAGAAATTCAGCCCCTTCCTTCAGGTGGCTTTAGCTGAAGGCTCTTTGTAGATGAGGCAGGACGCCTTACCCCGGTTCCTTCAGTGGGAATTCTTCGCCAAAAAATAAGAGAAATTATTTCTCAAGAAACTTCTTAGGGCTTAGAATTTCAAACATATAAACGGGTTTTTCAAGGAAACCTGTTATTTTTATCAAATAAAATTTATCGGGCTCTCGTTTAATCTTTTCAAAAAGAGGCTGACTTACCCAGTGTGAGTCCTCAAGGAGATTGAAAAAGTAGGAATCAATTCCGAAAAAGCCATCAATTAAATGGGCAATTAGGTGTAAGATTTTACTCAAATATCCCTGAGGAAGGGCCAAAAGATCAGATAACGCACTAAAACCCTCTTTTTGAACCTCATTAATAAAATTTTCAAGAATTCTTTTATTCTTTTCAAGCCCGTAACTTAATTCTTTGAAAAATTCTTCTTCACAAGCCTGAATAATTTCATCAACAGAATATCTGTCATAATGAATAAGCTGATATTTTTCGAGAAAAGAGGTAACTACTTTTAGGGCCTCCTCCTTATTTTCTCCTCTGGATAAAAATAGATGGTTAAAACCTTGTTCCATTTTTTTCTTAAAAAGATTATAATTGAAAGGATGTTTTTTACAATCAAGTGGATAGAAAAAATTTTCAATTTTTTTTTTAGAGAGGGAGAGATTTTTTATTAGAGGAAAGGAAATTCAATTTACCCCAAGGCTTTTTCTTGCAACCCTTTTGCGAATGTATGATCTCCCCTTGTGGGAAAAAATCATAAAGGAGTTTTTTTCTGAGCTTAAACCTGAAGAAAAAGAGCTTTGTGAAAAGGGCTTTGATTACCTTTATGCCCAGGATCTTTTTTCCCTCGAATTTTCAAAGTGGTATCAGGAAATGCTCATTGGAAGAGCCCATAAAGAGGAGGACTATCCTATTTTAGCCTTTGATTTTTTAAGTCTTAAAGAACAAATTAGAAAGCAAATTCAGATTCCCCTTCTTGACTCGGTTAAAAAATTGTGCATGGAACTTGAGGAAAATCTGGAAAAGGGGGAAGCGCTTCCAGAAGAAAAAGTTAAAAAATTAAAAAAACTTAGTAAATTTTTTCATTGTATAGAGGTTCTTGAGCCTTCAAGGATAGCTGAACTTGTAGAGCGAGGAGAAAATATTTTAAAAAAAATTTCAGCCCCTTTAGATCAGAAAAGAGAAGATTCTGAAAAATTAAGATCACAAATTGAATCTGAATTTTTTAAAGAGCTTCAAAAATTTTTCGATAGGGCTAAAATTAAAGAAATTTTGAAGTAAAGGAGAAAAAATGGATCTGAAGAGAAAAGTTAGTGAAATCATAAAGAGGCTTAAAAAGCATTATCCTAATGCAAGGATTGCCCTTAATTTTGAAAATCCCGTACAGCTTTTAGTGGCAACAATTCTCTCTGCGCAGTGCACTGATGAAAGGGTTAACATGGTAACTTCAGAGCTTTTTAAAAAATATAAAACTGCCAAGGACTTTGCAGAGGCTCCCCTTGAAGAACTTGCAGAGGCTATAAAAAGCACAGGGTTTTATCAGCAAAAGGCACGCTATATTAAAGAGGCCTGCAAGATTATTGTTGAGAAACATGGAGGGGAAGTTCCAAGAACCATGGAGGAGCTTCTTGAGCTTCCAGGGGTTGCAAGAAAGACTGCCAATATTGTGCTTTCCAACGCTTATGGAATAGTTGAGGGAATTCCCGTTGATACCCATGTGTCAAGGCTTTCTCAAAGGCTTGGGCTTGTTAAATCTAAAGATCCTGTAAAGATTGAAAGAGAGCTTATGGAAATTGTTCCTAAGAAGGAGTGGTTTCTCTTTCCCTATCTCCTTCAGGCCCACGGAAGAGCCATCTGCACCGCCAAAAAACCCAAATGTGAAGAGTGTTTTCTTAAGGAGCTTTGCGATTACTATGCTTCCCTATCCCAACATTGATCCTGTAATCTTTAAAATTGGTCCCTTTCAGCTTCGCTGGTATGGATTGATGTACCTTATAAGCTTTCTTGCAAGTCTTTTTCTTTGTCGGTATCAGCTCAAAGAGCGAGGAAGAGAGGATTTATATCCCTTTCTTGAAAATTTGCTTTTTTATAGTTTTATAGGGCTTGTTGTCGGAGCAAGGCTTGGCTTTTGTTTTTTTTATTATCCAGACTATTTTCTTTCTCATCCTGAAGAGATAATTGCCATCTGGAAAGGTGGAATGTCCTTTCACGGAGGAGCAATTGGGGCTATTATTACAGGCTATACCTATATCAAAATAAAAAAACAGAGCTTCCTTTATTGGGCAGACCTTGTGGTGGTTACTGCACCCCTTGGTCTTTTCTTTGGAAGAATAGGAAATTTTATAAATGGAGAAATCTTTGGAAAA
This sequence comes from uncultured Caldimicrobium sp., assembly GCA_964595655.1. Classification (GTDB taxonomy): domain Bacteria; phylum Desulfobacterota; class Thermodesulfobacteria; order Thermodesulfobacteriales; family Thermodesulfobacteriaceae; genus Caldimicrobium. The sequence goes on from CAZQQV010000008.1 coordinate 25,783, forward strand.
CCAACCACTCTTCCCTGGGGAATAATTTTTCCCGAAGGAGGCCCTGTTCCCAGACACCCTGTGCAACTCTATGAAGCCCTGGTAACAGGCCTTTTTCTCTTTTTGCTTCTCTGGAAACTCAGAAATAAGCCCTGGAAAGAGGGAACAAAACTCGCTTTATTCCTCATTCTTTATGGGATTCTCAGATTTCTCTTTGAATTCTTAAGAGAGCCAGGCCAGAGTTTCTCTCTTCTTTTTGGCTGGATGACCATGGGACAGGTGTTATGTCTTCTTATGATGGTCTTAGGCCTTGGGTTTCTTTTCTATCTCAGAAGAAAGTAATTTCTCTATTTCAGCAGCTCTCTCTTTAGCTGTAAAGAAATACTCCTTGAAAGCTTCATAACTTTCCTCATCCTTTTTGTTTAGAGTTCTTGCAAGGTTCTTACAGGTTTTGCAGAGAAGATTTCTGAATTTCTTTCCAAAGGGGTTTTCTAGCTGAATCCTTGCATAGAGATTTTCATCCTGCCAGGCAAGTCTCATTAAAATCTTTAACTGCGAGAGAAAGCTTGGTGTGGAAAGATCAACAATTTCTTTGACTGAAAAACCAGAGTCCTTGATAAGATTTCCAAGAAGAATAAGCCAGAAGTGATTTACCACCTGCACAAGCCCCATGATTTCATCATGCCTCTTTGGAGAGATCTTTACTACCTTTATACCTTCAGATTGTAAAAGGGAAGAAAACCATTGATAACAGTTTTTTCCTCGCAAGGGATAAAGGGCAACGATTTTACCAGAAAGATCCCTTTCATAGGGTCCAAAAAGGGGGTGTGTTGCAAGAAGCTCTCCCTTTTTGAGATACCTTTTCATGATCCGTGCAGGCTCAAGCTTTAAGGAGCATATATCAAGAATCCAGTGCTTTTCCTTCACAAAGGGTGCCATGCTTTTGACAACCTCTGGGAAAACCTCCATGGGAACAGAAAGGAGAATAACCTTGGCATTTTCTGCAAGCTCCTTAAGGCTTAGGCCTTCCTCTTTGTCAGAGATAAAAACTAGATAGCCCTTTTTCTCAAAAAACTCTTTGAAAAACCTTCCCATTTTTCCAGCACCACCCACAATCCCTATACTAAAGTTTTCTTCCATAAAGCCTCCTTTTTTAAGCAACCTCAGAAAGTTTAAGCCTTTCCTCCCAGCGTCTGAAAAGTTCTTCTTTAAGGGCTGGATAATTTTTAAGCTCTGGATCCTGCCTTATGAGTTCAAAGGCAGAATCCCTTGCAAGAAGAAGGAGATCAAGATCCCTTACAGGATCAGCCCTACGAAACTCAATAAAACCCGATTGCTGGGTTCCAAAGAGATCCCCAGGGCCTCTTAGCTTCAGGTCTTCTTCAGCAATTTTGAAGCCGTCGTTGGTTTGAGTTAGAATTTGAAGCCTTTTAAAAGCCTCACTCTGAAAGGAGACCTGGTAGGCTATGAGAAAACAGTAGGATTGTTTCTCGCTTCTTCCCACTCTTCCCCTCAACTGGTGAAGTTGAGAAAGACCAAATCTTTCGGCATGTTCAATTACCATAACCGTAGCATTGGGAACATCTACTCCCACCTCAACCACCGTAGTAGAGACAAGCACATTTATATCCCCCCTTTTAAAAGCCTGCATGATTTTTTCCTTTTCTGCTGAACTCATTTTACCATGTAAAATTCCCACCTTAAAATCTGGAAAGACCTCTTTTTGAAGCTCTTCTCCGTAAGTCAAAACAGCCTTTAAATTGAGGGATTCGGACTCTTCAATTAAAGGAAGTATAACATAGGCCTGATGACCTTTTTTAAGCTCTTCTCTTACCAATTCATAGGCTTTATGCTTGTTATAGTCAAGAAAAAGTTTTGTGATAACAGGTTTTCTTCCCTTGGGCATCTCATCTATAATGGACACATCAAGGTCTCCATAAACGGTTAAAGCAAGGGTTCTGGGAATAGGGGTTGCCGTCATCACTAAGGTGTCAGGGACAACCCCTTTAGCCTTTTCCCTTAGGGCTGCCCTTTGAAGAACGCCAAAACGGTGCTGTTCATCAATAATAACAAGGCCAAGTTTTTTAAATTCCACTTTTTCCTGAAAGAGGGCATGAGTTCCTATTACGAATTTATAATAGCCTACCGCAAGCCCGTGATATATTTCCCTTTTTTTAGCAGGGGTAACTCCACCTGTCAAAAGGGCAACAGGTATACCCATAAGCTGGGCATAGTTTCTGAAATTACGGTAATGCTGCTCTGCAAGGATTTCTGTTGGCGCCATAAGGGCAACCTGATAACCATTATCAATGGCAATGAGGGCAGAGGAAAAGGCAACAACCGTTTTTCCGCATCCCACATCTCCCTGAATAAGTCTATTCATGGGGATTGGTTTTGCCATATCTTTCTTTATTTCTTCAATTACCCTCTTTTGGGCCTGGGTAAGCTCAAAGGGAAGTCTTTTTAAAAATTCCTGAAGAAGGGGAGAATCTACCTTAAAGGCAATACCCTTTTCTTTTATCATCTGACTCTTTTTCATGGCAAGGCCAAGCTCAAGGAAAAAGAGCTCTTCAAAGGAAAGACTCCTCAAGTAAGGATTTCTCTCATCAAGAAGAAGAGAAAACTCCTCTGATGCTTCAGGTAGGTGAAGCCTTTTTAAAGCAACTTTGACCGGAAAAAGCCTTGCCTTTTTCAAAATATAAGGAGGGATTAAATTGTCCACAAAATCTGCATATTCTTCAATCACAGTTTGCATAATTTTCCTTAAGGTTTTATCAGGAAGATTTTCCACAGAGGAATATACTGGAATTATTTTCCCAAGTTCCCTTTCAATTTTTTCTTCTTCCTCTTCTCCTATGGTTTCAGGATGAATCATCTCAAGAGTTTTTAAAAATCTGTGAACCTCTCCTATGGCATAGATCTTTTTTCCTGGAGGATATAGTCCCCTCATTACCTTTTCCTGGAAATTGAACCATTTTAGAGTGAGAAACCCCGTGCCATCAGTGATGAGAACCTCGTAGGTTTTTCTTTTGGAATAATAATTCACTCCACTTTTTACAATTTCCCCGAAGACAACCGCTGTTTTTTCCTCAACGAGATCTCCAATGGGAGTGATTTTTCTTCTGTCTTCGTAGGTCCTTGGAAGAAAATAAAGTAAATCCTCAATGGTTTCAATCCCCTTTTTCTGAAACCTTTTTGCAAGCTTTGGGCCAATTCCTTTTATTATATCAATCTTTTGACTTAGGATGGCTCTGTGTTTTCTGTAAGTTTCAAGATCTGGCAAATCCTCAATCTCAATGGAAAGTGTGGGAGGAGAACCCCTCCTTTCTTCTTTATGAAATTTTGAGGAATCTTTTCTTCCTTCATCAAGAAGGGCTTCTTTCATCTTCAAAATTCTTATCTTTTTTTCTTCAAGATTGGCTGTATCAAGGCCTTTTATAAGAATTTCAAGCTGTTTCAGAGTTTCTTCGGTGAGGATGTTTTTAGCTTCTTTAAATAAATTTTCTAAGGTTTTTTCAAGCCCCTTTATCTTAGGAAGGAGAGCAAAGTCCTTTTTGCTTACAGAATCAAGAATGTTGTAAATCTTCTCTAAAGGGATTTTTCTTTCAGTCATAGGGTTATCAATCTTAGGCTTCTCAGAGGGTAGTTGTAAAGTTACTTAAGGCCTTGGGATAAAAATTACTCCACATCTTTGAAAGTTCAAAGAGGGCCTTTAGGTTTCCGTGCTTTTTTGCTCCCTTGGAAAAGATTTCACTTTTTTTCTGAGCTTCACCCAAAATTAAGAGTTTTTCTTCTGCAGAGAGTCGGTGATAATAATTTTTATAAGTTTTAAGGAGAGCCTTTATTCTGTAAAAGTCAAGTCCTTTTCTTTGGGAGAGTTGATCAGCCCGGCCTCCCTGTTTTACAACGAGAGCCTCTTTTAATAAATAAACTGGCATGTGAATAGCAACTCTTAACCAGTATTCGTAATCTTCACACACTGGAAATTCCTCATCAAAAAGCCCAAGTTCCGTAAAGACTTCTCTTTTTATCATCACCGTTGAGATGGAGACCACGCAGAGCTTAACTGCGCGGTCAAGAAAATAACCTTCAGCCTTAGCATGATATTTTTTGGGATTGAGTCTTTTTTCTCCTTTGAACCAGATTTCTTCAGTCTGTAGAATTTGGCACTCTGGGTGCTTCAAAAAAAAGTTTACCTGTTTTTCTATTTTCTTGGGAAGAAAGGCATCATCACTATCGAGAAAGGCTAAAAGTTCGCCCTTACTGTGGAGAATACCCCGGTTTCTTGCAAAGGATACTCCGAAGTTTTGAGGAAGCCGAACATACTTTAGGGGATACCTTTTTACCAAAAGAGGGGTTTCATCCTTGGATCCGTCATCCACCACAATAAGTTCAATAGGTCTATAGGATTGTTTTAACACACTTTCAATAGCCCTATCTAAGATATAAGCGCGATTATAGGTAGGAATAATTACCGAGACCAAAGGCTTCATAGGTCAAGTTATAAAGCCCAATTTGTGAAAAAAAGTTAAAAGCATGGTAATTTAAAATAAGCCTTTAAATTAAAAAAATCAATTCCCTCAGGGGAGAGAGCTATGGCAAAGGTTTTATTTTTGCCCTATGGGATTTCCGCAGAGATTGGCAAAGAGGAAAGTGTGCTTGAACTTGCTATGAGACTTGGTATTCACATCAATGCAAGCTGTGGAGGAATTGGGGCCTGCAATAAATGTAAAGTTATTGTGGAATCTGGAGAGGTTTTAGGTGAAAAAATAGAGGAGATTTACTATAAAGCCTGCACCCTCTTTCCTCAAAGCGATGTGGTAATAAGAATTCCCGTTGAGAGTCAGGTAGATAGAGTAGCTCTTTTGAGAAAAGTAAGGGCTCAAGCCTTAGAGAGAAAAGAGGATTTAAAAATTGACTCACCTATTAAAAGGGTCTATCTTGAAATGCCCTCTCCAACCATAGAGGAAAATACTCCTGATTTAGAAAGACTTCTCTTTGCCTTAAGACAAGTGGGTATTGAAAATCCCGAGATTCCCTATTCTCTCTTAAAAAAACTCCCCTATGTTCTTAGAGAGGAAAACTTTAAGGTAACTATTACCTATTTTGAAGACCCCTTAAAGGAAAGGGTTTATTTGGTAGATATTGAGAGTGGTAAAAAGGAGGGAAATCCTCTTGGAATTGTCATGGACCTTGGGACAACCACCCTTCAGCTTGAACTTGTGGATCTAATAACAGGTGAAACCTTAGCTCATACCTCAGATTATAATCCCCAAATAAGTTATGGAGAAGATGTAATAAGTCGAATTGAATTTGCAAGAAGAAAGGAGGGCTTAAAGGTTCTTTCTGAAAGAGTGAAAGATAAAATTTCCTATTTGGTAGAGGAGTTACTCAGGATCTCTGGAAAAAACTTGAGGGATATAGAGGCCTTTTCTCTTGCAGGGAACACCGTTATGACCCATTTTTTTCTGGAACTTGAGCCAAAATTTTTAAGGGAATATCCCTATGTGCCTGTTGCCAAGAGTTATCCTTTATTCAGAGCTGGAGAATTATCTCTTTCTCTAAAGGAGACGGTTCCTGTGTTTTTGGCCCCTTCTGTTGCAAGTTATGTAGGGGGAGACATAACCGCAGGTGTTTTAGCTTCACTTATGGCAGAAGAGGAGGCCTTAACCCTCTTTATTGACCTTGGAACCAATGGTGAAATTGTGGTGGGGAATAGGGATTTCCTGATGTGTGCAGCCTGTTCTGCAGGTCCTGCCTTTGAAGGTGGAGGAATTAAGTGTGGCATGCGAGCAACAAGTGGGGCCATAGAGGCGGTAAGCATTGATCCTAAAACCTTTGAACCCATGATATTAACTATTGGCAGAAAAAAGCCAAAGGGTATTTGTGGTTCAGGCATTATATCTCTTCTTGCAAGTCTTTTCAGAACAGGCCTTATTGATAAGGCAGGAAAATTTCGAAGGGATTTATCTCATCCCCGCATAAGAGAGGGAGAAGATGGCTTTGAATATGTCCTCGTCTTTAAGGAAGATTCTGCAACTGGACAGGACATAGTTTTTACAGAAAACGATATTGAGAACCTAATAAGAGCCAAGGGTGCTATGTTTGCAGGTTATCAGATTCTTCTTGAATCAGTGGGATTAACCCTGGGAGATTTAGAAAGAATCTTTCTTGCAGGTACCTTCGGAAGCTTCATAGATCTTGAAGATGCAATCACCATTGGACTCCTTCCAGACCTTCCAAGAGACAAATTTTACTTCCTTGGAAATACCAGTTTACAGGGAGCTAAAAAGGTGTTATTATACTCAGAAAAAAGAAAAGAGCTTGAAAGAATTGCCCAGATGATGACCCATGTGGAACTCTCCAATCACCCCCAATATATGGATTACTATATGGCAGCCCTCTTTTTGCCCCACACCAATGAGGCCCTTTTCCCCTCAATAAAAATTAATAGGTAAGACAATGATTCACCCAGAAGGAAAACCCTTTATTGCCATACCTCTTTTAGCCTCAGGGTTGACTGCACTTTTTAAGAAAAAGAAAACCTCCCTTTTTTTCCTTTCTGGTGCCCTTGCTATGGCTTATTTTTTCAGAAATCCAAGAAGGGAGCCCCTTTTTGATCCAGAGCTTATCATCTCGCCTGCTGATGGAAAGGTGGTTCTCTGCCAGGTTGAAGAAAAAAAAGAACTTTTTGAGGGTCCCCTTTATCGTATTGGCATCTTTATGAGGCTTTGGGATGTGCACATAAATAGAAGCCCTGTTTCAGGAAAGGTATTAAAGGTTGTTCACGAAAGAGGTGGTCATCTGCCAGTGTTCCATAACGAAGCTTTTGAGAAAAATGAAAAGATTTACTATCTTATTGAAAGAGAAGATGGAACTCCCTTTTGGGTGGTTCAGATTGCAGGGCTTATTGCAAGGAGAGCTAAGAATTTTGTCCTTCCAGGAGATGATGTGGTTGCAGGAGATCCCATTGGAATCATAAAATTTAGCTCAAGGGTGGAGTTGTTTTTTCCTTATAATGGCGGTGAACTTTTCATTAAAGAAGGTCAGAGGGTTTTTGCTGGGGAAACGGTTCTTGCCAAAGTGCCCTTAAAAACTTAGTTTTTTATGCTCCATTTTCTTCCAGGGATTTTTACCACGCTGAATCTCTTTTGCGGATTTTATGCTACTCTATCTTCCTTTCAGGGAAGATTTTTAGAGGCAGGGACTGCCATATGGCTTGCCCTTTTCTTTGATATTTTTGATGGAAGAATAGCAAGGCTTATTGCCCACTCAAGCAAATTTGGAAAAGAGTACGATTCCCTTGCAGATATGGTTTCCTTTGGCTTGGCCCCCTCTTTTTTAATTTACAATTTCTCTTTAAAGAGTTTTTCTAAGTTTGGCTGGCTTGCCTGTTTTTTATATACAGCTTGTGTGGCTTTGAGGCTTGCAAGATTTAATGTAAGAGAAACCCCTGGTTATTATTTTGAAGGGCTTCCTTCACCTGCAGGAGGAGCCATCATTGCAGCAACGGTTCTTCTTCTCCATCAAATGGGAATTGAGCCTTTATACAAAAACTGGGCTCTTCTTGTCATGGTTTATTTACTTTCTTATCTGTTTATATCCCCCATAAAGTATCCCAGTTTCAAAGGGGTTAAAATAAAGACCATTCCTGCCTTTTATTTTCTTGTGGGCTTTATTTTGTTACTTGTCATAACTGCCTCAAATCCTCCTTTCATCCTCTTGGTAATAACTACCTGTTACATCCTAATTGGCCCCTTTGTGCTTTTTTGGAAAGTAATGAAAAGAATTTTTAAGAAAACTTTTAATAATACCAACAAAAAAATTAAAAATTGACACCCTTTAAGTCTTTGTTATAATTATTAAAAATTTTGAAATTGAAGGGAGGTAGGCCAACTATGTCCTCATCGGGAAAACTTTTGAATATTGGTTTTGGAAATTTTGTTGTGGCAGACAGAGTTATTGCCATAGTTAATCCCAATTCAGCTCCCATGAAAAGACTTAAAGAGGAAGCTAAAGAAATGAAGCGCCTTATTGATGCAACCCAAGGAAGAAAAACCCGTTCTATTATCATAACTGATAGTAATCATGTTATCCTTTCTGCCATACAGGCAGAAACCATTGCCCAAAGATATGTTTCTGAAGGTCTTAAGATCCGAGAAGAAGAGGAAGAATAGATTTGAAGAACCTTATTTTAATTGTTTCTGGGCCTTCAGGGGCAGGGAAAAGCACCCTTCTTAGCACCCTTCCTGAAGAGGATTTTTATTTTTCCGTTTCTCACACCACAAGAGAGCCAAGACCTGGTGAAATTCACGGAAAAGACTATTATTTTATTGATCGAAAAACCTTTCTTGAAATGCTTGAAAGAGGTGAATTTCTTGAATGGATTGAGGTTCACTCAAATTATTATGGCACAGCCAAAAGTGAAATTAAGAGGGCCTTTTCTCAGGGGAAACATCTTGTTCTTGATGTAGAGGTAATTGGGGTTAGCAATTTAAAAAAATATTTTGGCCCAGATGCTGTGACCATTTTTATTGCGCCACCAAGTCTTGAGGTGCTTGAGGCCCGTTTAAGAAGCAGGGGAACTGAAAATGAGGAAAAAATTAAGGAGAGGCTTGCAAGGGCAAAACTTGAATTAACCTATGCCCCCTTTTTTGACTATGTGATTGTGAATGATGAATTAGATAAAGCAAAAGAAAATTTCTTATCCATTGTTAGGGCAGAACTTTTAAGGCCTTACAGGGTAAAACTTCTGTAGAATGTCCAAGGTCATCTGGGGGATAAATCCCCTCCTTGCAGCCTTAGAAAGCCAGCCAGATTTAATAGAAGAGATAATCATTGAGAGGAAAACTTTATCGGGAAAGAAATATAGAATTCTTGAAAAAGCAAAAGCCTTTGGGATTTCTGTTAAGTTCTGGGAAAGGGAGCCCTTTTCTCCGCCAAAGGTTCCGCCACAGGTAAATACCCAGGGTGTGGTGGCATATTTAAGGGAATTTGATTATGCCGAGCTTGAGGACATTGAAGCCCTTTGGCTTTCCCGAAAGGAGATCCCCCTTGTTATTGCCCTTGACGAGGTTCAGGATCCACAAAATGTGGGAAGTATATTGAGGGTTTCTGATGCCTTTGGGGTCCATGGAGTTATTATCCCCAAGCATAGGGCCTGTGAAATAACAGGCACAGTTATAAAAGTTTCCGCAGGATCTGCCTTTAATATCCCCATTGCCAGGGTTAAAAATTTAAAGGAAGCCCTTGAATTTTTCCAAAAAAGGGGGCTTTGGATTCTTGGGCTTACCCACAGGGCAGAAAAAAGTGTCTTTGAAATAGATCTCACCATGCCTTTGTTAATAATTGCTGGAAACGAGGAAAAGGGGATAAGACCAACCATCCTTGAAAGATGCGATTTTCTTGCCAAAATCCCCATGATAGGAAAGGTAGAAAGCCTGAATGTCTCTCAGGCAACAGGAATTGCCCTTTATGAGGTTCTAAGACAAAGACTTCTTGGTAAGAGCAAGTAAGACCTACCCGCATGGCCCTCTCTTTCAACCACCGCTTAAATAGAAGGCAAGAATCTTTTCCTCAACACTTCTGTTATAGGGTTTCTCATAGGGAGCTTGATACCTCATTAAAGACTCATAGTCAGGAAAAACTTCTTCTCCCCCTCTTTTAATTATCTGAGGATAAACCTCAATAAGAATGTAATCTTCAAGATTGGTTAGCACTGCAAAATAAGGGGGAGGGTTAAAAAAAAGCCTTGCTATGGAAAGAAGAGGTCTTTCAAAGGAAGTAAGCCCGCGTTTACTTGGGTGATAATAAAGGATTAAAAGGGGTTTATCATCCTCTAAAACAAGGGGTAGCTCTACTTCGAAGGTAAGTCCATTATAGGTGAAAGGAAAGGTTTTCTCCCATTGAAAAAGGTTTGCAGGATAGCCCTTTTTAAGTAGCAGAGCTTTAATATGGTTATGGATTAGCTCTTTAGAAACTTCTTTTGAGCTAATTTCCATAGATTTTCGACTTCATCTTTGGTTAAACCTGCACCAAGGGCAATTTTTAAGGCAAGGTCCTTTGAGAGAAGATCTGAAGGGGAGTGGGCATCGGAGTTAATTACGAGAGGGGCACCATACTTTTTGGCAAGCCTTACCACATGGCCATTGGTAAAGGAATGCCCCTTTCTTCCTGATATTTCAAGGAAAATCCCCTTTTCTGCAGCAAGCTTTACCTCTTCTTCAGTTATAAGTCCGGGATGGGCAAGAATGTCTGCCCCACCAAGAATTGCAGCCCTATTGGTTCCTTCAGAAACAGGCTCAACAATGGTTTCTCCGTGAACCACAACAAGGTCAGCCCCCTTTTCTCGAGCCTTTGTGATAAGATCGGGAATTAACTCGGGAGGCACATGGGTGATTTCAATCCCTGCAAGAAGCCTTGGTGTCAACCCTTGAAAGGCCCTTTTTATTTTTAAGAGATTATCCAGGATGAATTCAAAGTTAGAGTGGTCTGCATGATCAGTTATGGCTATGGCCTCATAATTAAGAACTCTAACCCTTCTCCAGATTTCAGCAGGTATAAGCTCTCCATCACTGAAAACTGAGTGACAGTGAAAATCAAACAAGCAGTAAACCTCTACATCTTGTATTTAAAATGCTTGGGATCAAGAGTTTCAAGGATTTCTTTAAGCTTTTCCTTTTCTTCCTCGGTTGCACCCACGATCTCTTCCTGGGTTTCTTTGACAGGGCTTTCGGTAAAGGTCTGGCTCTTTTTCAACACCTCTTCCCAGACATAAATTTCAGAGCCCATTCTTAAGGCAATGGCAACAGCATCACTTGGCCTTGCATCGATGTCTACAAGTTCTCCCTGAATGTCAAGGGTAATAATGGCATAATAGGTATTGTCTCTTAAGTCTACTATTTCAATTTTGGGGATTTTGATTCCCAGGAAGTCCAGGATATTTTTCATTAAATCATGGGTTAGCGGCCTTGGAAATTGAATATTTTCAAGTTTTGAAGCAATAGAGGTTGCCTCAAGCACTCCAATCCAGATGGGAAGAATTCTATCTCCGTGAACCTCTTTTAAAAGCATAACTGGGCTGTTTGAGACAGGATCAACAGCAAGGCCGTGCAAAACTACCTTGACTTTCATTTACCTCACCCCTTTTTTCCAGAGTTTAAATAATATGTTAAGCCTTTCTCTCTGAAAAGTCAAGGGAAAATAGGTTTCAGAGTTATTGCAAAGCGCTTTTGTCACCTTTAATCCTGCAGGTGATTTTAAAAAATTAAGGATATATATAAATGCAAGACCTAAGGGTCTTGCAGATACCTTTTCATTGTCTTCCCCTCACCCCAGCCCTCTTCCACAAGGTGAGAGGGAGCTTATTGAGTTTGCAAATAACTCATTAGAGGTCTTTGCAATTATATTTTA
>CAZQQV010000009.1:0-35877 GCA_964595655.1 uncultured Caldimicrobium sp.
AGCTCTCTTTTCCAAAAAGCTGTCTCAGTAAGTCTCTCCCTTAAACTTGTTTTACAAGATATAATAGCAATTACAGAATTGCTTTCCTTATCAATTAAAATTATATCTACATCAGGTAGAATATCCTGCCAATTCTTTATAACAATTTGTTCTCTATATTCCTTTAGCAATAGCGCTTCATTGCCCCTAATTATACCAATTTTACTGTTTAATTTTTCATCCCTTTCTATTATCTCTTTTAAACAAATGAATACAGCGTATTCATAGAGAATCCCTTTGCAACTTTTCCAAGCTTGATGTCTGCTTTTTTCCTCTGAATAATGAGAAAGCAGTATTTCACGTAAAGACTCTTCAGCAATGCTATCAAAATTTTTTAAGGCTTCTAAGGGATTCCCGTTAAATTTTTCAGTTATAATTGATCTATAACCCTCTTGTAAAGCCTTTAAAATAGCTTCTTTACACTGAAATCCACGATTTTTTCTACTCATTAAACAAGCTCTTTTTATTTAATAAAATTTCTTTTAGCAATCTATTTTTTGCCAATTTGCAATAATTTTCATCGATTTCTACACCTATTCCTTTCCTTTTAAGTAAAGCACAAGCAATGAGGGTTGTTCCACTTCCCAAAAAGGGATCTAAAACGGTATCTCCGACGAAACTAAAAAGTTTGATACACCTTTTTGGCAATTCCACAGGAAAAGGGGCAGGATGCCCTATTTTCTTTTTGCTTTCTCCTGGAAAAGTCCACAAACCATTAGTCCATTCCATAAATTCCTCTCTGGTTATATCTGATACTCCCTTTTTGATTTTTGACCATCTCTCTTTGTAGAAGACAACGATCACCTCAACAGGAGCTATTACATACGGAGCCTTGGCACTAAGCCATGACCCCCAAGCAGTTCTTCTGGATATATTTCCCTCATTCCAGATAATCGTTGAAAAGTATTTCCAGCCCACCTTTTTTGCAATATGTACAATATCGGCATAAACACTTTGAAAGCCCTCCTCTTTTCTTCCCCTGCTCTTATCTAAAGGAATATTAAGACATAGCCTTCCATCTTTCTTTGTGAGCAAAAACGCCTTAGAAAGCCACTTTTCTGTGAATTCTAAATATTTCTCATAAGGTATGTTATCTCTGTAAGAACTGTAATGAATATCAACATTATAAGGAGGCGAGGTCACAATAAGGTCAATTGAGTCTTCTTCAATAGAGTTGGTTGTCAGAAAATCATCATGAATTATTAGCAAAGAGTTGTCCTCAGTTTCAAAGAAAATCCCTCTTTCCTTTGATTTGACTACCTCTATAGTCTGTTTTTTGATCTCGGATTGTCCTGGAATCATTTTAATTCTTTAATATACTCCACTTTTTAATATTGGCTAATAAAGAAAGTCTTTCTTAATTTGAGTTTGAAAGCAACAAAAGCATTAGTTTGGAAAAGGCAAGGTCTTTTATTGAATCCTTTTAAAAGTGCATTAAATTTATGATATGCCTCTATATGAGTTTGAGTGCGAGTCCTGCGGAAAGATCTTTGAAGTTTTGATGAAAAGAGACGAAGAGTTTCCTTCCTGCCCAGCCTGTGGCTCAAAAGAAGTAATAAAGGTTCCTTCTCTTTTTGGCTTTCAGGATAAAAGCGCGTATCGAGAAGAAAGAGAAAGGGCTATCCTAAAAAGGGCAAGGGATTATCTTATTGATGGAAAATTAAAAGATGCAAGAAGATTTATAGAAAAGGCTAAAGAATTTCATCCCACAGACAGAATTAAAAGGCTCTCTGAGACACTCTCTGAGGCCAAACCACCTAAAGGCGCCTTTGTAATAAAAAGAGAAGCAACTATTTTAAAAAAGAAAGAGGGGTGATTTAGATGGACTGGGATAGGGATTTATGCCATCTCATTAACTTTAATACCTTTATTCTCTCTCTAAATACTGCTGCCTTGGTCCACTTAGGTGAACTTCCTGACCCAATAACCAATAAAAGGGAACCCAATTTAACTCTTGCAAGGCACACCATTGAAACCCTCGAAATGCTAAGAGAAAAAACCAAAGGGAATCTTACCCCAGATGAAGAAAACCTTTTAAATGCTATCATTTATGAGTTAAAACTTAAATATATCAAAGTTTCTACCTAAGTCCTATAACTTAGTTATGATTTAATTTTTTCAGGTTTTTTAGGTGTCAACCGCTTTCTTTCTTTGTCCTGCTAAAGTTAATCTTGTTTTACAGGTTTTAAGGAAAAGAAAAGATGGCTATCACGATATTTACGGAATTTTTCAAAAAATTGCCCTTTTTGATGAAATAGAACTTTTAAGACCTAAAAGGACTTTTCACTTAGATTTTGAATGTGAAGAAGTAATTCCTCTTAGAGAAAATATTCTTTATAAAACTTGGAGGCTTTTCAAAGAAACTTTCAAAATTCAGGAAGAAATCCATATAAAGGTCAAAAAAAGAATTCCCCTTGGGGCAGGCCTTGGAGGAGGAAGCAGTAATGCGGCAACTTTACTCAAAGCCCTTTGCAAGATTTATGAAATTCCCCAAAGAGAAGTCATAGAGATTGCCAAAAGGATTGGGGCTGATGTTCCCTTTTTTCTCTCCTCTTATTTTGCCTCAGAGGTTGAGGGCATTGGTGAAATCCTAAGGCCCTTCCCAAATTACAAGGCCTTTTTTCTTCTTATCTATCCAGGTTTTAAAATAGAAACCCGCTGGGCCTATCAAGCCTTAAACTTGACAATTGAAAAGAAACCTGTTAAATATGAACCCTGCCTACCCCCCTGGGAAACCAAAGAGGGGCTTATAAATGATTTTAAAGATCTGTTGTATAGGAAATATCCCCTTTATGAAAGACTTGAAAAGCTTCTATTAAAAGAGGGCGCAAAAGCAGTGAATATAACTGGCACGGGATCAACTATATATGGAATTTTTGAAAAAGCTCCCCTTTTATCTTTTGTACGACTAAAAAAATTTCTGAATGGTGTTAAAATATATCTTGCCAAAAATCTTGATGGGGAGGAGGATTTTTAAGGATGTTTGTTAATCATCTTAAAATTTTTTCTGGATCTGCCAATCCTGAACTTGCAGAGAAAATCTGTAAATATTTGGCAACTCCCCTTGGGCACAGCACACTTAAAAGATTCAGTGATGGCGAACTTTTTGTTGAGATAGAAGAAAATGTGCGAGGAGCAGATGTCTTCATTGTTCAGCCAACCTGCCCTCCTGTGAATGAAAATCTCATGGAACTTCTCATTATGATTGATGCAGCAAGAAGGGCTTCTGCAAGAAGAATCACTGCGGTAATTCCCTATTACGGCTATGCCAGACAAGATAGAAAAACCGCACCAAGAACTCCCATTTCAGCAAAGCTTGTGGCCAATCTTATTGTAGTTGCTGGAGCAAGAAGGGTTCTTACCATGGATCTTCATGCAGGGCAAATCCAGGGTTTTTTTGACATACCTGTTGATCATCTTTATGCCATGCCTGTTTTTTTGCAATATATAAAGGAAAATTTTAAATCCGATGACATTGTTATAGTTTCACCTGATGCAGGAGGAGTTGAAAGGGCAAGGGAATATGCCAAACGCTTAAACACCACCATGGCCATTGTGGATAAGAGAAGACCAAGACCAAATGAAAGTGAGGTTATGAACATTATTGGAGATGTGAAAGATAAAGTTGCCGTCATTATTGATGATATGATTGATACAGCCGGGACCATGTGTAAAGCTGCAGAGGCCCTGTTAGATAAGGGGGCAAAAGAGGTCTATGCCATTGCCACGCATCCTGTGCTTTCCGGACCTGCCGTTGAAAGAATCGCATCTTCTCCCTTAAAGGCTGTAATAGTGAGCGACACTATTCCCCTAAAGGAAGAGGCCAAGGCCATTGGAAAAATTCAGGTTCTAAGTGTTGCCAATCTCCTTGGAGAAGCTATAAGAAGAATTCATACGGATGATTCTATAAGCTCTTTGTTTATTTAAATCTTCATAAAGGGAGGGAGTAGTTATGAAACAGGTCACTCTTAAGGTCAGCAAAAGAGTTAAAACAGGAAAAGAGGTGGCAAAAAAATTAAGAAAGGCTGGCTTTATTCCCGGAATACTTTATGGAAAGGAGATTGAGCCTGTGCCTCTTGCAATTAAATACTCCGAGTTTGAAAAGGCTTATAAAAGGCACAAGGGTGAGACTGTTATATATACCCTGGAATTTGAAAATGGCTCTATCACTCGTAAAAGTGCCATTCTTAAAGAAATCCAGAGACATCCAGTAACAGACATGGTAATACATGTGGATTTCCAGGCCATTGAAGAAGGAAAACCCATTGAAATTAAAGTTCCCCTCGAATTCATTGGAAAACCCGTGGGAGTAACCAAAGGAGGTATTCTTGAGATCATGTTACACGAGCTGACCATTGAATGTCTTCCCACTGACATACCCGATAAGATTACCGTTGATATTAGCGCCCTTGATGTGGGTGATAGTCTTCATGTGGCTGATATAAAGGTGCCAGAGAATATAAAAATAGTGGATAGCCCAGATGAAACGGTAGCAACAATTGTTGCTGAAGAGGCCTCTGAGGAAGCTGAGGAGGGTGGTCCAACCACAACTTAGAGGGATGAGTTTTTGTGTGGATCTTTTGCGGACTTGGAAATCCAGGAGAAGAATATCGACTTACTCGTCATAACTTTGGCTTCCTTGTGGTTTCTTCCTTTGCAGAAAAACATAAACTTTCTTTCAAATTTGATTCCTCTCTTGAGAGCGAAATTGCCCCTTTTAAAGACAAAGCGCTTTTATTAAAGCCCATGACCTATATGAATCTTTCTGGAAGAGCGGTTAAAAAGGTTTTAAATAAATATAAAATACCTCCTGAAAATCTTTTAGTTATTTATGACGATCTTGATCTTCCTCTGGGAAGAATAAAACTTCTTCCCAAGGGGGGCGCAGGTGGCCATAGAGGAGTTCAATCCATCATTGAAGCACTTAATACTGAGAATTTTCCAAGATTAAAACTGGGTATTGGAAGACCAAAAAAAGGGAAAGATCCAAAAGAGTATGTGCTTTCACCCTTTTTAGAAGAAGAGTGGCCTACAGTAAAAAAGGTTATTGAATTAGCTACGTCTACCCTTGAAGAGATTATCTTTATTGGATTGTGGAAAACCATGACAAAGGTTAATTCTTTAAAGGATTTATTAAAATGAATAATGAAAAATTAAAGGAGCTTCGTTTAAAGATTAGGGAATTTCTTATAAATCTTGAAGAATATTTATATGTGCTTGTCGCCATAGGGCTTATCATAGGTTTTGTCATTGTGATGATAGATGGTCTGGTTGTACTTATTCATCTTTATGAGACTTCCAATTTTACAGAAGGTGCTATAAAATTTCTGGATAAAGTCCTTGTTTCACTCATTTTTCTTGAAATATTTTACACAGTTATTGTTGCCATAACTGAGGAGAGTGCGGTAAAATGTGTGGAACCCTTTATACTTGTTGCTATAACAGCCCTTGTAAGAAGACTTTTAATCCTCTCTTTTGAACTATCACATCCTACTGTCTATCTTCCAGAAAAAATTAAGTTTTCTCTTATTGAAATGGCTCTCATAGGAGTTCTTGTATTGCTCTTTCTTTTGGGTATAATCTTTTTTAGGAGAAGTAAGAGATAATGGAGCACCCAGAGAAAATTTTAGTCATTGATTTTGGTTCTCAGACCACCCAACTCATAGCAAGAAGGATCAGAGAATTTTCCGTTTATAGCGAAATTAAACCCTGTTTTGCTGATATTGCAGAAATCAAAAATTTTAGGCCAAAGGGAATTATCCTTTCAGGTGGGCCTGCAAGTGTTTACGATGAGGATGCCCCAAAGATTGATCCAGAAATTTTTGAACTGGGAGTTCCTGTTCTCGGTATTTGCTATGGTGCTCAACTTATGAGTTATCTCCTTGGAGGAAGGGTGGAAAGAAGTCTTAAAAGAGAATTTGGACAGGCAGAAATAGAAATTCTTACACAAAATCCCCTTTTTAAGGGTCTCTCTCTTGATAAAAAATATCGTGTGTGGATGAGCCATAGTGACCGCGTTGAGGCTCTACCTCCTAGATTTGTTGCCCTTGCAAGAACTTCCAATTCCCCCTTTGCTGCCTTTGCCCACGAAGAAAAACCCCTTTTTGGAGTTCAATTTCATCCTGAAGTGGTTCATACTGAGATTGGAGCTCAAATTCTCAAAAACTTTGTCTTCGAGATTTGTGGTTGCACTCCCTCTTGGACCATGCCATCTTTCATTGAAACCACAGTTGAGGAAATCAAAAAAAGGGTTAAGGAAGATGAAAAAGTCATTTGTGCCCTTTCTGGAGGGATAGATTCAACGGTGACTGCTCTTCTCGTTCACAGGGCTGTTGGAGATAGACTTATTCCTGTTTTCGTAAATAATGGCCTTCTGAGAAAGGGGGAAGCTGAAGAGGTTTTAAATTTAATGGAGGAACTTGGGCTTAAAGTGGTCTATGTGGATGCCTCAAAACTCTTTTTAGAGAGACTAAAAGGAGTTACTGATCCAGAACGGAAAAGAAAGATCATTGGTGAGACCTTTATTGAGGTTTTTGAAAATAAGGCCAAAGAATTTGAAAAGGTTAAATATCTTGCCCAGGGGACGCTTTATCCAGATGTCATTGAATCCTGCTCCTTTAGGGGGCCCTCAGCAAGAATAAAAAGTCATCATAATGTGGGTGGGCTTCCTGAAAAAATGAATCTTGAGCTTATTGAGCCCTTAAGGGAACTTTTTAAGGATGAGGTTAGAAAGATCGCTGAGCTTCTTGGCCTTCCAAAAAAAGTAGTCTGGAGACAGCCTTTCCCAGGACCAGGGCTTGCAGTGAGAATCCTTGGAGAGGTCACAGAAGAAAAACTAGCTATCTTGCGGGAAGCTGATGCCATAGTTACTGAAGAAATGCTCAATTCAGGCTGGTATTACAAAGTCTGGCAGAGTTTTGCCGTACTTCTCCCCGTTAGGACCGTTGGAGTTATGGGTGATGCAAGGACCTATGAATATGTGGTTGCCTTAAGGGTAGTTGAAAGCCAGGATGCCATGACTGCAGACTGGGTTAGGCTTCCCTATGAGCTTTTAGCCCGTATTTCCAATCGCATTATCAATGAGGTTACTGGGGTAAACAGGGTAGTGTATGATATCTCCTCCAAACCCCCTGCAACCATTGAATGGGAATAAATTTCCCTCGAAAACTCTTTCATCTTGCCTTTTCCCTTTTTCTCTATTTTCTCTATAAAAACCTAAATTTTAAAACCTTCCAAATTACTCTTGTAATATTTTTGATTTTTTCTTTCACCTGGGAGATTTTGAGACTTAAAAAACCTTCTCTTTTACCTTTAAAAAATCTTTGGGAAAGGCTTTTAAAAGCTAAAGAAAAGGATAAACCAACAGATGCCCTTTATTATCTTCTGGGATTAATTGGGGCTACCTTTGTTTCTCCTCCCCAAAACCTTGGACTTTTAATATTAGTTCTTGGAATTTCAGATCCCTTTGCTGAAATTTCGGGAAAGGTTTTAAGAAGCAAAAAACTTTTTAAAGAAAAAACCTTAAGTGGCTCACTTACTTTTTTCCTTACCTCGCTTCTTTTAACTTTCTTGTATTTCAAAGAGATTTCTTTGCACAGCGCAGTTTTGTTTTCTCTTGTTCTTACTTTAACTGAGCTTTTAACAGAAAGGGATAATTTTTGGGTCCCCCTTTCTGGCGCTCTTTTCGCAAGATTCTTCTTAAGCGTAAATTCCATCCATTTTTAAAAAGCTGTTATCTGACACACTATTTTTACATTTTTTCAATTTTTGGTAGCCGCAACTTTTGGGTGCGTATTTTTTCGCAGACTAAAGGTCTTGCGGTTGCCTTATTAAAAATTTTTGCGGGCTAAAGCCCGCGGCTACCGCATTAACTCATATAACTTCTTGTAAAAACTTAAACTTATGTTAATTTTAGAACTGAAATTTCTTCAGGAGGAGGCCTGAAAAGATGGAAGAGGCAAGAGAACTTCCCAAGCTGGAAAAGAAACTTGAAAAAATGACCATTAAAGAATTAAGAGAGATTGCCCTGCAGATCCCGGAAATTTCCGGTGTTCATGGAATGAATAAAGAAGAGCTTATTTCCGCCCTCAAAAAGGTTTACGGCATAAAGGAAGAACCAAGGAAAGTCGGGGCCTCAATGAGAGAACTTAAGGCTAAAGTGAAAAAATTTAAGGCCCTTGCAGAAGAGGCCAAAAAGAATAAAGACTGGGAAAAATACGAAAGATATAGAAAACTGGCAAGCAAGTTTAAGAAAAGAACAAGAAAACTTGCGCGCCTTTCAGCCTAAAAAGGAAAAAACTTTGCAAGCCCTTTTTGAAACCAATTTAACCACGGTTCCTCTTCTTCACCGAGGGAAAGTTCGGGACATTTACGATCTTGGAGATAAACTTCTTATTGTTGCCACAGATCGCATATCAGCCTTTGATGTGGTTCTTCCCACTCCTATTCCCGATAAAGGAAAAATTTTAACTCTTATGACCCTTTTTTGGCTGGATTATCTAAAAGATATTGTGGAAAACCATTTAATCACTGCTGAGGTTGAGGCCTATCCAGAGGTTTTAAAACCTTACAAAGAGCTTCTTAAAAATCGCAGTATGTTGGTGAGAAAGGCCGAGGTTTTGCCAATAGAGTGCATTGTAAGGGGATATATAACAGGTTCTGCCTGGAAGGAATATCAAGAAAAAGGAGAGGTTTGCGGAATTAAGTTGCCACCTGGCCTTAAAGAGAGTGAAAAACTCCCACAGCCAATTTTTACTCCTTCAACCAAGGCTGAACTGGGAAAGCACGATATCAATATAACTTTTGAGGAAATGAAAAAAATCGTGGGAGAAGAACTCTCAAAGAAAATTAGAGAAATTTCACTAAAGCTTTACAAAAAAGCAAGCTCTTATGCTGAAGAAAGGGGCATCCTTATTGCTGACACTAAGTTTGAATTCGGGCTTTATAGGGGAAGACTTCTTCTTGTGGATGAAGTTCTAACACCTGATTCTTCAAGATTCTGGCCAAAGGAGGAGTATCAACCTGGAAGACCTCAAAAAAGTTTTGACAAGCAATTTATCAGGGACTGGCTTAAAAATTCAGGCTGGAAGGAAGGAGCCTCTCCTCCGCCCATTCCGGAAGATGTGGTTTTAAAAACAAGAGAAAAATATCTTGAAGCCTTAAAACGGCTTACGGGAAAAACCTTGGAAGGAGAGAATTAATTGACCTTAATTAAAAAGGAGCGCATAACTCGGGAAACAAGAATTTTCGTATCCCTTGATCTTTATGGAGATTTTCTTGAAAAAAGCAAAATTGCCACAGGCATAGGCTTTCTTGACCACATGCTTGAATTATTTAGTTTTCATTCTGGAGTTAATTTTGAACTTGAGGCTGAAGGTGATCTTGAAGTGGATTATCATCACACCGTTGAGGATGTGGGAATAACCCTTGGCCTTGCTTTAAAGGAAGCTCTTGGAGATAGAAAAGGGCTTTCTCGCTATGGAGAGGCAACTATTCCAATGGAGGAGGCCCTTTCTCAAGCAGTGATTGACCTTGCCAAAAGACCCTATCTTCACTTTGAAGCAACCTTTCCCTCTGAAAAAATAGGAAACTTTGATACGGAACTTATTGAAGAGTTCTTTAGAGCCTTAGTAAATAACGCCCTTTTTACCTTGCACTTAAGATGCTTTTACGGAAAAAACTCTCATCACATAGCAGAAAGTCTCTTTAAAGCCTTTGCCTACGCCTTTAGACAAGCAATTACCCCAAAAGAAGAAGAAATCCTCTCCACAAAGGGTATTCTTTAATTCAGAATGGTTTTGGGAATTTCATAAAATTTTCTTGATTTCTTGATGAATTCAAGCCAGGACTCAGGAATCAACGGAAGAAGCAGTTTGGTTGTGGTAGAAACAATAAAAAAGCTTTTTGACTTTTCAAGAATAGGCTTTTCTGTAGGAAAAGGGATGACAATGAGATAAAAAAGAAAGGTAGTAAAAAGGGCACCTTTTATCAGCCCAAAAAGGGCACCTAAAATTCTATCTCCAAGCCCCATACTTATGGCTTTAATCAATGTATATAGCAAAAAACCAGCAAGAACAAAGGTAAGATAAATTAATAAAAAGGCTAAGAGATAGCTCATAAAAAAGGCTACTTTGGGATGGGTTATAAATTTATCCACCAAAGGTTTTAGCTTTAGAGATAACCAGCCAGAATAAATAAACCCAGCAAGCATTCCTGCAAGAGAAAAAAGGTTTCTTAATAGCCCAGTAAGAAAACCTCTTATGACAAAATAGGCCGTAAATCCCAGAGCAAGATAATCAAACCAGATCATTACTCAATATACCAGAAGGTTTCTTCCTTTGTATCTTTAAGTTGCACGCCAAGGGATTTAAGTTCTTCTCTAATTTGATCTGCCAGTGTGAAATTTTTCTCTTTTCTTGCCTGAAACCTTTTCTCAATGAGGGCTTCAATTTCCTCTAAGGATTTCCCAAATCTTTTTAATTTTCTTTCCCTTTCTGTCTTAAAAAATTCTAAAGGATCTGAATGAGAAATCCCCAGGAGTTCTCCAGAAAGCTTTTGTAAATTTGTAAGCAGATCATTAAGGGTTTCTACTTCTTCAGAAGTCAGATCGGTAAATTTACTAACAAAGTTATAAAGATTACCCTCAAAGGAAAAGAGATATCCCATTGCCTGAGCAGTGTTTAAGTCCTCAAAAAGGGCCCTTAAAAAATTCTCCTTAAAGCTTTGAAATTTTTCCGTTAATTCCCTGATTCTCTCCTTAGGAGATGGCCCTTCTTTTTTTGCTTTGGCTTTCTTAATCCAGTAGAAGGTTTCATACATTCTGTAAAGGGCCTTTTCCATATCTGCTATGCCCTTTTCGGAATAATCAAGGGGTGATCTGTAATGTTTAGATAAGAGAAAGGCCCTTATAACCTCGGGATGATATCTCTCAAGAAGATAGGAGGTTGTAACAAAATTCCCAAGGCTTTTTGACATTTTTTCACCGTCAACGGTGATGAGGCCGTGATGAATAAAGTAGCGCACAAAGGGTTTTCCTGTTGCTCCTTCACTCTGGGCAATCTCATTTTCATGATGGGGAAATATGAGATCAATGCCTCCTCCATGAATATCAATGGTTTCGCCAAGATACTTAAGACTCATGGCTGAGCACTCAATATGCCAGCCTGGTCTTCCATATCCCCATGGACTTTCCCAGTAAGGCTCACCAGGTTTGGCACTTTTCCAAAGGGCAAAATCAAGGGGATTTCTCTTTTTCTCAGAAGGGTCAATTCTCACACCAGAAAGCATCTCATCAAGCTTTCTTCCTGAAAGTTTTCCATACTCAGGAAACTTTTCTACTGCAAAATAAACATCACCATCACTCACATAGGCAAATCCCTTTTCTATAAGTTTCTTAATTATCTCAATCATCTCAGGGATATGCTCACTTGCCTTTGGCTCAAAAGTGGGCTTTAAAACCCCAAGCCTTTCCATCTCCTCTTGATATTCCCTTGTGTATTTCTCCGTTAGGTCTTTCCAGAAGATGCCCTCCTTATTTGCCCTATTTATAATTTTGTCGTCAATGTCTGTGATATTTCGCACATAGATGACTTCATAGCCCAGGTATTTCAGAACCCTGTAGAGCACATCAAAAATTACTGCACTTCTTGCATGCCCAAGATGGGAGGAATCATAGGCAGTAATCCCGCAAACATACATGGTCACCTTCGGTGGATTTAAGGGTTCAAAAACCTCTATTTTGCGGGAAAGGGTATTGTAAATGGAGAGTTTCATGAACTTAAAAGCCTATCAAAGGCTGAATAAGCTTCTTTTTTGAGAATGGAGTCTTTCCATTCAAAAACAGGAACTTTTTTAGCTTCATATTCAAGCACCTTGGAATCTTCAGGCAAAAAAGAAAGAAGCTTCAAAGAATGTTTTTCTGCAATCTCTTCAGCATATCTTCTCAATTCCTCTGGAAGATTTACAGGACAGCGATTTACAATCATCCAGAGATGATCAACCTTTATATTTAGGGCCCTTATGAGATCAGCAATTCTTCCCACAGTCATAATTCCCCTGTATGAGGCATCAGATACTATCAACAGATGTTCCATTTCAAGGAGATTTAACCGGGAAAGGTGTTCCATTCCTGCCTCATTATCAATTACAAGATAACTGTATGAACGCATAAGCTTCTCTAAGGCTTGTGAAAGAAAGGAGTGAGCAGCACAATAACATCCAGGCCCCTCTGGCTGTCCCATAACTAATAGGTCATATCCCTTTGCCTCAATGATAGCCTGATGAAGCCTCATCTCCACATAATCATACCTTGCCATACTGTCAGGCACACTTTTTCTCAACTCCTCTTTAATTTCACCAAGAGTAATTGAGACCTCTTCTCCCAAAAGCTCGTTTAAATTGGCATTGGGATCAGCATCCACTGCAAGAACAGGATTTAGCCCTTTATCTATGAGATAATTCACCAAAAGGGCTGAAAGGGTGCTTTTCCCAGTTCCCCCTTTTCCAGCAAAAGAAATTCTGATAGGCATCAGTGCCCCTTCTTCTTTTTGTCAAGAAAGAGTTTATAAGTATAAGAATCAATAAGGGCCTGACAGCTTGCCTCAAGAATATCCGTTGAGACCCCAACAGTTCCCCACTTGTAATTTTTACTCTTAGAAAGAATGAAAACCCTCACCTTGGATGCAGTTCCAGGAAGCCCTGGAAGTACTCTTACTTTATAATCCTCAAGCTCCATATCCCTTATCTGGGGATAAAACCTCTCAAGGGCCTTTCTTAATGCATTGTCAAGGGCATTAACAGGGCCATTTCCAAGGGCAGCGGTGTGCTCAACCTCTCCAACCCCAGGAGGCACCCTTACAAGAACTGTAGCTTCAGCCTGAGAATGATCGTGATGGTGTTTCTGGTCAAAAACTTTATAACTCAAAAGTTCAAAATACTGCTTGGGCTCACCCATAAGCTTATAAATGAGTAATTCAAGGGAGGCCTCTGCTGCCTCAAATTCGTAACCCTCTGCCTCAAGTTTTTTAATTTCTTCCACAATTTTGTTAACAAGGGCACTTTCTGCATCAAGCTCAATACCAAGCTCTTTTGCTTTATATAGGATATTGCTTCTTCCAGAAAGCTCAGAAACAAGGACCCTTCTTACATTTCCAACAAGGGCTGGATCAATATGTTCGTATGTGCGAGGAGACTTAAGCACCGCTGAGACATGAACTCCTCCCTTGTGAGCAAAGGCAGATCTTCCCACAAAGGGTAGCCTTGCAGGATGAGGAAGATTAGCTATTTCAAAAACATAGCGTGAGACCTCCGTAAGCTTGTGAAGAACATCCTTTGCTGAAACCTCATAGCCCATTTTCAAAACCAGATTGGGAATTATGGAACAAAGATTGGCATTTCCGCATCGCTCACCAATTCCATTAATGGTCCCCTGAACATGAGAAACCCCGAGTCTTACTGCCTCAAGGGAATTAGCAACGGCACAGTCTGAATCATTGTGGGCATGAATTCCAAGGGGAGCCTTCTCCCCTAAGACCTCTTTAACCCTCTGAATGATTTCCCTTATCTCATGAGGAAGGGTTCCTCCATTGGTATCGCAAAGGCAAAGGCAATCTGCTCCAGCCTTTAGGGCCCTTTTTAAGGTCTCCAGGGCATACTCGGGATCCTCTTTAAATCCGTCAAAAAAGTGCTCAGCATCATAAATAACCTTGGAAACATGACTTTTCAGATAACGCACCGAATTTTCAATGATTTCCAAGTTGTGCTCGAGGGTGGTTTTCAAAGCCTCTTTCACATGGATGGTCCAGCTTTTCCCAAAAATGGTGACCACTTCAGTTTTGGCCTGAAGCAAACTCTGGAAAATCTCGTCACTTTCAGGGGTTTTTCTCGGATGATGGGTGCTTCCAAAGGCAACGATTTTGGCATGCCTCAAGTGATAATCCTTTATTTCTTTAAAAAACTGAAAATCCTTGGGGTTGGAACCAGGCCATCCCCCCTCAATATAATCAATCTTTAATTCATCAAGCTTTAAAGCAATTCTTATTTTATCTTCAACGGAAAAATTAACCTCTTCAGCCTGGGCCCCATCCCTTAAAGTAGTGTCATAAATCTCAATCTTTTTCATTTTTCCTCTTTTATACCCCCTTCTAAATTAAAAGCCTCATGCAAAGCTCTTACAGCAAGTTCAGTATATTTTTCATCAATTACACAGGAAATCTTAATTTCACTTGTGGAAATCATCATTATATTTATACCATGTTTGGCAAGGGTTTCAAACATTTTGGTAGCAACCCCTGAGTGAGTTCTCATCCCTGCTCCAATTATGGAAACCTTGGCAATCTTGTCATCACCTTCAATGCGCTCAACTCCAAGTTCATCACAAACTTTTTTTACAATTTCTAAGGCCTGCTTAAAATCCGTTCTGGGAACAGTAAAGGTAAGATCGGCTTTTCCGTCAGGTCTCCCCGTTTGTATAATCATATCAACCACAATTCCTGCTTCCCCAATGGGGCCAAAAATTTTAGCAGCAACCCCTGGTTTATCAGGTACTCCGTAAAGGCTAATTCTTGCCTCATTTCTATTATAAGTCACTCCTGAAACAAGTACCTTTTCCATCTCTTCATCCTCCTCGGTTATCAAAGTCCCTTCTTCATAATTAAAACTTGATCTCACAACAAGAGGCACTTTATAAATCATAGCAAGCTCAACCGAACGCATTTCAAGCACCTTGGCACCAGAACTTGCCATCTCAAGCATCTCTTCATAGGAAATTTTAGAGAGCTTTCTTGCATTGGGAACAATTCTTGGATCAGCGGTATAAACACCCTCAACATCAGTATAGATTTCGCAAAGATCTGCCTTTAGAGCAGCAGCAAGAGCAACCGCTGTGGTATCAGACCCCCCTCTTCCCAGGGTGGTTATATCTCCCTTTTCTGTTACTCCCTGAAATCCAGCAACAACAACTATTTTCCCTTCAGAAAGCTCCCTTTTTATTTTCTCAATCTTTATGTCCTTTATGCGGGCCTTGGTAAAAAGCTCATTTGTGTAAATGGGCACCTGAAAACCAAGAAAGGAAATGGCCTTATAACCCATGCTATGTAAAGTTATGGCAAGAAGAGAGGCTGTAACTTGTTCCCCTGTAGAAACAAGCATGTCAAGTTCCCTCAAGGGTGGATCTTGAGTAATAGCCTTGGCAAGATTAATGAGTCTGTCTGTCTCACCAGCCATAGCAGAAACAACCACCACAAGATCGTGCCCCTTTCTTTTATAGCTTGCAACTCTCTCTGCTACATTCCTTATGCGCTCAAGATTGGCAACTGAAGTTCCACCATATTTTTGAACAATCAACATCCCTAACCCCTCTCTTTATCTTTTTCCTCATGAAATTTTCCCCAAACAGGATCTTCTGAAAAGTGTTGAAACCAAAAATCTGTTGGATCCTCAGTTAAGGGATCCGGTTTAAATTGGATTTTGTAATTATCACAATATTCTATAAGAATTTGATAGGCCTCATTTAGGGCTTTCATTTTCTCTGGATCTCCCCCTCTGTCAGGGTGTAATTCCTTGGCAAGATAATGGTATCTCTCAACTATTTCTTTCCTTGTAGTAGCCAAGGGAAGCCTCATGAGTTTTCTTGCCTGCTCTATTTTTTCCCATTTTTCTTTCCACTTCATGATTAAATTTTTTATCTTAAAAGAAGAATAAAAAAATACAAGAGAATTATTCAGATTTCTCCTTCACTGAAAACTTCAGCTGTAAAAATATAAAGTTCTGTTTCAGGATCCTCAAGACAATTTTCGGGAAGTCCTGCTTTAAGGCAGCCATGTTTCAAAAAGGTCTCCCGATCCCAGCCATACTCAGTGGCAACCTGAGGCAAAAGTAAACCTCTGAAAGGCCCCTTTTTTATATAAATTCCATGTCTTCCAACCTCAACTTCATCAGGATAAGCCCTAACAAAGGAAGATAACACAGAAATCTCTATCTCTATCTCGTCAAGCTCACTTTCTTTAAGAGGAGGAAATCTTGGGTCCCTAAGGGCAGATGACAATACTACATCACAGACCTCTTCATAAAGGGGTTTCTCTCCCTGAAGGGTCCCTATGCAGCCTCTAAGACGCCCTGCCTTTGTTAGAGTAACAAAAACTCCTTTCTTTTCATAAAGATGTGGATATTTATCCCGTGGAGGTGGCTCTGGATGAAAAATCTTACCCTGAAAGTAAGCTTCAAGGGTTTTTCTACATAATTTTAACAAATAAAGTTTTTCTTCTTTTGAGAGCATTAACTTTTCTTTTCAAACTTTGATAGTATATAATCAGGAGAAAGAACTCCGCTTTTCACCTCTCCATCAGGAAAAATAAAGGTTGGAGTTCCCCTTATTCCAATTTTTTGCATCAATCTTGTGGAGTTTTCAACTAAATTCTTTCCCTTTTCACATTGATTATTGCTTAAATATCCCGCCTTAAGCCCTTCAAAGCCCTTGTTATCACAAAGGATGGAAATGGCTTTTGCCTTAGCCTCAGGATGGATGGGCTCAAGAGGAAAGAGTATGATCTTTACACTGAGTTTTCCTGCTTTAATTAATTCCTCAAGTATAGCTTCAGCTTTTTTGCAGTAAGGACAGTCAGGATCAGTGATAAAATAAACATAATTAGGAGATTTTCCCACTGTAAAGGCAACCACCTTTTCCAATTCAGAGAGGGTCTCCTTAGGAAGGACCTTCTTATTTAAATGGGCAAGCTTTTCTCCAGTCAGATTCTTCCTTGTGGAGAGCTCAATGATATTTCCCGCAACAAGGTATTTACCCTGAGAATCTGTGTAAAAAACCCCCTTTTCCCCATCGGGAATCTTTACCACAACTTCACAAAGCCCAGTTATAGGTGCTTGGCTTACTTTTTCAAGAGTTATGCCCTTTTGAATATTATCAATGGTTTTTTGCAAATCTTCCAATCTTGGACAACTTGAAGACTGCCCAGTTGCCCCCTTACAAGCAGTAATTAACAAGATAATCCCTGCAATAAAAGGCGAAAATTTTTTCATAGAGGCCTCCCGAATAGATTTTATTTGAATTTAAGTTTACTCCAGTTCTTTTAAAATAAAAGTGGAAAGGGGATTTCTTCCTGCCCTCTTACTTTTATCATCAGGATAGCCAACACTCAAAAGGGCAACCATCTCGTATTCATCAGGAGGCAATCCCAGAACTTCCTTTACTTTATCTTCATTTTTCAATATTTCTCCAAGCCAGCAGGTACCAAGCCCAAGTCCGTAAGCAGCAAGCATCATATTCTGTAGACAGGCCCCAGCTGACTGATGATCCTTTATTTGATGATACATAGCCCTTTTTTCAAGAAAAACTCCTATGAGAACCGGGGCCCTGCGAACAAGCTCCTTGTAAATGGTTAATTTTGAAAGTTTCTCCTTTATTTCCTCATTCCAAATAATCACAAAGCGCCAGGGTTGATTATTGTGCCCTGAAGGGGCCCAGATTCCAGCCTCAATGATTTTAAGGATATCTTCCCTTTTGGGCCTTTCAGGAAGGTATTTCCTTACACTTCTTCTTCCGTGAATGGCTTCAATAACGGAGATAGCCGACTCTTCTGACATATTTCAAAGGCTCTTCACTTAATTTTAATTCAGTAAGAACTTCTTTTCGAATCTCCTCCAAAAGGGCTTTATCATCCACATAAAAGAGGCTCACCTTTTTTCCTTTAAGTAAGGCCACTGTTCTTGCAACAAGCAACCCCACATTTATGGCATTCATAAGGTCTTTATCATCCCATAGAGAGGTTTTACTTTTGTAAGAGTAGGCAATTGCCCAGGGAGGAATGATAGCCCCCATGGAATTTAAAGTGGCAATCAGATAACCCCCTGTCATAATAGCCCCAGTATCAGCTCCCACAACTACAGCCCCAAAAACTTTTCCCTCAAGATAGCTTGGTTCCCCAAAGGAAACCATGTTCTCAAGACAGGTCATCCTGTCAATGAGATTTTTCATAACCCCAGAAGGGGCAAACCAATAAATGGGGGTTGCAAAAATTAATCCGTCTGCTTCGTAAATTTTTTGAAGTAAAAACTTTCCATAATCCTCAAAAATGCAGGGAAAGCGACACTCTGGACCCTCGTTTTGGATACAGCCTACACAGGGTTTAATTTCTCCATCATAAAGGGAATACCACTCTGTTTCAGCACCTTCCTTTTCTGCAGCCTTAAGGGCAGAAAGGAGAAGCTGAGCTGTTCCACCATTTTTATGAGGTGACCCCAAAATCCCAAGAATCTTCATAGTTCAAGAGCCTCCTTCCAGAACTTGGGAAGAGAAAAAGCTGCCCTATGGATATCAAAATTATAATACCTGGTATTAGCAAGTTCAAGGCCCTTTGGCTCTTTAGGATTCTTAAAGGGGCACCTCATAAGAAAGGCATTATCACTTCCAAAGGAAGGAACATTGGCGCGGTATACATAAATCTCCTTTTCAGGATAGACCTTTTTAAAGATTTTATAAGCTCCAACTAAAATATTTTTCATCGTAAAAGGGGTTCCGCATTGCTGAACAATAATTCCCTCTGGGCATATTTCCTTTAGCATCCTGTGAAAGCCCTCTCCAAAAAGGGCATGCGAAAGCTCTTGGGTGGTTTCTCCTATATCTGGGTCTGTAGAGTCAACGATTACCAGCTCAAAGGTTTTTCCTTCCTTAAGATATCTTTCAACCACAACATAAGCGTCTTCTGTAATAAGCTTCAGTCTTGGATCTTTGGGATCTTCAGGAAGAAGCTCTGGAAAATATTCTTCAACTATTTTGGGAATTCTTGGGTCAATATCTACTATAATTACCTCTTCCACAAAGGGATATTTAAGCACCTCTCTTGCTGCCCCGAAATCGCCTCCACCACAAATAAGAACCCTTTTTATAAAACCATCCGGTGCGGCCTGTATGGGGATGTGCACCAGGGCCTCATGATAAACAAATTCATCCCTCGAGGTAAATTGAAGATTGTTGTTGATAAAAAGCATTCTTCCCCAGAATTTGTTTTCAAGAATGTATACATGCTGAATGCCTGACTCTCCGTAAATTATCCTTCCAATGTAGCCAAAAAGGTAATCCTCATTTACAAACTCTGCAAATAAAACCTTTACGCCCTCTCCTTCTGTAGCAAGAGAAGGAGCCATAATTTCCTTTTTCATAGACCTCTCCCACGGAATGCTTTTGAAGATTTCTTTAAATTTAAACTATCTACCCCTTTTGTCAATGATTTTAACCCTTTAAGTTAATGTGCAATCTCAAAAATGTGTTAAAATAGAACAAAAATCTTTTGTGGTTTTGCGGGGAGGAAAAAATGGATTGGAAAGATACCCTCAATCTTCCAAAGACGGATTTTCCCATGAAGGCAAACCTCACAGAGAGAGAGCCCCAGTTTTTAGCCTTTTGGGAAAGGGAAAAAATTTACGAAAAAATGCTTGAAAAAAGAAAAAATGCAGAGCCCTTTATTTTGCATGATGGCCCTCCCTATGCAAACGGACACATTCATCTTGGCACTGCCCTAAATAAAATTCTTAAAGACATCATTGTAAAAAGCAAGACCATGCTTGGCTTTTATTCCCCCTTTGTTCCAGGCTGGGATTGTCACGGCCTTCCCATCGAACTCAATGTGGAAAAAGAACTCAAAATTAAAAGAGGAGAGCTTCCACCCCTTAAGGTTAGAGAAGCCTGCAGAAAATATGCAGAGAGATTCATCAACATCCAAAGAGAGGAATTCAAAAGACTTGGGGTCTTTGGAAGATGGGAAAAGCCCTATCTCACCATGAGTCCCTCTTATGAGGCAACCATTGCCCGGGAATTTTTGAGATTCCTGGAAACAGGGCAGGTGTATAGAAGAAAAAAACCTGTTTTTTGGTGCCCAACCTGTGTTACAGCCCTTGCTGAGGCCGAAGTGGAATATGAACCCCATACCTCTCCCTCCATCTATGTGAAGTTTCCCTTAAAAGAGGAAACCACAAAAATTCTTGAAAAAACCCTCGGTTTAACCCTTAATAAAGCTCTTTTCATGGTTATCTGGACAACCACACCTTGGACTTTACCTGCCAATTTAGCCCTTGCCCTAAACCCCGAGTTTGACTATGTCCTTGTGGAATGGAAGGATGAATATCTCATCCTTGCAGAAGGAAGACTTTCAGCCCTTTGTGCAGAACTAAATTCTGAACTTTCACCAATTCTTGCAAGATTTAAACCAGATTTTCTTGAAGGCTACAAAACCAAGCATCCCTTTTATGAGAGGGACTCCCTTATTATTCTTGCTGATTTTGTTACCCTTGAAACAGGAACAGGAATTGTTCACATTGCTCCAGGACATGGGGAAGAAGACTATCAGGTGGGATTAAAATATGGACTTGAAGTTTACACTCCCGTTGACCAGGAAGGCCGATTTTTCAAGGATATTCCTCTTGTTGGAGGTCTAAGCCTTGATGAGGCCAATGTTATAATACTTGAGGAACTGAAAAAAAGGAATCTCCTTCTTAAGGCAGACAAGATTTCTCACAGTTATCCCCATTGTTGGAGATGTAAAAAACCTATCATTTTCAGGGCTGAAGACCAATGGTTTATTTCCATGGAGGCCAAGGAATTAAGGAAAAGGGCCCTTGAAAGTTTAAAAAATGTGAAATTTATCCCCTATTGGGGAAAAAATCGCCTTGAAAGTATGCTTGAGAGAAGACCTGATTGGTGTATCTCCCGCCAGAGGGTCTGGGGAGTTCCTATTACAGTTTTTAAATGCAAAGAGTGCGGAGAATATCTTAAGGACTTTAAGTATTATGAAAGGGTAATTTCCCTCTTTGAAGAAAAGGGCTGTGATCCCTGGTTTGAAGAGCCGGCTGAAAAACTTTTACCTGAGGGAACAAGGTGCCCCCATTGTGGAGGCACCTCTTTTGAAAAAGAAAAGGATATCCTTGATGTTTGGTTTGACTCAGGGGTCTCCTTTGCAGGTGTTCTTGAAAAGGAAAAGGACCTTTGTTTCCCTGCTCATCTTTATCTTGAAGGGTCAGATCAACACCGGGGCTGGTTTCAGAGTTCTCTTCTCTGTTCAGTTGGAACAAGAGGGGTTCCACCCTATAAAATGATTCTCACCCATGGCTTTGTGGTTGATGGAAAGGGAAGAAAAATGTCCAAAAGCCTTGGAAATGTCATTCATCCCCAGGATCTCATCAAAAAATACGGTGCAGAAATTGTTCGCCTCTGGGTCTCAGCAGAAGACTATAGAGACGATATCAAAATCTCAGAAGAAATTTTAAGCAGACTGGTTGAAACTTACAGAAAAATCAGAAATACCTGCAGGTTTTTGCTGGGAAATCTCTACGATTTTAATCCTGAGAAGGATCTAATACCCTTTGAGAAACTTCCCTCATTTGAAAGATACATTCTTCATAGGCTTTCAGAAACTCTTAAGAAAATAAGGAAGGCCTATGAAGATTTTGAATTCCATCTTGTTACTTATGAAATCCATAGGTTTTGCACAGTTGAGCTCTCTTCCCTAATTATAGATATCAATAGGGATTACCTTTATTGTGAAGCCCCGGATAGCTTTAAAAGGAGGGCAACCCAAACAGTTTTATATTATTCCCTTGATACCTTGGTCAAGGTTATGGCCCCGATTCTTTCCTTTACAGCTGAAGAAATCTGGCAATTTTTACCCTATCCTAAAAAGGAGCCTTCGGTTTTTCTTGCGGATTTTCCTGAGTTAAGCTTTGAAATCCCTGAAGAAGAGCTTCTTAAATGGAAAAAAATTCTTGCTTTAAGGGAAGAATTTCTTAGAGTCCTTGAGATTGCAAGAAAGGATAAAAAAATTATTGGAAGTTCCCTTGAGGCAGAGGTTTATTTTGAAGGAGGAGAGGATTATAAAGAAATTCTTGAAGAGACTGCCTTTTGGGAATATTTTCTTATGGTTGCAAAGTTCTCAGAAGGTGCTCCCTCAAAAGAGGGAGTCTTTTGTGAAGGAGAAGAAATTAAAGATTTAAAAATCTGGGTCCTTCCCACAACTTATAAGAAATGTGAAAGGTGCTGGCAAAGAAGGCCAGAGGTTGGAACCCTTGAAAACCCAGCTCTTTGCAGTCGCTGTTTTAATGTAATAAAATCAATTTCCTAATTTATGCAAATCTTTTATCTTTTTGCCTTTTTTGTCTTTTTACTTGACAGATTGACAAAATATCTTATTCTGCGAGCAGATTATACCATTATTGAGATCACTTCCTTTTTAAATCTGGTTAAAGTGTGGAATAAGGGAGTAGCCTTTGGTTTCATGGGAGGCTCCCCTGAGACCTTTCAAATTCTTCTCACTATTCTTATTCCTCTGATTATGTTATTACTTTATTTTTATGCCAGAAAGACCGATAAATTTAATAAAGCCCTCCTTGGCATTATCTTTGGAGGCGGCCTTGGAAACTGGCTTGATAGGGTTAGCTTTGGTGCAGTGCTTGATTTTATTGATATTCATTATAAAAACTTTCACTGGCCTGCCTTTAATGTAGCAGATTTAGCTATAACTATAGGACTTATCCTTTTGGTTGCACGAAATGCTTTTAAAAATTAGACCTGTAACTCCACTTCTTCACCTCCTCTTCAAAACAAGGAGCAAACACTTCCTTGAAACCCTTGAAGATTACCTATCAAAGACCCTTGAAAAAAAGAGGCCCTATCTTTTTGAAATCAATGAGGAAAATTTAGTAAAGTTAAATGACCTTCTTTACACTTTAAAGGAAACCTTTTCAGAAGATTTGAGAGAGGCCCCTCTTCCCATAATCCTTTTTCTCACCGAGAGGGATTTTTATCCCCCTGACACCCCTATTTTTCGTCCAGGAAAAATTTATTTCTCCAAAGATATAAAGAATAAAATTTCAAAAGCCCTTTCTGAAGGCAAACTCTTTTACAAATTTATTGAAATTTCTGATAACTTTGAGGAGCTTGTTTTTCCTGCAACGGTAGAACCTAACTTTCTTTTCAATTTCAAAGACATTTTTTTTGTGCCCCTTGAAAAACCCTGTTTCTTTTGTCAAAGCCATTGGCATGAAAGTGATAAATGCCCGGGCTTAAAAATTTTAGAAAGCTTTGAAAAATTCAAGGAAGTTCTAAATTATTCCCTGGTTGATCTTGCCAAAAATTTAAAAGAGGCCTATCAAAATCAGCAATTAACAGAGGGTTTCTTGGATTATTTTTACATCCGCCATTTTTACTTCTTTCCCTCCTTTTTAAAAATTCCTTTTTATCTTCCCGAAGGAATTCAGAACTGGGCCTCCCTTTGGAAACCTTTGCAAATTCCCTTAAGAGGGGGTGAACTATTCCTTGCTCTTGAGGATTTAATTTATCAAAGACTTAAAAGTGCAGAAACCAAATTTAAAGCCCTTGAAGAAGGGGACTTTCGAATTCATTTGGGACTTATGATGATTTCTCTTCTTGAAATGGACTTTCAAAGGGCCCTTTATCATATTGAAAACGCCCTTTCTTTAACCAGCAATCTCTTTGTTCAAAGCTATCTCTATTTTCTTAAAGGTTATATCAATCATTATTTAGGAGATGCAATTGGAGCTTTAGACAATTATAAACTTGCTTTAGCAACTGATAGCTCCTGTATGCCTGCTCTTTATTTTCAAAATCTTCTCCTTTACGAAGAAGAGGAGAACTTTGAAAAAATTTTCCCCTATTTTCAGCATCCCTTTACTATTTATGTTGCCTTTTTAGAACCCAAATTTATCAAGCATCAAAGGGAATTGGAGATAGAACTTGAAAAGGCTATCTCCAGAGCTCGTGAGGATGCCGTAAATAGATTAAGGGATGCTGAAGACAAATTTCACAAGCTTAAGGAAGTTATGACTGAAAGCGAAAGAGGGGAATATTTGGAAAAAATCAAGGAAATTCAAAGAAAAATTTATCAGGGAGGAATTCGCTCCATTGAGGATGCCTCAAAAAGAGCCCTTGAGCTCTCCCTTGAATTGAGTGGTTATTTAGTTGCCAAGCAAAAAAAATTCAGAGGAGAGCTCGAAAGAGCAATAGCGCAATACCGAATCTGTGAAAAATTCTGGCAAGAGTATCCCTACAAAGTAGAAGATGCAATTTTTGGGCAAAGGCTTAAAACTGCTTTTGAACTCATTCAGCGCATCAATAAAAGACTTCTTCGATCAGACCTTGCCAAAGAGATAAAACCAATAACTCAAGAAATGAATAACCTGACGAAAATCTTACAATTTCTTATAGAATTAAAACCCCAGCTTGAAAGGAAATGGAAATTCAGAAAAAAACTTTTGAAATTTTTAATTCGTTTCTCCATTTTAGAGGGTCTTTTGGCTATCCTTTTTTCATTGCCAGCTGTTTTTCCATCCATAGAAGGCGCTGGTTCTTTTTTTAACTTTTCTAATTTTTTAATTTTTTCCCTTGTCCTTCTCCTTTTCATCTTGTTTATTACACTCCTTGAAAAGGAATGAGAGGCCCTCTCTGGGTTAATGCTCAATCTTTGCCCTTCAAAGCAAACATTTTTCTTGAGCCTGAAGATGAGATTCTTTTAGAAACTGAAGATCCTTCCAAAATTCTCTCTTTTTTTGAAGCCATAGAAAAAAAAGTTAAAAAAGGGCTCTACGGCCTTGGCTTTTTTTCTTATGAACTTGGCTATCTTCTTGAAAAAAGACTTTTTAATCTTTACAGAAAACCTGAAATACCCCTTTCCCATTTTATTTTTTTCAAAAAGAAAAGGCTCTTACCACTTTACCCTCTAAAAGGCAAACCTTCTTTTAAAATTTTTTCTGAAACTTTAAATGTCTCAAAGGAAGAATATCTCCAGGCTTTATCTAAAATCAAGGATTATATTGCTTCAGGAGATACCTATCAGGTTAACTTCACAGTGAAGTTCAAATTTCTCTTTGAAGGAGACCCCTATGAGCTCTTTCAGGCTCTTCTTTTTTCTCAAAGATGCCAATATGCCTGTTATTTTCCTTGCAAAGATTATATTATTCTCTCTTTCTCTCCTGAACTTTTTTTGGAAAAAAGAGGTGAAAAACTTATAAGCTCCCCAATGAAAGGGACGGCAAAAAGGGCTCCTTTTAAAACCCCCGATGAAAAAATTAAGAGGTCTTTAAAGGAAGATCTTAAAACCCAGGCTGAAAATATTATGATAGTTGATCTTATAAGAAACGACCTTGGAAGGGTTTGTCATTCAGGCTCAGTCTGGGTGAAAGAACTTTTTAAAATAAAAACTTATCCAACACTTCATCAGATGATTTCCACAGTTGAGGGAAATTTAAGGAAAACCAGTCTTTATGAAATCTTTAAGGCCCTTTTCCCTTGCGGCTCAGTCACAGGGGCTCCAAAAATTCGGACTATGGAAATTATAAGAGAACTTGAGAAAGAGCCAAGAAATGTTTACACCGGTGCCCTGGGCTTTATATCCCCTAAAGGAGACTTTCTTTTCAATGTGGCCATAAGAACAGCGCTTTTAAAACCCTTTTCTTCAGGTCTCTATCAGGGAGAGCTGGGAGTGGGCGCAGGTATTGTGTGGGATAGTGACCCCGAAAGGGAGTTTGAAGAAACAAAACTCAAAGGAAAATTCTTCTTTTCACCCCTTCCCTATTTTGAGCTCTTTGAGACCTTTTTGTGGGATGAAGAAAATCCAAGGCTTAAACTTCATTATAAAAGACTCCTAAATTCAGCACGCTTTTTCAACTTTGCTATACCCAGTGAGTTAAAAACTTATGCCAATTTTTTGAATTTCTTAAAGAAAAGACTTGCAGAAAAGGAAGCTCCCCTTCGGGTGAAATTGATTCTATCTCCTGAGGGTAATCTTAAAATAGAAAGCAAACCTTTAGATGCTTCAACCTGGGGGGAAAAAGACTTAAGGGTTGGTCTTGTTAAAAGGGGCACTCCCAGAAATCTTTTTCATTTTCACAAAACCACAAACAGAGAGGAATACGATTTTTATCGAAAAAAGGCTGAAGAACTTGGCTTTGCGGAAATTCTTTTTTATAATGATGAAAATTATCTTCTTGAGGGAACCATTTCCAATATTTTTTTAAAGAGAGAGCAAATCTTTTTGACTCCTCCTCTTGAATTTGGCCTTTTACCTGGGATATTGAGGGAGGAAATGCTCAAAAAAGGACTTGCCAAAGAATATCCTCTTAAAATAGAAGACCTTGAAAGGGGAGAACTCTATATAGGAAATAGTTTAAGAGGGCTTGGTAAAGTTAGAGATTGGGTTATATTATAAGGTTTAAAAAATTTTGGTAGGGGGAAGTTCTATGAGTGAAAGAGTTTATAAAATTGCCGTTATTCCTGGTGATGGAACAGGCCCTGAAGTCATTCGGGAAGGGGTAAAAGTTCTTGAGGCTGCAGCAAGAAGATTTAATCTTAAATTTCAATGGAATTATTTTGATTGGGGTGGAGAGAGATATCTTAAAACAGGTGAGACCATTCCTGAAGGTGGCATTGAGGAGCTAAAAAAACATGATGCCATCTATCTTGGAGCCATCGGGCATCCTGATGTTAAACCTGGAATCCTTGAGAAGGAGATTCTTCTTAGAATTCGTTTTGAACTTGATCAATATGTGAATTTAAGACCTGTGAAGCTCTATCCTGGGGTTTGGACCCCTATCAAAGACAAGGGGCCCGAAGACATAGATTTTGTAGTTGTAAGAGAAAATACTGAAGGGCTTTATGCTGGAGGAGGAGGATTTTTAAGAAAGGGAACACCCTATGAGGTTGCCATTCAGGAATCCATCAATACCCGCATGGGAGTTGAACGCTGCATTCGCTTTGCCTTTGAATACTGCAGAAAGAGAAACAAAAAGAAAAAGGTTACCCTTGTGGGTAAAACCAATGTGCTTACCTATGCCTGGGATTTGTGGTGGAGAGTCTTTCAGGAGGTGGGAGAGGAATATCCTGATATTGAAAAGGATTATGCCCATGTGGATGCAACCTGTATGTGGTTTGTAAAAAATCCAGAGTGGTTTGATGTAATTGTTACAGACAACATGTTCGGAGATATTATCACTGACCTTGGAGCTATGATTCAAGGTGGTATGGGAATTGCAGCAGGTGGAAATATCAATCCACAGGGTGTTTCCATGTTTGAACCCATTGGAGGCTCTGCTCCAAAATATACAGGGAAAAATGTAATAAATCCCCTTGCAGCTATCTGTGCAGGAATGATGATGCTTGAATGGTTAGGAGAAAAGTTCAAGGATAATGCCCTTCTTGAGGCCTCTCAGGCCATTGAAAGGGCTGTTATCAAAGTTTGCAGGGATCATCTGAAAAGCTTATCAGCTGGAAAAATGGGTTATACCACTCAAGAAGTAGGTGACCTTGTTGCCAAGTATACTGAAGAGGGTGTAGAACTTTAGTTATAAAATTTACCCCCTCCTCAAGGAGGGGGTAATCCTTGATCAATCCTGTAGGAGCGGGCCTTAGCCTGCAAAAATTTCATAACAAGGTAGTCGCAAGACCTTTAGCCCGCAAGAAAACACGCAAGCTAAAACTTGCAGCTACCTCCATAACCAAAAGCATTAATTTGGGAGCCGAAAAAGACCATTAGGCTGCGAAAAATTTTACCCAACCTAAGGGTTGAGGCTACCCCAAAATTTAAAATCTGACGCAAGCTAAAGCATGCGGCTATCATAATCTGGAAAAAACGAAAAATTAAATGATGAGTAGCTGGAGGTTTTAGGCCCTCCGTAAAAATCCACAAATTAGCATCTGCAGGATCTTAGGATGATTTATCAAAGTCGCAAAAACTTTTTTATGCCTCAAGGCCCATTATAACAATAGTAGAAAAGTTTTAAAGAATGTTTAATTTTTCCTTGCTATGAAAAAATTTACTTCAATTCTAAAGGTTAGGCCTGAGGACTTTGTAGTTGAAGAGATTCTTGATTTACCACCTCTTGGAGATAAGGGCCCCTTTTCCTACTATCGCCTGAAAAAGAGAAATATAAATACCCTCAATGTAATTGATCTTATTCAAAAATACTGGAAAATTCCAAGAAGTAGAATTGGTTTTTGTGGCTTAAAGGATAAAAGAGCGGTTACTGTGCAATATCTTTCCATTGAGGATGGCCCAGAAAAGAATCTCCAATTGCCCAACTTTACTCTTGAATATCTTGGAAAGACAGAAAAACCCTTAAGCTTAGGTGATGCAAAGGGAAATCTCTTTACCATTACTTTAAGATCGGTTAATCCCAAAATAATAGTGAAAAGATTAGAAATCATTAAGGATATTGGCTTTGCCAATTATTTTGGAGAGCAAAGATTTGCCCCTGATCTCTATATGAAAAAACCCTTTGTCAAAATAGCTCTTGAAAAGGGCTTGGAAGAGGCATTAAAGGAATATTTTTGTCAACATCCAAGCAGAGGAAGTCTTCTAAAGAGACTCTGGGGAAAGTGGGAGGAATTTTTTAAAAGGGCAGCTCATCTTTCCCCAATTGAAAAAAGGGTTTTACTCACTTACATAAAGAAGGGAGATGCTGAAAAGGCCTTCAGAGTTTTTCCAAAACACTTAAAACTTCTTTTTCTCTTTTCCTATCAGAGTCTTCTTTGGAATAGAGTTCTTGCAAATTTTTTAAGAAAATATAGCAATTATTATGAGGTTGAGTTTGTGAGAAAGGAAAAAATTGCCTTTTACAAAGAGCTAAATCCTCTTTTAAAGGAATATATTGATCTCCAATTACCTTTTATTAGTGAAGAGGTTTTTGAATGGAAGGGACCAGAAGAATTTAAAAGGGAGATTTTGAGAGTTATTCAGCAGGAAAACTTGGAAGCACTTTTTAACAAAGAAATCGCTGATTTAAAAATTTTCAACCCAGGTGCAAGAAAAATTATAGTTTTTCCTGAAAATTTGAAAATTCTTGAAATTGATAAATCCAGGGTACGCTTTAAGTTTTTCCTGCCCTCTGGCTCTTATGCAACCATTTTTATGCTTAAACTTTTGACTTATCCCATTAAAAATTAAAAAAGTTTATGTGAAAAGGGTTTATTGTTTATGGTAGTCGCAAGACCTTTAGCCCGCAAGAAAAATTCTTTTAAGAGTTTTTGAGTGACACTTCAGTCGCCTTAAGTGCAAATATCTTTTCTTTTACAAAGAGATATTTTATAGCTGAATTGCTTTGCGGGCCTGGGGGGATTTGAACCCCCGACCTCAGGGTCCGGAGCCCTGCGCTCTATCCGCTGAGCTACAGGCCCTTTTTAGATTTCCTCTCATAATTTTAAACTATAACACAGGCCAATCCTTCCTCAAGAATTTCTAAAAATTACAAAAAGGCTGTTCAATAAAAGTTTCTATAAAGCCAAAATTCACCACAGGGTAGCCACGGGCTTAGGCCCATGTAAAAAGAAGAAGCCCTCAGCCTGAAAGGTACCAAATCTTTTATTTTCAAAAACCCAGAGTTTCTTTCAAAAAGATGGCAAGATCCCTTATTTCTTCCTGGGCCTGAGGGATTGCCCTTTTTGCCACAAAGTCCCTCCAGACAAGCTCAGGCCCTGTTGCAAGAACAGTGGTTGCAACTCCCTGAGGCACAACAAAGCGTGCACTCTCCCTTTTCATATTTTTACATAACTCTTCATAAATCTTCATTCCCGATTTTATAGCCTCCTCATAAAGCCTTATATGGTTTTCTGAAAAGACCCTGGGTATCACAAATTTATCTACCTTGGTATAGCGATGGGATCTCTGATTGAAATTTAACCAG
Organism: uncultured Caldimicrobium sp.; assembly: GCA_964595655.1. Classification (GTDB taxonomy): domain Bacteria; phylum Desulfobacterota; class Thermodesulfobacteria; order Thermodesulfobacteriales; family Thermodesulfobacteriaceae; genus Caldimicrobium. Next base: position 29,731 of record CAZQQV010000009.1, read on the forward strand.
GTATGTCTCACAAATTGGTGGCTAAAGATTCTCGAAAAATTGTGCGCAATTACCCCAATCCAGTTAAAGGGGTCTTCCCTAAAGCTTTTTAAAATTATTATCTCCTTCTCTGCAAAAAGACCCTCTTTTTCCTTAAGAAGGCTCTTATCGAGATTTGAAAGCCTCCCCTTGTAAAGAATTTCAAAATTTCTTGCCAAAATAACCTCAATTTCATCAAGCCTTGGCTCAGTATTAATGAGGTGAAGAAAGCTGTTATCCTCAAGGGTTTCAGCAAGATGCCTCAAATTAAAAAGGGCAAGGTCCTTTTTTTCATCCCAAAAAACCTTAAAAAAGGTACTTGCAAGGGAAAATTTTTCTTCCAAAGAAAATTTTGAGGTATCCACAAATAAAGGAGTGTGCGCAAAAACGCTAAAATGGCCTTCTCTTTTAAGATGCAACAAAAAGCCCTTAAATCTCTCAGGGTCTTTGAATTTTTCTTCTTCAAAAAGGGAAAGGGGATGGGTTTCGGCATAGCAAATGCGGGCTCCTAAATAGCTGAAAAGAATAAAAATTGGAAACAATTCTCTATTAAAATTTTCATATATGAGAGAAGACAATTCTCTTTGTTTCACTTTGAGTTCTTCAAGATTCATTATAGCCTCCTGTTGAGCCAAAGCCTCCTCGTGATTTTTCAGGCAGTTCCTCTTTGCTGATTTCTTCAATTTCTGGAAATCCCACTTTTATAAACACAGCTTGGGCAATCTTTTCACCTGCCTCAATTTTTGCAGGCTCCTTTCCCAGATTCAAAACAGGAATTTTTACCTCATCTTCCTCCCCGCAATAATCAAAGTCGATTATTCCTGCTGAATTGGGCATGATTAGACCTTTCTTTTTAAAAAGGGATGATCTCGGAAAAATAAAAAGCCCGTAAGGTGGTTCTGCCTTGATTACAAGCCCTGTTCTTATTAGCTTAAATTCACCAGGATTGATTATCATTTCTTCAAGGGAAAACAGGTCATATCCAATGGAGCCAGGAGTTCCTCTTTCTGGGAGTTTTGCCCGTGGATCTTTTCGCCAGACCTTTGCTTTCATTTTTGGACTTTATTTAAGATTTTTGAGGAAATAGGAAAGTTTCGTTAAGGCAAAAACAAAGCTAAAATTTTCTACTTGTAATTCTTCTGTTTCAGGAAAAAAAGGAAGGGGGCTTAAATTCAAAATGGCTTTTATGTTGTGTTTAACAAAGGCCTCATAATAAATTTCTGGAGTTTCTTCGCAGGTAATCACTCCAATGTCCACATTTATGGCCTTGGTCACATAACCAAGCTGTTCAAGATTGTAAACGGAAACTCCGTTAATTACCTTTCCAATGTTTTCCTCACGGATATCAAAGGCAGCCATAAAATAAAAGCCTTCTCTTTGCAAATTTTTGTTGGAAAGAAGGTATTCCCCAAGAGGTGAAAGACCACCCAGCACAAGGTTCCACTCCTGATCCCTTCCAAGAAATTTTCTAAGATGATATTTAAGAGTTTTAACTGTGTAGCCTACCCCTTTGGTGCCGAGATTCCCAACAAAGCTCAGGTCTTTTCGCAACTGGGCTGAATTTACACCACACTTCCTTGCAAGCTCATCTGAGGAGATGGAATCTATCCTTTTCTTCTCAAGATTATCAAGAACCTTAAGATAGATTACCAGACGATTGAGGGTATTTTCTGGTAAATCCTTTACCTTAGACATTTCCCATCACTTTTAAAATATTTTCTTCAAAGGGTGGATAAATAACACCTTTTTCTGTAATAAAGGCAGTTATATACTCAGAAGGTGTTACATCAAAGGCAAGGTTTAAGGCCTTAGCTCTTTTGGGAGCTATTCTTTTGCCGGCGCAATAAAGAACCTCCCTTTCATTTCTTTCCTCAATGGGAATTTTCTCCCCTGATGGGGTTTTCAAATCAAAGGTTGAAGAGGGAGCGCAGATATAAAAGGGAATACCATGAGTTTTTGCTAACACTGCAAGGCTATAGGTTCCTATTTTATTGGCTGTGTCCCCATTTCTTGCAATTCTGTCTGCTCCAACAATTACCGCCTTTATAAGCCCCTTTCTCATAAGAAAACCTGCTGAGTTATCTGTTATTATTATATAGGGAACTTTAACTTTGGACAATTCCCAGGCAGTAAGTCTTGCCCCCTGCAAGTAGGGCCTTGTTTCATCTACAAAAACCTTAATTTTTTTTCCCTTTTCAAAGGCCTTACGGATTACCCCCAGGGCTGTCCCATAACCTCCTGTGGCAAGAGCTCCAGTATTGCAATGGGTCAAAATTCCTCCCTCAGGCAAAAGCTCGCTTCCAACCTCTGCCATTTTAAGATTGGCAAGAATATCCTCTTCCCAGATAGAAAGTGCTTCTTTTTTAATTCCCTCAAGTAATTCACTAAAACGCTCCTTATCCACTTTCTCTGTATTCTCTTTGTTCCACCTGAGGAGATACCCCTCGAAGACTTTTTTTATCCTCTCAAGGGCCCAAAATAAGTTTACAGCCGTTGGCCTTGCTGTGGAAAGCTTCCACTCCATCTCCCCGAAATAGTTCTCAAGCTTTTTCAAAGAAAGAGGGAATTTTTTCTTTCTCTCTATCTCCTTTAGCCCCACATAGATTCCAATGGCTGCAACTATTCCTATGGCTGGAGCCCCTCTGACAAGCATCTCTCGAATGGCACTTCTTACATCTTCAAGGGTTTCAGCCTTGATATATTTTTCCTTTAGAGGAAGCTTCCTTTGATCAAGAATATATAATGCTTCCTCAGTCCAGATGAAAGGTCTTATGAAGTCTGCCTTTTCAGGCTCAATAAGATTTTCCCTGTGAAGATCCAACTATTTCTCCAAAAGCTCTGTTAGTATTTTATTCACAACCTTTGGATTGGCTTTACCCTGGGTCTTTTTCATCACCTGCCCAACAAAAAAGCCAAGCAGCCCCTTTTTCCCTGCCTTATATTTTTCAACCTCTGAAGGATTCTCCTTCAAAACCTCTTCACAAAGCTTTCTAAGAAGCTCCTCTGAACTCTCCTGAACTAATCCCTTTTCCTCAATAATTTGTTTCGGGAATACTCCCCTTTCGTAAACCTCAGGAAAGACCTGTTGTTTAGCAAGAGTAATAGAGATTACTTCTTTTTCTACAAGTTCTAATAGTTCTGCAAGCATCTTAGGAGTAAGTCTTGTTTCAGTAATATCCACATTGTCTCTGTTGAGATATCTTAAGACCTCAGTTAAAATAAAGTTTGAAACATTCTTTGGATTGGGATAAAGCCTTACGGTTTCTTCAAAAAAGTCAGCAAGGGTCTTTTCCTCAGTAAGAATTCCTGCTTCATAAGCCCCAAGACCATATTCTCTCATAAAGCGTTCTTTTTTTGCCTGAGGAAGCTCAGGAAGCTCCCCCTTTATTCTCTCAATAAGAGACTCTTCAAGCTGAATTTCGATGAGATCTGGATCTGGAAAATAACAGTAATCGTGGGCCTCTTCCTTTCCTCTCATAGGATGAGTGGTCTGAGTTGCTTCATCATAAAGCCTTGTCTCCTGGACAACCTCTTTTCCTTCAAGAAGAAGCCCAATTTGACGCTTAATTTCATAGGCAAGGGCCCTTTCTACATGCTTAAAGGAATTCATATTTTTAAGTTCCACTTTTGTACCAAAAACTGAGCTTCCCTTGGGTCTTACAGAGACATTGGCATCACACCTCAAACTTCCCTCTTCCATATTTCCGTCACAAATTCCAAGATAACGCACAATGCTTCTTAAGGTTTTAAGATAAGCCACTGCCTCTTCAGGAGAGTGAATTTCAGGTTTACTCACTATTTCAAGAAGGGGAACCCCGGTCCTATTAAAATCCACATAAGAAAAGGGAAGTTTTTCGTCGTGAATAAGCTTTCCTGCATCTTCTTCAAGATGGATTCTCACAAGCCCGATTGTCTTTTTCTTTCCGTTTATCTCTATTTCAACGGCTCCACCCTCTGCAATGGGAATCTCATATTGGGAAATCTGATAATTCTTGGGCAGATCAGGATAGAAATAGTGTTTTCTCGCCATAACTGAGGTAAGATTAATTTTACAGTTTAGGGCTAAAGCAAGTCGTAGCGCATACTCTACTGCCTTGCGATTGATTACTGGTAAGACCCCGGGCTGACCTGTGCAAATAGGACAGACCTGAGAATTGGGAGCTGCACCGAATTTAGTGGAACAGGAACAAAAGAGTTTACTCTGGGTGCTTAACTGGGCATGCACTTCAAGCCCAATTACAGCCTCAAACTCCATGCACACCCCTTTTTACAGATTTTTCTTAGTGTAACCTATTTTAAAAGCCTGTCAATGTTTATTCTGCCTTTTTGTTAGCACAAAACGATTTTGTTTCCTTTTATTGCAAACTAAAGAGGTATTTCCTCTCATAATAAACTCATAGGCTAAAACCTTCATCTATTACATCATCTAACAAGCTATCCAAGGCTTTACAACCTTTAAAGAGGTGACTAAAAGATTTTAAATTCTTGCGGTAGCTAAAACCTTTAGGTTGCGCAAGATTTTTCGCAGGCTAAAGCCGCGGCTACCAACTAAACCCAAATCTTAAAATCCAGTGCACTCAGACCCTTTATTGTCAAAGAGAAAAATTAATTTAAAATTATTAAACACTTTGAATTTTTGCCGGGGTGGCGGAACTGGCAGACGCGCTGGATTCAGGATCCAGTGGGAGTTAATCCCGTGCGGGTTCAAATCCCGCCCCCGGCATATTACTTTATATCAACTTTATGAGAAATCAAAAATTACCTCCCAAAGAGATCTTACAAAATTCTTTTCTTGCTGATTTTCATTTGCATTCAAAATACAGCCGGGCAAGCTCAAAGAATATGGAGCCTAAAACCCTCTCTAAAGTCGGTAAATTGAAAGGCCTTGACCTTCTCGGAACCGGGGATTTTACTCATCCCCAATATTTAAAGGAACTTAAAGATTACCTTGAATATGACCCAGCCTCGGGCTTTTATATGGTAAAAGATGAGGACCAGAATGGTTCTAAATTTGTCTTATCTGCCGAAATTTCTCTTATTTTTTCTCAGGGAGGAAAAAGCAACAGAAGGGTACATCTCATACTTATTGCTCCAACCTTTGAAGTGGTTGATGAAATAAACCTTTATCTCTCCAAACTTGGAAATCTCTCTGCTGATGGAAGGCCAACTTTTGGCATCTCTGCAGAAAAATTAACCCTGGATCTCCTTAAAATCTCACCTGAAATTCTCATTATACCTGCTCATGCCTGGACACCCTGGTATTCTGTCTTTGGTGCCTTTTCTGGCTTTGATAGCCTTGAAGAAGCCTTTGGGGAGGCCACTCCCTATATCTATGCCATAGAAACTGGGCTTTCTTCCGATCCGGAGATGAACTGGAGAATTTCTGCCCTTGATAAAATTACCCTTGTTTCCAATTCAGATGCCCATTCACCTTCAAAAATCGGAAGAGAAGCCACTGCCTTTTTTTATCCCATGACCTATGAAAATTTCTATAATTCTATTAAAGAAAACAAAATTGCCTATACCATTGAGTTTTATCCTGAGGAAGGAAAATACCATCTTGACGGCCATAGATCCTGTAAAGTGGTGCTAACCCCAAAAGAGACTATGGAGCTCGGGTATAAATGTCCTGTATGCGGGCAACCTATAACCATTGGAGTTCTCCACCGCATCGAAAAACTTGCCGATAGACCCGAAAATTATATACCCGAAGGTAAGCCCTATTCGGTTCACCTTGTTCCTTTATTAGAAATTCTTGCAGAGGTCTTTAATGTGAATCCCAATAGCAAAACCCTTGATAAACTATATCACCAGTATGTGGAAAAGGTTGGTACCGAATTCGATATTCTTCTTAAAAAAGAGCTTTCAGAACTCTCTGAGATTTTGCCAGAAAAGCTCTTTGAAGCCATAAAAAGAGTTCGAGAAGGAAAAGTCTATGCCAAGGGAGGATACGACGGAGTCTATGGAACAATAAAAATATTTGAACCTGAAGAAAGAGAAAAACCAGATCTCCCACGACAAAAAAGTCTCTTTTCCCTCAATTAACCAACAATATTGTAAAAGAAAAATCAGAATCTGCTCACATCTTTAAGGCATAAATTTTGCAATTTTAATTTTAAAAAAGCAGTG
>CAZQQV010000010.1:0-34637 GCA_964595655.1 uncultured Caldimicrobium sp.
TTCCAAAACCCTATACTATTGAAACCCTTCAGGAGACTCTTTTAAAGGTTTTATCTAAAAGCCACCGCCAATTTGGAAATTCAGGTTAGAGCTATCTTCTTTAGGCTTTTTATCAATATTATATCCCCACTCAATTCTTAAAGGCCCAAGAGGTGAAAACCAGCGAATTCCAACTCCTATGCTCTTTCTTATCTCCGAGGAGCTAAATTTGTATTTTTGGCTCCAAACAGATCCCATATCATAAAAAACAACACCATTTAAGTTGATATTCTTTAAAAGGGGAAAGATAGTTTCTCCCTGGAAATAGAACATTCTTGTTCCACCAATTCTTTCCCCCGTTGTAGGATCAACGGGAGATATATCTCCAAATTTATAGCCCCTTACGGAATTAATTCCTCCGAGGAAAAACCTCTCATAAACAGGAACCCTTTTCCCAGACCCCTCTGTTATATAGCCATAACCAAAAACAAGGTGTCCTGTGAGTTTTCCTAAGGGAAAATAAACCTGATGCTCTCCAGTGAATTTACTAAAATTGCTGTCTCCTCCAAGAAAGCCTCCTGCATAGGAAAGCCCAAGTTCGTGATACCAACCCTTAGTTGGCAGGAAAAATTTATTTCTTGAGTCATAAAGGGCCCCAAACTCAAGGGCACTGGTTACATGAATATTTTTTGATTCCTGAATTATTATAGAAGAATTGTTCATTATATCTTTAAGATTGGTATCATCATAACGATAACCCAGATAGGCTGAAAACTCTGGAGTAAAAACATACCCAATTTTTACAGACCCACCTTTGCTATCTCTTGTAAAATCCTCATATTTGGTCTCGTAATTGTAAAGGGACCATCCCAAGGAATAGCGAGTATCCCTGAAGTAGGGATCAAAGAAATTAATAGAATAACGACTTGAGCGGGTGCCCAATTTAGCAGACACACTAACCCTTTGGCCTTTCCCAAGCCAGTTTCTCTGGGTTACCTCAGTAATAAACACAAAGCCTTCACTTGAGCTATAGGCTCCTCCTATGCTAAAAGTCCCTGTTAGGGCTTCCTTTACCTTAACTTTAAGGTTTAAATCCTCTTCTTTAACTCCCTTTTCTTTTTCTATCTTTACATCCTCAAAAAATCCAAGCCTTCTTAAGCGCTCCTCGCTTTTTTCAAGTCTCTTTCCTGAATAGGGCCAGCCTTCAGCAAGTAAAATTTCCCTTCTAATCACCTTGTCTCTTGTTTTAGTATTACCCTCAATTTCTATGCGGTTAACATAAACCATCGGGCCTTTATCCACTTTAAAAGTAACCTTTAAGGCATTTTCACCAGGGATCTTTTCAAAATTGGTATCCACCTTGGCATAGGCATAACCAAAATCTGAAAAAAGATGAGTAACAATAACTTCATCTTCTTTAAGCTCTCCAAGACTGAAAATCTTTCCTGGTTTGATATTTAACCTTTTATAGATTTCTTCCTCTGGAAAGAGGTCCTGAATAATTTTTACTTCTTTGACTTTATACTGAGGCCCCTCTTCAATGGGGATTTTAATGATAACGCCATCATCTTCTTCTATGATCTGGGGCTCTCCAATTTTAATCTCAATATATCCCTTATTTTTATAGGCAGTTTCTATCTTTCCAAGATCCCTATAAAGATAGGCTAAATTATAAACTCCAGGCTCAGCCTGAGGCTCGGGACTTATCACTGCGGTAAGGTATCTCACATATTTTTTTATAGGGGAAAATAAAGTTTTTTCCGATACCGAAAGATAACCCTTCAAATCCTTTTCGCTGAAAGCCTTATTACCAACAAATTCAATTCTTTTGATATATTTTTTCTTGCCTTCTTTAACATCAAAAACAAGCTCTATCTGAGTTGGATTTACCTTTTTCGTTTCAACATTTATTTCTGTGCCATGAAATCCAAGTTGCTCATAATAGGCCTTTATGTTCTCCAAGGCTTTGTTTAACTTTTCTGGTGTTGGAATATCTCCTACTTTGATTTCAATTATTTTGGCAAGATCCTCCTTTTTTGCCTCTTTAATTCCCTTGAAGGTTATTGCCTTAATAGAAGGCCTCTCAACCACCTTGAAAGTTATAATAGCTCCTTTTTCGCCTTCATCGAGTTCAACCTCAACCTCCTCAAAATATCCAAGTTTAAAGAGATTTTTTAAATCCTCATTAAGAACTTCAAAGTTTAAAATTTCTCCTGCTTTGCTCTTAAGTTTTGGTAAAAGCACATCCTCTCCAATTCTTTTGTTCCCTGAAAATTTTATACCTTCAATAATAATTTTTTCCTCAAGAATTCTCTTTATTTCCTTTAGAGTCTCCTCATAGAGAGCTTCCAAATTTTCTACCTTTCCTGTCACAAAAAAGTAAAGGGGATTCCTTTTTCCTGCTCGATAGATCTTCCAATCAAGACTCACAGCGTCTTTTATCAGAGTCAACTTTACCTCGCCTATTCCAATATACTCTCCAGCCCTAAGAAAAGCTAAAGCGTCCCTTTCAGGAAAGGTTTTAATTTCAAGGTCATAATTAGCTTCGGAAAACTTCTTTTTTAATCCCTCAAGATATTTCTTGAGAACTTCCTCTTTTAAAGGCTCACCAAAACCCCTTTGATTATATAAAAGAATTTTCTCTTTGGCATAAAGAGGAAAAACAAAAAGAAAGCCTAAAATAATGAAAAGAAAAACTTTGAAACTTCCTTTAAGGCTCACTAAAATGTCCCTCAAGGTTTTTTATATTCTACAAGAAAACCCTCTTTAAGTAAATATATTCTGTCCATTTTTTTTGCAATCTCCATATTGTGAGTAACCATAAGCAGAGTTGTGTTGAATTCCTTGTTTAATTCGAGAAAAAGTTGAAGGACCTCCTTTGCACTTTCAGGATCAAGATTTCCTGTAGGTTCATCAGCAAGCAAAAGCTCAGGCTTTAGAAAAAGGGCCCTTCCTATGGCAAGCTTTTGCCTCTCTCCACCAGAAAGAGTGTAAACCCTGGCATCCTTTTTATGTGATAATCTTAAGCGCACCAAAAGCTCCTCTCCAATCTTTTCAATATCCCCAAAAGGTAAACCATCAATAAGCCCTGGAATAATAAGATTTTCAAAAACATTTAATTCTGGAAGAAGATGATAAAATTGAAAGACAAATCCAATTTTTCTTCTCCTAAGTAAAGAAAGCTCCTCCTCCTTTTCATAATCTATCTTTTTGCCATTAATGAAAAGCTCTCCTGAGGTTGGTTTATCAAGGGTTCCTATGATATTTAAAAGGGTGGTTTTACCAGAACCTGATGGGCCAACAATAGCTATTTTTTCACCCTTTTCTACCCATAAATCTATTTCCTTTAAAACCTCAATAACCCTTTCCCCGTTATAAAAAACTTTTTTTATCCCCTTTAATTCCAAAAACATTTTATTCTTTCCTTAAAATCTCTGCCGGATTCATAGATGAGGCCTTTTTTGCAGGATAAAGGGAAGAAATAAGACTTATCAACAATGTAACAAATCCAATAAGAAAAAGATCAAACATTTTCAGACTTAAAGGCAAATACTCAACGGGATAGACCTCTCCAGGAAGCTTCACAACGGGATATTTGGAAAGAAAAAGGCCTGTTACAATCCCCAAAAATAAACCTAAAATTACCCCAAAAATAGATAGAAAGAATCCGGCAAAGAAGAAGATTCTCATAATATTTTTTGAAGTTGCCCCAAGGGATCTTAAAATGGCAATATCAAGCCTTTTTTCAGAAACGAGCATGACCATGGCAGAAAGAATGGTAAAAAGAGAGACTGTAACCATGAGACTCAATACCACAAATAAACCCAGTTTTTCCATTTTTAAGGCTGAAAAGAGATTTTTGTTCCATTCCTGCCAGTCAAGCACAAAATAAGATAGCCCAAGATTCCTCAAAAGTTTTTGCTTGTATTCATTGGATTTGAAAGGATCCCTAAGCTTTATCTCCAAAGAAAAATTTTGAGGGTTTTTCAAGTTAGAGAAAACTTCAAAGGGAGTAAAAACAAGATTCAGGTCATAGTCATAAAGCCCTGTCTCAAAAAAACCAACCACTTTGAGAGTGGAAATTTTAGGAAAAAATCCAAAGGGAGTATAAACTCCTTCCAGAGTCAAGTAGGATAAAGTTTCGCCTTGGGCAATTCCAAGCTTTTCTCTAAGCCTTGCTCCTATCACAACAGGAAGGGCCCTTTCATCAGAAACCTCCCTTTGAACCTTAAAATATTTGAACCCCCTTTCTTTAGAGTATTCCTTTAAATCAACTGCCTTAAGAATAATACCCACAGGGTTTCCTGCCTTTATGATAAGCCCCTGCTCCACAGAAACTAATTGAATCCCCATAATCTCCCTTTTGGGAATCACCCTTTCAATGATTTTAAGAATTTCTTTTCCCTCCTTGGGATTGTGAAAACTTAAACTTATGTGGGGATTTAAACTCAATATTTTGTCAGTGATGATTTCTTTGAATCCTGTGATAACCCCATTTACAATGGTTAAAGAAGCTACACTAAGAATAACCCCTATTAGAGCAAGGATAGTGATAATCCCTGTAAATCTCTCTCTTTTAGGCGCAAGAAGATACTTAAAGGCTAACCAGATCTCCCAGGAAATCTTTAACTTCACAGATCTTCTCTATGTCTCAGATGGGGAAAGAGTATTACCTCTCTTATAGAAGGAGAATCTGTGAAAATCATAACCACCCTATCAATACCTATTCCCTCTCCAGCGCAAGGGGGCATGCCGTATTCAAGGGCCCTAATAAAATCATAATCAATTTCTGGGGGAATTTCTTCATCTACCTCTCTCAACTTAATCTGTTCTTCAAATCTTTTCAATTGGTCTTGAGGATCGTTTAACTCCGAAAAGGCATTGGCAACCTCTTTTCCTGCGATGTAAAGCTCGAAACGCTCAGCAACCTCTGGGTTTTTATCGCTTCTTCTTGCAAGAGGCGAAACCTCAATGGGATATTCAATTACAAAAGTGGGCTGAATCAATTTGGGTTCCACAAGTTCCTCAAAAAGTTTTGTCCACCACTTTCCAATCCTTGGATCCTTCACATTTAGCTCTATCCCTTTTTCTTTTGCGAAATTCAAAAGGGCATTTCTATCTCTCAAGATTTCTCTTGGGACACCTCCAAGCTCAACCAGGGCTTCAAGAAAATTAACCCTTTTAAAGGGAGGAGTGAAATCTATTATTTGTCCCTGGTATTCTATTTTGGGGGATCCTTTAATATCAACAGAAAGCCCATAAAAGAGCTCTTCTGTTCTTTTCATAAGGTCCTCATAGGTGGCATAGGCCTCATAAAACTCAAGCATGGTAAACTCTGGATTATGCCGGCTTGAAACTCCCTCATTACGAAAGTTTCTGTTCAATTCAAAGACCTTCTCAAAGCCTCCTACAATAAGTCTCTTAAGATATAGCTCTGGAGCAATTCTCAGATAAAGATTCATATCAAGGGCATTGTGATAGGTCACAAAGGGCTTTGCGGCAGCTCCTCCTACAATGGGATGCATCATAGGTGTTTCCACCTCAAGAAACCCTTCAGAAATAAGATAGTCCCTTATGTATTGAATAATGCGAGTTCTTGTCCTAAAAATTTCTCTCGTTCTCTCATTCATTATAAGATCTAAATATCGCATGCGGTATCGCAATTCCACATCCTTTAAACCGTGAAACTTTTCAGGAAGAGGCCTTAAAGATTTGGTAAGAAGCTTAAAATCCTTAACAAGAATGGTTACTTCACCCGTTTTTGTTTTTATAACCCGCCCCCTTGCCCCAATAATATCCCCAATATCAATCATCTTTTTAAAGAACTCAAATTTTTCTGATTCTAATTCATTTTTGGCAAGAAGAATCTGAATTTTTCCTGTTTCATCAAGAAGATGAGAAAATATGAGCTTTCCCATCTCTCTTTTGGACATCACTCTTCCAGCTATTACAAATTCAATATTTCTCTTTTCAAGCTCCTCTTGAGAGACTTCAGCAAATCTTTCCTTTATAAATTTGGCCTTGTCTTTGGGTTTAAAATCATTGGGATAAGGATTAATACCTTGCGAAATAAGTTTTTCAAGCTTTTCATAACGAACCTTTATCACCTGAGATTCCTCTTTCATCTTCTCCCCCAGAAAAAGGTTTCCTAAAATTTTATTACTAAAAAGGGGTTTTCCAAGAGCTTTTTATTGATCCTTTGAGGATTTAGCTCGGGGATGAGCCTGCATATAAACCTTTAAGAGATGTTCATATTGTATCTTAGTGTATTTCTCAGTGGTTGCAAGACTTGAATGTCCAAGAAGTTCTTGAATGGATCTCAAATCCATCCCCGCATTAAGAAGATGGGTCGCAAAGGCATGCCTTAGGGCATGGGGATGGAGCCTAAATAGTTTATACCTTTCTCCCTCTTTCTTTATTATCTCAAAAATCCAGCGGGTGCTTAATTTTTTACCTCTTTGATTAATAAAAAGATATTCTGTTTGAAAAGACAAGCTTTTTAAAAGCTCTTCTCTCTTTTCAAGATATTTTCTTAATACTCTTAGGGCCCTTTTATTAATAGGGACAAGCCTTTCTTTATTACCCTTTCCATAAACTTTTAAAATCCCAATCTCTAAAGAAATATCGCTAATTTTCAAATTGGCAACCTCTGAGATCCTCAATCCGCATCCATAAAAGATCTCAAAAATGGCCTTTTTTCTCAGCTCTAAAAAGTTCTCTTCTGGAAGATTATCAATAAGTGTGTTAATTTCCTCTTCCAAAGGCACATAAGGAAGACTTTGAGGTTTTCTTCCTACATTAAACTTTATATAAGCTTTTGAAGGAATAATACCTCTTTTTGAAAGAAATCTTAGGAAACTTTTTATGGCACTCATTTTTCTCATAACAGTTAAAGCCTTTAAGCCCCTCTTTTTAAGCTCTAAAAAGTAGTCTCTTAAGTGATGTTCTTTCAATTCTTCAAGTTTTATCTCAGCCCTTTGAAGGAAGGCTTCAAAATCTCTGAGATCTGAAGAATAAGCCCTTATAGTTTCTTTAGAATAATTTTTCTCACTTTCAAGATATTGGAGAAATTGAGAAATCCTATCCATTAAGATTCCTCTTGATTTTTTCAAAGAGTTCCTCAATTTTAAAGGGCTTAATTAGAATTTTATCTTCAGGGACATCAGAAAGCGCAAATATATCTCCTGTAATGTAAAGAATTTTCAAGGCTGGATCTCTATTTTTAAGGGCTTCTACTAACTCTCTGCCAGAGATATCAGGAAGGTTTAAATCCACTATAATTAAATCTGGCCTTTCAAGGCTTCCCCATTTCTCCAAAAGGGCCTCTCCAGCCTCAAAGGTGTACACCTTTGATTCTTGTTCTTCCAAAAGAGTTTTTAGGGCTTCGCGTATCTCCTCTTCGTCTTCCACTATGAAAATCACTTTATCTTTTAAGGATATTTCTTTGGCAGGTGAAAGAGGCCTCTCTTCACATAAAGGAACATATATGGAAAAGGTTGTTCCCTCTCCTAGTTTACTTTCTACCTCTATAAAACCTTCTAAACTTTTTACATGATGATTGACAAGAAAAAGCCCTAACCCGCTTCCCTTTTCTTTTGTGGTAAAAAAGGGATCAAAAATTTTGGGAAGTATATCCTCAGGGATTCCACAACCAGTATCCCTAATAGAAAGCTTAATATATTTCTTCTTCCTTGGGACATCTTCAAAGGTACTAAAAGAAATAAAAATATCTCCCTTTCCTTCCATGGCATCCTTAGCATTGGTTAAAAGATTCAAAAGAATGTATCTCCAAAAGGCTGAATCCCCATAAGTATAAAGACTTTTATAAAATCCAAAATCATCCAAATATAGACGAATATTTTCACCAAGAATCAATTGAAAAACCTCAATATTTTCTTTAAAAAATTTAATTAAATCAATTTTTCTTTGTCTTAATTCTTTAACTTCTTTAGTATAATCAATGAGAATACGATTTATATCTATCCAGGAATAAATATTTTTCTCTATGGCAGAAATGAGTTCTTCCATTTTGCTTATGGGGGCAAGTTTTAATTGATTTAGATAGCTTTGAATGCTTTGAAGAACATTATTAAAATCATGAACAAGGCCTCTTAAAAACTCGGAAAAACTTTGAGTTTTATGAAGACTTTCAATTTTTTTTGACAATTCAAGATATTCAGTGATATCTGAGGCAACAGCAACGATTACAGGCTCACCTTCCCAATCGGAAGTTAAAAAGCAATCCCACAGAAAATTTTTTATTTTGCCCTCCGCTGTTTCAAGGGCGAAAATAACACTGTATTCCTTTATGCCATCCATAACCCTTTTACAATGAAGTTCTGCCTTTGCTCTATCAAACTCCCAAATAAAGTCCTTAACTAACGATTTGCCAAGCAAATCCTCCCTTTTATAACCAAGAAGAGTCTCAGCGGTTTTATTTACATAGTAAATTTTTCCTTCCTTAATGAAAAAAACTATTACAGGAAGTTCCTCAATTAATTCAAAAAGAAAGCCTGAAAAAGGCTTATCTTTTCGCAGTTCCTGAAGCTCTATTAAAATATAATCCCCATCTAAAGGTTTACACTTTCCAGAGAAAACCTGCGGAAAGGGTTTTTCAAGAGTTAAAATGAGATTTTTTTCCTCATGAGGATCCAGTTTAAAACAAATCCCTTGACGGTTTATTTCCTCAATAAGATGCTTTCCTTTTTTATTTACATAGATTAAATCTCGAGTTGAAGCTTCTAAAATTAAAATGGGATTTTCAACGAGATCAAGGGCTTTTAATAGTATGGCTATTCTATCCACTCAATATATCCCCCTTTAAGTCTCTTTATTAAAAATCAGATCAAACTAAAAGTTTATTAATCTTTTTTAGAACAGTCAAATTAATAATCATGACTATGCTAAGAAGTATCATAAGCCACAAGATATAATTTATTTTTTCCACCATAAAACCTGTAAACATCTGACCAAGAGGTGCTGTTCCAAGAAAGGCAACAGAAAAAAGACTCATTACCTTTCCTCTATAATGAGAGGGAGTCCTTTCCTGCAAAAAAGAATTAACAACAGGATAAAAATTGGTATAGGAAATTCCTATAACAAGGACACTCAAAAACAAACTCAAAAAGGATTTTCCAAAAATTAATCCCAATACTCCTGCTCCCCAAATAAGATGAGCCAAAAGAAGTTGCAGGGTTCTAGAAGAAATTTCTCTTCTGAAGAAAATACTCAAAGCCCCCAAAATTGCTCCTATTCCCAATCCTGAAGACAAAAAGGCAAAGTCACTGCCCTTTCCTGATAAAACTACAGTTGTTAATAAGGGTAATAAAATTATAATAGAAACACCAAAAAAGGTAAATATTGCTGTAGCCAAAATTATCTGAAGAATAAAGGGATTTTCCTTTAAAAATTGCAAAAACTCTTTAATTTCTCCAAATAAATTTCTTTTTTGCGGCAAGATTTCTTGTTTTTTTGATATTTTGATAAAAAAGGTAAAAACAAAAAAAGGTAAAAAACTTAGGAAATTGAGAAAAAAGCAAAGACTTATGTGAAAAAAACTCATGATAAAGCCAGCAATAGTTGGGCCAAGCATACGGGCAGAATTAAATGATAGGGCCTGTAGAGAGAGGGCTCTTGTAAGATAAAAGGGAGGAACAATTTCACTAATAAAAACCTGCCTTAAAGGCATATCAATTGAGGAAAGAGAAGCGGCAAAAAATCCTAAAAGGGCAAAAATCCAAAAATTAAAGTATTCTAAATAAACCAGAAATCCCATAATCAGTGGAGGAAAAAGAGACGCAAATAAGAGAACTTGTAAAAGTCTTTTTCTATCCACACGATCTATTAAAATTCCAGAAAGAAGGGTTATTAAAATACCAGGAAAAGTGGTTATAAAAGTAAAAAAACCAAGCTCTGAGGTGGATTTATTATTACTGTAAATAATCCAATGAAGTGCGGTATTCTGAATCCAGGTTCCAGTAAAGGAAATAAAATGACCGATAATAAATAAACCAAAATTTCTTATTTTTAAAGGTCCCAACAAATCCGAAGACACGCGGTATATTCTAATATAAAAAGAGATTTTTAAAAATACCATCTGTTAAGTCTCATTCTGATTAGACAAGTTAACTTGATTTTCTGAAAGATTTCAATAGAATATTTTACGCAATTAATACTGCTGGGAGGAATTTATGCTTCAGGGAAAGATTGCCTTGGTGACAGGGGCATCAAGAGGAATAGGAAGGGCCATTGCCCTTGAGCTTGCCAAAGCCGGAGCAGAGGTGATTATAAATTATCTTGGCTCAGAAGAAAAGGCAAAGGAAGTAGCAAGAGAAATTGAATCCTTTGGAGGAAAGGCTCATCTTTCTCGCTTTGATGTTTCTAAATCTGATGAGGTAAAAAAAGCCATAAAAGAGCTTGAGGAAAAACTGGGAACAATCCATATTTTGGTTAATAATGCGGGGATCACCAGGGATGCCCTTTTTTTGCGCATGAAGGAAGAAGACTGGGAGGCAGTTTTGAGAACTAATCTTTTTTCTGCCTTTTATGTGACCCAAGCAGTTTTGCCCATGATGTTAAAGGCAAGATGGGGAAGAATTATCAATATTTCCTCGGTTGTTGCCTTTACGGGGAATCCTGGCCAAGTGAATTATGCCTCAGCCAAGGCTGGACTCATCGGTTTTACCAAAGCCCTTGCCCTTGAGGTTGCAGGAAGAAACATCACTGTGAATGCCATTGCTCCTGGATATATTGAAACCGATATGACAGAAAAACTTCCTGAAAAGGTGAAAGAAGCCTTTTTACAGGAAATACCTCTCAAAAGGGCTGGACTTCCTGAAGAAGTTGCCTACTTAACGGTTTTTCTTGCAAGTGACAAGGCCTCTTATATAACAGGGACAGTTTTTCACATCAATGGAGGTCTTTACAGAGGGTAGTTTGCTTCATATTGACGGCTCTTATGGTGAAGGAGGTGGGCAGCTTTTAAGGACAGCCCTCTCTCTTTCAGCTATTCTTCAAAAACCCTTTAAAATTATTAACATACGAGCAAAAAGGCCAAAACCAGGACTTCAGCCTCAGCATCTTGCCTGTGTAAAAGCCGTAAAGGAATTAACTTCAGCAGAAACCAAAGGAGATGAACTTCACTCAAAGGAGTTAATCTTTATACCCAGAAAAAAACCAGAAAGGGGATCTTATCGCTTTGACATAGGAACAGCTGGCTCAACCTCTCTTCTTTTCCAAACCCTTTTTTATCCTTTTGCCTTCTCTCAGGGAGGAGACCTCACTTTAACAGGCGGAACCCATGTCCCCTTTTCTCCTCCCTTTCATTATCTTCAATATGTGTATCTTCCTGTGATCTCTCTCTTTGGATTGCAAGCCAAAATCCAGCTTGAAAGAGCAGGCTTTTATCCAAAGGGCGGAGGAAAAATAAGGGCTCACATAGAAGGAGCTTTCAATTTTTCTCTTCCCCACTTTGAAAAGGATTTCAATCCAGAAAAAATCTTTATAATTAGCCTCATAAGTGAGGATCTCCCTTCTCATATTCTTGAAAGACAAGCCAAAGGTGCCTTAAAACATCTTTCAGCAGAAGGTTTTTCCTGCGAAATTACTTATGAAAAGGTCAAAAGTGCCTCATCTGGCACCATGCTTTTTATTTATGCCCTTGATCAGAACAAACGGGTTGGGTTCACAAGTCTTGGAAAAAAAGGAGTTCCTGCGGAGGAAGTAGGAAAGAGCTGTGCAAAGGAATTTTTGAATTTTATTAAAAGTAAAGCCCAGTTTGAAGAACACTTGGGGGATCAACTTCTCCTACCTGTTAGTCTTGTTCTTGAATACATAGGAGAAGGTGCCTTTTCTTTTGAGGTTTCAAAAATTACAGGACATCTTTTAACTCAAGCCTTCCTTATTCCCCAATTTTTACCTAAAATAAAAATTAAAATCTCTGGAAATTTAGGCGAAAAGGGAGAGGTTTGCCTTGAGAGAACATGAAGAAAACAAAAGAATTTTAAGGTGTTTCTGGGAAAAAAATCCTTACCTTCAAAAGTATCCCTTTGAAGAATGGGAAAGGGCTTACGAAAAAGGGAAACTCTATTTGACTACCTGGAAAGAGCACACCTTTTTTCGCCTAAACAAGGAGTTTAAAAGTTTTCCCGTTGGAACCTTTTTTAATGAACAACTCCTTGTTTTAGGCTATCCTTCCATTCCAAGAATTTATGTTTTAAAAACAGGTCTTAAACGCTACATGAACTATCCCTTTTATGCGGAAGAGAAAATAGAGGGTTATAATGTAAGAATTATTAAAGCTGGAAAGGATATCCTTGCTTTTACAAGAAGGGGATACGTTTGCCCCTTTGCAACAGATCGCTGGGCTGATTGTCTTCCTGGTCTTTACGATCTTTTTGAAAAATATCCTGACATTGTTGTCTGCTGCGAGGTTGCAGGCCCTGAAAATCCCTTTGTAAGTGAATGCCCCCCTTACATAAAAGAGGACATCCAATTTTTCGTTTTTGATTTTGCCAAAAATGCAAAAGGGGGATTTTTGCCAGAGTCTGAAAAATTAAAACTTCTTGAAGCTTTCAAACTTACACATCCGGAAATTTTTGGTCCTCTTCACCCTGAAAGGGATTACAATAAAATAAAAGAAATCATAAAAAGATATCACAAAGAGGGAAGAGAAGGCCTTGTTTTTAAACCAGAAGGTGAAGGCACCCGAATTAAATATGTCACCCCCTATTCCAATCTTATGGATCTTAAAATTGTATTTCCCTATCTTGGAGAGGTTGAACCAAATTATATTAGCCTAAGACTTATAAGACTTCTTTTCAATCTCTATGAGTTTGAAGAATTCACAGAGGAGGTATATGAAAATCTGGCAAGATATCTCTTTGAGGATGCTCTGAATCATTTAAAGGAAAAAAAGGTTTCAGAAGAAATCTTTAGGGTAAGATTTAAAAGGGAAGAAAACTTTCTTGCCCTCCTTGCTCATTTTCGTTTAGCCAGGGTTACCATTGAAATTCTTCAAAAGACTTGGGAAAAGGGATATCTTATTGTAGAATTTAAGAAAATTTATCCCAAGGCCACCCAGTTCTTTCGGCAAAAACTTGAAGGATGGGGAGAAGTTGACTAAGTATTATCCAGTTTTTTTAAATTTGAAAGATAAACTTTGTGTGGTAATTGGAGGCGGAAAAGTTGCAGAAAGAAAGATTTTAAGCTTACTTGAAGCTGGAGCCAGGGTTAAAGTCATTTCTCCTGACTTAACCCCAAAGCTTAAGGAGCTTTTCGCAAAGGGAATTCTTACCTGGGAAGCCAGGGCTTATAAGAAGGGAGATCTTGATAAGGCCTTTTTAGTCATTGCAGCAACCAGTGATCCTTCAGTTCAAGAAGAGATCTATAAAGAAGCTGAAGAAAAAAATATTCCCTGTAATGTAGTGGATAAGCCTGAATATTGTAGTTTTATTGTTCCCTCAACAATAAAAAGGGGAGACTTAGTGATAGCCCTTTCAACCTCTGGAGCAAGCCCTGCCCTTGCAAGAAGATTGCGAGAAATTCTTGAAGATTATTTTGGAGAAGAATATGTGATTTATCTTAAACTTATGCGAAAATTGAGAGAAAAAATTTTAAAAATGAATTTATCTAATGAAGAAAAAGAGGAAAAACTTCAAAAATTGGCCCTTTCTGCCCTACCCATTTTTTTAAAATACGGTGATTTTGAATTGGTTAAGATTATTCTTGAAAAAGAAGGTTTTTCTGAGGTTATTCCTGAGATATTTTTTTCTGATAAAGTCTCCAGAGATATCTAAAAGCAGGGCTGAAAATTTCCGGTTTTTCAGAAAGTAATCTCTCTAATTCTTCAATTTTAAAAAATTTTCCTTCTATAACTTCTGAGGGATCAGGCTTTGGTTGTTTATCAGTCTTTCCCACAAAGAGGGAAACGCACTCCCAATTGGTTTCAGGACAGGGCTTAACCTGCAGGACCTCTTCAAGCTTAACCTTTATACCGAGCTCTTCTCTTAACTCCCTTTGTGCACCATAAAGCAGAGGCTCTCCTGGGCCTACATGACCTGAGGCTGAAGAACCCCATAGCCCTGGAAATTCCTCTCTATCAAGACTTTTCTTTTGAAGATAAATTTCTCCCTTTGAATTAAAAATAAAGATATGCACCGATTTATGATAGGCACCCTTTGCATGAATCTCTCCCCTTGGAAGTATTCCAAGGGGATTACAATTTTCGTCTACAAATTCAAGAAGTTCCCTTTTTATTCTTTCAGGACTTTCCTTCGGTTTTCTTCCTCTTTTCTTAGGAATAGTTGTCATTTGTGAATTTATTTTAATACAAGTTCTCGGATTTCATCTAAATGTGAAATTTTTATAAAATTAAGCTGGGATCGCAGATCCTCAGGAATTTCCTGTAAATCCTTTTCATTCTGCTTAGGGATAATGACATTGGTAATGCCTTTTCTCAAAGCTGCAAGGGCTTTTTCTTTTATTCCTCCTACGGGTAAAACCCTCCCTCTCAAGGTTATCTCACCGGTCATGGCATAATCCTTTGAAACGGGTCTTTTGGTGAGAGCAGAAATAAGGGCTATTGCCATGGTCACTCCGGCACTTGGCCCATCCTTGGGGATGGCTCCTGCAGGAACATGAATGTGGAAATCATATTTGGTATAGAATTTAGGATCAATTCCAAGCTCCTCATAACGAGAACGAATGTAGGAGAGGGCTGCCTGGGCACTCTCTTTCATAACATCTCCCAATGAGCCAGTTAAAATCAATTGGCCCTTTCCTGGCATAACCACTGCCTCCACATAGAGAACCTCTCCTCCATAAGGGGTCCAGGCAAGTCCAGTTGCCACCCCTACCTCATCTTGAGTAAGCCTCAGGTCTTCAATAAATTCAGGAGGTCCAAGGTATTCATGGAGATTATCTGGGGTAATCTCAAAGGGCCCCTTTTCTCCTTCGGCAATTTTTCTTGCTATCTTTCTGCAAAGAGCTGCAAGCTTTCTTTCAAGCTCTCTAACCCCAGACTCCGAAGTATATTCTTCAATAACCTTGAGAATTACCTCATCACTTAACTGAAAATCCTTCTTTTTTAAACCGTGTTCTTTCAAAAGTTTGGGGATAAGGTGTCTTTTGGCAATTTCAAGTTTTTCCTTAAAGGTATATCCCGAAAGATAAATTACTTCCATTCTATCAAGCAAAACCCTCGGAATGGGCTCAACCATATTGGCTGTGGCAATAAAAAGCACATTGGATAAATCAAAGGGCACATCTAAATAATGATCCACAAACTCTTTATTTTGCTCTGGATCAAGAACTTCTAAAAGGGCTGCAGCTGGATCTCCCTGAAAGGAAATGCAAAGCTTGTCAATCTCATCAAGGAGAAAAACGGGATTATTCACTCCTGCTTGCTTTATGCCCTGAATAATTCTTCCAGGAAGGGCCCCCACATAGGTTCTTCTATGCCCCCTTATTTCAGCTTCGTCTCTAACTCCGCCGAGAGCAACCCTTACAAATTTTCTTCCAAGGGCTCTTGCGATGGATTTGCCAAGGCTTGTTTTCCCAACCCCTGGTGGTCCAACAAAACAAATAATGGCTCCTTTGGCCTCTGGATTTATCTTTTTTACTGCAAGAAATTCAAGAAGCCTCTCTTTGACTTTCTCAAGATCATAGTGATCTTCATCAAGAATCTTCTTCACATGTTTGAGATCAAGATTATCTTTGGTGGACTTACTCCAGGGAAGTTCAATAAGCCACTCAAGATAATTTCTGATAACTGCTGCCTCAGCTGATTCAGGATGCATAAGCTCAAGACGCTTTAATTGCCTTAAAGCCTCCTCCTCCACCTTTTTTGGCATTTTAGCCTTTTTAATTTTTCTTTTTAGCTCCTCTATTTCACTTTCAATGTCTTCCTCTTCACCGAGTTCCCTTTTTATAGCACGAAGCTGCTGGCGAAGGAAATATTCCCTTTGAGACCTTCCCATTTCTTCTTGGGCTTCACTCTGAATCTTGTTCTGAAGGGTTGTAATCTCAATTTCCTGAAGAAGAATTTTGGAAATTTTCTTAAGTCTTTCCACCCCATCAAGGGTTTCAAGTAAATCCTGAGCAGTGGAGACCTTTAATTTCAGATAGGCTGTAACAAGATCTGCAAGTCTTCCAGGTTCCTCAACAGATTGAATCACATGGGATACCTCTGGATTTAAAAGACCTTTAAGATTGAGAAGTTTTTCCGTATTTTCCTTTACAGAGCGCATGAGCGCTTCAATTTCAGGGGTAATGACCTCTGGTTCCCGCTCTCTGCAGGGCTCAATCCTTACCTCAAAATATGGCTCTGTTTTTATGAATTCCTTTATCTCAACTCGGGTTAAAACCTGAACAATTACCTTTTTACGAGTTTCTGTTAGATTGATAACCTTCAAAATCAAAGCAATAGTTCCCACATGGTATAGATCTTTTTCTTTAGGATTTTCAATACGGGAGTTTTTTTGAGTAACAAGAACTATAAGATTGTCCTTGGCTCGGGCTTCCTCAATGGCCTGAAGAGACTTTGGCCTTCCCACAAAAAGAGGAACAACCATGGAAGGAAAAAGCACCATATCCCTTATAGCCATAAGGGGCAAAACTTCAGGAACATCAATGATCTCTCCCTCTTGAAGCTCGGAAATGTTAAATTCTATCTCCTGAGTCATGGTCGCTCCTTTCAAAAAAGTAATTTTTTAAAAATTTTTTCCAATCTTTTTTAATTTCGTAATAGGTGTGGTTGCGATGCTTAACAATCCTTCCTTTTTTAACAAAGGTTGCAGAAACCCTCTCAATTATTTCTAAGTTTTCCAATAATTTAAGACCCTCAAAAACCTCTTTCAAGTCATATCTAATTCTTCTTGCAATAAATTTAGCACAATCAGGTTCATTAAAAAGGAGATCCTTAAGAATTACAAGTTCTCTTTGAGAAAGCAAATTCAAAGAAAATAAAAGTTTTGGACCAAAACCCTCTTTAGACATTTTGTTGAATATTAATTATTTTCCCATCGAGCATCTCAATTACCCTTTTTGCTCGCTTTGAAAGGGAGAGATCATGGGTAACCATAACCACGGTTTTCCCTTCCCTGTTAAGTTCTTCAAAAATTTCCATAACCCTTTCAGTATTTTTGCTATCAAGATTTCCCGTTGGTTCATCGCAAAGAAGAATTTCGGGATCATTGGCAAGAGCCCTAGCTATGGCAGCCCTTTGCATTTCCCCACCAGAAACCTCATAAACCATTCTTTTTTCTTTACCCGAAAGTCCAAGTTTTTCAAGCAGATATTTTGCTTTTACTTCTGCTTCTCTTAAAGTAACTCCCCTTTTTATTTGAGGAGCCATGACATTTTCAAGAAGGGTAAGTTCGGGAATAAGATAATGAAATTGAAATACAAATCCCATTTTTCTATTTCTAAAATTACTCAAAAAATCCCTATTTTTCAGATCCAAAAATTCATCCTTGTAGTATATCTCACCCGAGGTAGGTGTATCAAGAAGACCCATGATATAAAGGAGAGAGCTTTTACCCGAGCCAGAGGGGCCTATAATAGTCACAAAATCCCCCTCCTCAATTTCAAGATTTATTCCTTTAAGGATTCTCTCTCCGTCAACCACCTTTTCAATGTCTTTGAGTTTTAAAAGGGCCATTTTATAAACTTCTAAAGATCTCTACAGGATTTAATTTACTTGCTTTGTAAGCAGGATAAAAACTGGCAAGAAGGGAAAAGAAAAAACTCAACAAAAACCCTACCAAATAGTATTTTATTGATCTATCAAGAATAAAACCTTTACTTCTTAAAAGCCCTTCAATATTTAACTCGAGTGAGGATAGATATTCAAGGATCCCCCAGGCCATAATGAAGCCAAGGACCCCTCCGAAAAGACTTATAATAATCCCTGAAAAAAGAAAAACTAAAATAATATCCTTTGGGGTATACCCCATGGCCATAAGAATGGCAATTTCCTTTCTCTTTTCCATAACAGTCATCATAATAATGTTGAAAATTCCAAAGGCAGACACTGTAATAATGGCAAAAACAATCATATAAGTGATTATATTTTGAACTTTAAAGATTTTTAAAAAATTGAGATAAGCCCTTTGCCAGGACTCTACTTCATACTTTATTTCTTTTTGTAATTCCCTTGCCAGAGACTCAGCCTTATTAACATCCCTTATTTTAATGATCAAAGTATTCACTTCATCAGGTCTTCCAAGAGCGGATTGAAGAGTTTTTATAGGAAGATAAACCCTAGAAGAATCTATGTTCGTAATACCTGAATTGAAAAAATCGGAAACTTTTAAAATTTTGGTTTCTCCGTTAGGAAGAGCTAAAACCACCTTTTTCCGAGCTCCTTAATTCCCAGATCTCTTGCAACAATTTTTCCTATAATTATGGTATCCTTTCTTGTTTCAAGGTCCCTTAAGTTCTTGTGTTCAAGAAATCTCTCAATCACTGAGGTTTGGGCCTCACGCTTTGGATCTATTCCGATGAGACTCACAGGTTTTTCTTTGGCACCATATTTTAGAACGCCTTTGCTTTCAAGGTGAGGGGCAACTCCTAATACCTCAGGATGCCTCTCAAGCTGTCTTATAATCTCCCTCCAACCGAGAATTTTATCTTTTTCCTTGGGTTTGCTTCCATATACTCTTACAAGGGTATCTTTCTCAACCTTTTTAATTATTCTTCCCTCATCAATTTCCTCTTTGGGTTTAATAGAAATGTGGGCTTCAATATCAATGATTTGCTGAATGAAGTATTTCTGAAAGCCAAACATAATAGAGCTCATAACAATAAAAGCAGTAACACTTATGGCAACCCCGAGAATAGATACTGCTGTCTGTTTCTTTCGTTTTTTTAAAAAGGCCTTTGAAATAAAAATAGAGGCTATCATTCAAAAACTTTTACCTCCTCCCCAACCTTAAGGCCTGAGAGAACCTCAATATAATCTTCAAATCTCTCTCCTACCTCAATTTTTACTCTACCTCTTCCTTTTACCTCCACGGTGTCATCCTTTAAAAGGGCCCTTAGGGGGATAACCTTTGCCTTTCTTTCTTCCACAATAATATTGGCTTCAGCAGTTGTTAAAGCAGGAAGAAAAATATCTTCCTTTAATTTGGCCTTTACAATAAAGCTCCTTTTGGTGCGATCTATTTCCCTTATAATCTGAGTTAATACCCCCTCAAAAACCTTATCTGGATAGCTATCAAAAGTTAAGTAGACTCTTTGCCCCTCATTAATAAGGCCTGCATACTCTTCATCTACCTCAAGGACGATTTCATTCTCGGAAGTTCCAAGGCTGAAAAGTTTGCTTTCACTGAAAATGGGATAAACGAAATCTCCAACTTCCACATATTTTTTAAGAATCCTTCCACTAATAGGTGCTCTTATATAATACTTTGCAAGCTCTGCGGTTAAGGCCCTTTTTTGCTCTAAGAGAGACACTTTTTCTGTTTTTAGAACTTTTAGAGTATCCTCGTAAATACTTTTTGACCGTTTATAATTTTCCTCAGCGGTTTTAAAGGCCTTTTCGGCTTCATCAAGAGCTTCCTTTGAAATAAGACCCTCTTTAAAAAGTTCTCTTCTTCTTTTAAGTTTCTCTTCTTCAAGTAAATAAGTTGCTCTGGCAATCTCTATTTCATTTCTTAAGCTTTTCAAATAGTCTGAGTCAGGCTCAAGCCTTTCCTTTACAAGCTGAAGCCTTTTTTCCACCTCAGAAATTTTGGCAGGAAGCTCTGAAGGATCTATTTCTGCAAGAAGATCTCCCTTTTTAACAAAATCACCTTCCTTAACATAAATCTTTTTAACATATCCAGAAACCTGAGACTCAAGAATTAAATAACTTAGAGGTTTTACATAACCTGAGGCATAAACTGCCTTCTTAACAGTCCTTATTTGAACAGGATAAAACTTATAGGGCCTTTTGAAAATTTTTTGATATAAAAGGAAGGCTATAACCCCAAGGACCAGTATAAAGATCAAAAAGTAATATCTTTTCATGCCCCTAAATATATTACAAAATTTCATCTTGACACCCTGGAAAAGAGAGGTTTAATAAGGGAGACTTATCACTTAAGCTAATGAGGTTTTTTTCATGATAAGGGTTTATCGATCTGAAAGGGGTTTACTTGTTCCTTCAGATAAAATTCAGGAAAATACCTGGATTTGCATCACCCATCCAACGGAGCTTGAACTCAATTATATTGAAACGAGGCTTAAAATTTTTCCTGAATTTTTGCGCTATCCCCTTGACGAAGAGGAAAGACCCCGTCTTGAAAGGGAGGAAAATCAAATTCTTATGATTATAAGAGTTCCCACTCCTGTAGGCTCAGGACTCTATGTGAAATATGAGACCCTTCCCATAGGTATTATTGTTACCGAAGAAAATATTATTACCCTCTGTCTTGTTGAACATCCCATCTTTGAGGATTTTGTCTCCTTTGCCAACAAAAGCAAAACCTTTGATCTTGAAAAACCCGTAACCTTTCTTTTAAACTTTTTCCTTATGGCCACAAATCTTTATCTTAAATTTTTAAGACAAATTGACAAAATCATTGAGGAATATGAAGAGGCCATTTTTAGGGCTTTAACTAATGAGGAGTTTTTGAGAATGCTCAGCATTGAAAAGACCCTTACTTATTTCAACACCTCCCTTCAGGGAAATGATCTCGTTCTCTCTAAGCTTCAAAGCGGGCGCTACTTAAGGCTTACCGAAGATGAACTTGAATTACTTGAAGATGTTCAAATTGAAAACAAACAAGCCATAGAGATGACAAAGGTATTTATAAGTATTCTTTCCAATACCATGGATGCCTATGCCTCAATAATAAATAACAATGTCAATGTTATTATGAAATTTCTGGCAAGTATGGCAATTATATTATCCATTCCTAACATTATCTACAGTATGTATGGAATGAATATACCTCTTCCTTTACGGGAATTACCTCCTCTTCAAAATACGCCCTATGCATTCTATATAATAAATTTCATAATGTTAGCTATTTCTCTTTTTTTAGTATTTATTCTTCGCAAAAAAAGATATTTATAAGGAGTTTTCAAAATGGACTCTCTTCAAGCCTTTTTACTTGGACTTCTTCAGGGTTTAACAGAATTTCTACCTATCTCAAGCACAGGACACCTCATCCTCTTTTCCAATTTCTTCAATATCCCAAGCAATCTTTCCTTTGATGCCTTTATTCATCTTGGCTCTTTTCTCGCTATCATTATTTATTTTAGAAAGGACCTTTGCGAAATCTGGAAAATTAAAAATTATATTTTCCTATCCATTCTCCCTGGAGGTATTGCAGGCCTTACTCTTGAACATTTCATTGAAGCCCATTTTAGAACTACTCTCTCGGTTGCCTTTTTTCTTCTCCTTATGACCATACCCATGTATTTGGGAGAAAAACTGGGAAAAAAGGAGACAACTCTTAAGAATCTTACTCATTTGAAGGCCCTTTTTATTGGAATTTTCCAAGCCCTTGCGCTACTTCCTGGAACCTCAAGAAGTGGTATCACCATTTCTGCAGGACTCCTTGTAGGACTCAAGAGAGAAGAAGCAGCAAAATATTCCTTTCTTGCAGGAGCCCCTTTAATCCTTGGAGCAGGCCTCTATGAGGGGTTAAAACTCTTTAAAAGTAACTCCATTGACTGGTATGTGGCTTCTTCGGGTTTTATAGCATCCTTCATATCCAGTTTTATTGCCATTGCTTTTCTTATACCCTACTTAAAAAAACATTCTCTAAATATTTTCATTTTCTACAGATTGGCTTTAGCTTTTGCTATATTTTTAACTATAATTTTAGGGAGTTCACTATGACAGAAGAGCTTGAACTTGAAGAGGAGGAAATAACCCTTCGGTGGAAAAGCCTTAAAATTCTCAGACCAAAGAGGCTTGAAGACATCTTTCAGGGAGACCCCTTTCTTGAGACAGAAAAGTTTCCCTTTTGGTTTAAAATTTGGGAGGCAGGGCTTGTGCTTGCTGATTATCTGGCCTCTTTATCAGAGAAAAAAAAGATTCTTGAGCTTGGCTGTGGACTTGGTGTAGTTAGCCTTTTTGCAAGTGCCTTTGGGCATGAGGTCTTAGCAACAGATCTGGAAGAGCTTCCTCTAAGAATTCTCAAAAAATCCGCTGAAATAAATAACCTTTCTCTCAGAATTCAAAAATTAGATATCCTTAAGCCCAATCTCAATGAAACCTTTGATATAATTGCAGCTTCAGAAATCCTTTACAAAAAAAGCTTTTATGAACCCCTTCTTGAGTTTCTAAAAGGTTTTTTAAAACCTGACGGAGAGGTTCTCCTTGCCCACTCAGAAGAGAGAAAAAGGAGTCTTATTCCCTTCCTTGTTAAAGCTCAAAACTTCTTTGAAGTTCAAACAAGCATAAGAAGATTAAAGACCCAGGATGAAACTATAACTATCATCCTCAATCGTCTCATTCCGAAAGCTTCTTAAAAGTGAGGCTCAAAGAGGCCTTTTTTTATCTTGTTGAGCACCTATCTAAAATTGAAGATCCCTATTTTGCCAAAAAAGAGGCAAGGGAAATTCTTTCTCATCTCTTAAATCTTTCTCCACTTGAGATTTATCTCTATCCTGAAAAAGAGATCCCCAAGGATGAGCTTGAAAGAATTCTAAAAGAAAGGCTTACCTTAAAACCTCTACCTTATATTTTGAAGAGGGCCTATTTTTTTGGAAGACCCTTTTATATTGAGGAGGGTGTTCTTATACCAAGGCAGGAAAGCGAAGTTCTCATTGAAGTTATCCTTCACACCCTTAAGAATAAGGGCCTAAAGGAGGGAGTCTTTCTTGAGTTGGGATGCGGATCAGGCATTCTCTCTCTAACCCTTTTACTTGAACTTTCCCAATTTATAGGCTTTGCAACAGACATTTCTGAGAGAGCTTTGCATGTAACCAAGAAAAACGCCTCTCTCTACAAGGTTTATGAAAGGCTAAGGCTTATCAAAGGGGATAGCCTCTCACCCTTTAAAAAAAGACCTCTCTTTGACTTTATTTTCTCAAATCCACCTTATCTATCTGAAGAGGAATGGGAAGCCCTTGATCTTGAGGTAAAGCTCTTTGAGCCAAAGGAAGCCCTTGTTGCAGGAAAGGAGGGAACGGAATTTCAAGAAAGACTTCTCAGGGAGGCTCATTCCCTTTTAAAAGGAGGAGGTTTTTTAATCTTTGAGATGGGTTATAATCAATCTCAAAAAATTTCAAAAGTTGCAGAGACTTATCAGTGGAGATACCAATTTTTCAAGGATTTATTAAATTATGAGAGGGTGGCTCTTTTATGGAAAGAAAATACATAATAAAAGGGGGTAATCCTTTAAGGGGCGAAATTGAGGTCAAAGGGGCAAAAAATGCGGTTCTTCCTGCCCTTGCCTGCACTCTTCTTGCCAGAGGGAAATTTCTCTTAAAGAATGTCCCAAGAGTGAGAGATGTTTTCTGCATGCTCAAGATTCTTGAACACCTTGGGGCAAAAACACACTTTGATGGAGCCAATCTTGAGGTGGACACTTCGGAAATTTTTCGTTTTGAGATCCCCTATGAGCTTGCTTCACAAATTAGGGCTTCTATATTGTTTCTTGGGGCTCTTACAGCAGCTTACGGCGAGGCTGTAATTCCAAGACCAGGGGGCTGTGATATTGGAAAGCGTCCAACGGATATTCACGAAAAGGGGTTAATGAAGCTTTCTGCAGAACTTGATTTTAAACACGGAAATATCATTGCCAAAGCCAAAAGACTTAAGGGCACAGAACTTGTGCTTGATTTTCCCTCGGTCACTGGGACGGAAAATCTTCTTATGGCTGCCTGCCTTGCTGAAGGAGAGACCGTGATCAAAAATGCAGCAAGAGAACCAGAGGTGGTCTTCCTTGCTGAAATGCTCACCCAAATGGGGGCTGAAATCAAAGGCGCAGGAACAGATACCATCTTCATTAAAGGGAAGAAAAAACTTAAACCGGTCAAGATAGAGATCATCCCTGACCGCATAGAAGGCGGAACCTTTCTCATACTTTCATCCCTTTATCCCGAAAATGAAGTAGTCATTAAAAATCTTCCCATAGACTACCTTGAAACCCCTATTATGAAACTCAAAGAAATGGGAATAGAGGTAAAAAGGGTGGATAAGAAAGCCTATACTACTGTAAGGGGCACAAAAATTCTTCCAACGGAGATTTCAACTGCCCCCTATCCTGGCTTTCCAACGGATCTTCAGCCTCTTTTTGCAGTTCTTCTAACTCAGGCAGAGGGAACCTCCCTTATCAGGGAAAATCTTTTTGAAAATCGCTTTCAATATGCCTTTGAGTTAAATCGTTTGGGGGCCAAAATCAGTGTAGAAGATCGGGTGGCTGTAATCAATGGCCCTACCCCTCTTTCGGGTTCCCCAGTAAAAGCAACCGATCTTAGAGCAGGGGCAGCCCTTCTTCTTGCAGGTCTTATTGCAGAAAATACTACCACTCTTTATAAAGTGGAGCTCATTGAAAGGGGTTATGAGAATTTGCCTGATCGAATAAGAGCCCTTGGTGGAGAAATTGAGGTAGTGGAAGCGCTTTATGAGGATAGTCCGTAATTTAAGGGAGATTCTTCATCAAGAGCCAGCAGTTAATCTTCTAAGGCTTGCTCTCTCAAAAAAGAGGCTTTCCCATGCCTATCTATTTACAGGCCCAAAAGGTGTGGGAAAGAAAACAACAGCAAAGGCCCTGGTTTATCATCTCTTTTGTCAAATCAGTCAAGAAGATCCCTGTGGAAGCTGTCTTTCCTGCAAAAAACTTGATAAAGAAATACACCCTGATTTGGTCAAAGTTTCCCCTGAAAAAAGGGATATTCGCATAGATACTGTAAGAGAAATTGAGCGTTTTATCAGATTTAGACCCCTTGAAGCCCCTTTCAAGGTCATACTTATTCAACAGGCTGAAAAATTAAATCCCGAGGCAGGAAATGCCCTTCTTAAATCTTTGGAAGAGCCTCCACCCTATGTAATCTTTATTCTCCTTACCGAAAATCTTACTCAGCTTCTTCCAACCATTATTTCCCGCTCCCAGATTGTCAAATTTCGTCCCCTTCCTGAGGGTATCATAAAGGATTTTCTTATGAAGTATGCAGGCTACGATGAGGTTGTAGCCCAAACTCTTGCAGAGTTATCTCTTGGAAGCCTTGGAAGAGCCCTTGAGATAGCTGAAAAAGGATTGCTTGAGGAACTCCATGCCTTTGTCAAAGCAAGTCTTTCTTCCAAGGAGGAACACAAGTTTAAAATTGCAGAAAGACTATCTCGCATGGATAGAGAAAATTATGAGCTCTTCTTTTATCTTTTAACCCTTTGGGTTTGGAGGTCCTATTTGAAAGAACGAACCGGGTTTCCCTATCCTCAGGCCTTGCCTGAAGAAACCTTTAAGGGTGATCCTAAAATTGCCCTTCGTGAGATCTCGCAGGCCAAAACTGCTCTTGATTACTTTATCCATCCAGAGCTTACCTTTTACACCCTTATGCATAGGCTCTCATAAATTTTTGAATGTCAAGAAAGCTCTCAAGCCCAGAAATTCTTGAAAGGTGGATGAAAAATCGTGCTGGTAAAACTTTCCCCATTGTGGTAATCCTTGATAATCTAAGAAGCGCCTATAATGTGGGTTCTATATTCAGAACCTGCGAGTGTGCTGGTATTGAAAAACTCATTCTTTGTGGAATAACTCCCTGTCCACCTCACAAGGGGATAGAAAAAACTGCCCTTGGAACCACTGAGACCCTTCCCTGGGAATATGAGCTTTCTGTTCTCTCAACCATAGAAAAGCTAAGAGATAAAGGCTATACCATCGCAAGCCTTGAAATTACCGATCAAAGTGTCCCCATCACGGAGATAAAAAAAGAAAACTTTCCCCTTGCCCTTATCATCGGAAATGAGGTTTACGGGGTCTCTGATGCAGTACTATCAGCCTCAGACCTTATTCTTGAAATTCCCCTTTACGGGAAAAAAGAGTCTTTGAATGTGGCAGTTTCAACGGGTGTTGCCCTCTTTCTCCTTGTGGAAAAATACAAAAGCTTCAACCTTTAAATTAGTTTTTAAGGTATTTTCCCTGCTTTTTTCAACCTTTTATCTTTCGTCTCTTTTGTAAGGTAAATTCTTAAGTAGCCTCAAGGATCTTAACCTGAGTAAATAAAAATAAACACGCAACCTAAAGGATGTTACTACCACAAAAAATTAATGGGTGTAAGACCTTTAGCTTACCAAATTAAAGATAGAAAAAGGCAACTCACGCCTTTCATCAACTAAGAGTAAACTATAACATAAAGACGATGGGTGCAGGCTCTATTTTGCATTTAAATCAGAGACATTAACTGTCATTGACAAATCCTTGATTAATGAGTATTTTTAAGATTGATTTTACAAAGAGGAGGCCCTATGGGTGAAGAAATAAAAAGCACCTTGGAAATTGCCTTAGAAAAAGCGGAAAAACTTGGAAAGGCAAGCAAAGAAGAGCTTGAATGGGAAAAATATAAAGAAAAAGCTCTAATGTATGTGGGAAAGTTTTTAAAGGGAGAACTCCCTAATTTCAAAGAGGAGGTTAGCAAATTTGTGGCAGGACTTCCTTCAAAGTTTCAAAGAAAGGCCTTAAAGACAATAGTTGAAGCCCTTCTAAAAAATCTCGTTTTACCCCGCGATGATTATCATTTAAAGGAAATGGAAGAAATCCTTAATGCATTGAAAAACTTACTTTCTCAGGTCCCTCAGCTTGACAAGCTCTTTGAAGAAACCAAAAAGCTTTTAAAGGAGTATCACCTTCAAAAGGAGGCAATTTATCAGGAACTTGAAAAAAGGTTTGCTGCAAGCCTTTCTGCTCTTGAACGGGCTGTTTCAGAAGAGATGGGGGCTCAGGTTAAACTCTCACCTGAGGCCCATCCTCAATTTCAAGAAGAGTGGAGGAAAATTAAAGGGCATCTTGACGAGGAATACGGAAGGCATCTTGAATATGTGAAAAATATTCTACTAAAAATCGTAAATTAATGTCCCATAAGGTTTTTCTCTTTCCTCAAACCCTTTTCTACCCACCTCGCCTTCTTAAGGCAGACCCCTTTGTAGAAAGATATTTTATTTTAAACCTTCTTGAAACCAAAACTCGCCTAACATCTCTTTTTTTAGACAAAATTCAAAAAATTCATCTATTGAATCTCAAAAGAGAGCTTGATATTCCCTTTCTCTCAAAAGTTAAATCAGAACTTAAAAATCTGGGTGAATTTCTTAAAACTCCTGAAAGCCTGAAAATTTACAAACTTCATCAGGAGCTTTTTGAGGAAACTTTCCCTATTTTCAAAGGAAGAGAAACTCCTCTTAATGCCATTGAGAAGGCCTTTCTACTTCTATGTCTTGCTGAGGATATTGATTATACTCTCCTTGAAGTTTCCCTTTCTTTAAATGATTTTTCAAAAAAATGGGAGGAAATCTTTCAGGAAAAGATACTTTTCAAAGACCTTTATTTTCCAGAAGACACTTCTTTAGACATATCTACTTTTGAAGAATCTGCAAAGGAAAAACTTTGGGAAATTCAAAAGAGAATAAAAGCTTTAAAAATTTTACTTCCTGAGATAGATTTTCCTGAAGAAAAGCCAGATACCCTGCTTATAAGTGAAGAAGAAATCTTTGAAGAGTGGAGAGAAGATCTTAGAATTGCCAAGATAAATCCTTTAAAGGAAGATATCTTAATCGTTGAGCTAAACAAACCCTTAAATGAAAAGCTTTCACTTTCTGAAAATTCCTCTTTTCCCCAGTTTAAAAGATTGATTATTGTTAGATAATGGTTGAATTTTATCTTGGGCTTACTTTCATAGGGATTTTTCTCACCATGATATTTTCTGCAAGTGAAGCCAGTATCTTTTCCCTTTCAAGGATTGATCTTGCGGGTCTTCAAAATATAGGACTAAAAGAAAAGTATTTAAATCTCATCAAAAAACCTGAAGAGCTTCTTATCACCATTCTTGTAGGAAATGAACTTGCCGACTATTTTGCAAGCTTTTCCTTTGCAACAGCAATAACTTTATTATTCTATGAAGAATATAGAACCCCTGTTTTTTTCCTTTATGCCCTTTTGAGTTTCTGGCTGGGAGATTTCTTCCCCAAGGTTTTAGGATTTAAACTGAGAGAAAAACTGGTTATAAAAATTATTCCTCTTACCTATTATTTATATAAAATTTTATTTCCTTTGAGAATCACTCTTTATAGTATCTTTCAAAGAATAAATCAAATCTTTCCTGATGCCAAAAATAAAAGGGAGTATGAAAGTTTTAGCCCCGTTGAACAGATTATTCTTCACACCCTTGAGTTTGCGCTTAAAGAAAAAAAGATAACTCCTACAGAAAAGGAATTTATTTATGGACTTTTTCTTTCAGAAAAGATTCCTGTTTCAGCCATTATGACTCCCCGCTCAGAAATAGCCGCCTTTAAAGACCAACCTCTCACTCTGGAACTCCTGGAAAGAATTCGTGTCTTGCCCTTTAATAAAATACCTATTTATAAAAATACACTTGATGAAGTGATAGGGATTTTATATGTGAAAGACCTTATTAAACATTTTGCAAAGGGTTTCACACTACCTTGTAAAAATCTCTCGGAGTTTACCAAACCAGCCTTTTTTATTCCTGAGACCTACAAAGTGAGAAATCTTCTTTTTGAGTTCCAGAGGCGCCATTTAAAAATAGCCCTTGTTGTTGACGAATACGGCATCGTGAAAGGGCTTGTAACCCTTGAGGACATCTTAGAGGAACTCTTTGGTGAGATTCCCACAGAAAGGGAAGAGCCCCTTGAGCTAATAAAAAGACTTTCAGAAAATAAATTTCTTCTCTCAGGTAAAGCCCTTCTTGAGGAAGTTAAGGAGATCCTTGATATTCCCTTTGAGGGTGAGTTTGTTGAGGACCTAAAGACCGTGAATGGATTTATGCTCTCTCTTTTCCAGGGTATTCCCAAAGAAGGGGAAAGGATTACTTATCAGGGCTGGGAATTTGTTATCAAAAAGACCCGAGGAAGAAAAATTATTCTTGTAGAAGCAATTCGTCTTCAAAATGATTAAGGCTCTTTTATCACTATTATTTTTTAGTTTTTTAGAGTCCTTTTTTGCCATAAGTGAAATTGCCTTTGTTTCAGCAGAAAAACTTCTTATTGAACGCTTAGCCTCAAAAAATAGAGGGGCAAAAATTTGCCTAAGATTTTGGAATAACCCCGAAAGGCTTTTTACTACCACCACCCTTGGAATCACCTTAAGCATCGCTGGAAATGGTATTTTTACTTCCTATTTTTTAATTCAAGAGTGGGGAAAATGGGGAGTATTTCTTGCCTCCTTTGTTCTTCCTTTATTTATCGTTCTTTTCGGGCAGATTCTTCCTAAAACCATAGGTAAAAAATTCTCCAATTTCCTTGTGCTTTTTCTTGCCCATCCCCTTTATATTGTCTCCTTTCTTTTTTATCCTGTTTATCTTATTAATTCCTTTCTTTCAAAAATCCTCTTAAAAAGGGAAGAAAATAAAAGCCCCTATTTTTTAACTAAATTCAGAGAGGTTTTTCTCACGATGATTTCCTACGAAGAAGAGATTGATGAAAAAGAACGGGAGCTTATGTACAAAATTATGGAATTTGGGAAAAAAAAGTTAAGTCAAGTGATGGTGCCTCTCTCAAAGGTAAAAGCCCTTCCAGTTGAGGCAACCATTAAAGATGCCATAGAATTTACCAGTAAGTACAACTTTAATTACATTCCCCTTTATGAAGAAGAGCTTTCTCGCATAAAATTTATAGTAAAGGTGCAAGATATAATTGGGAAACCCCTGCTTGAAAGGGAAAGTCCCCTGATAAAATTTGCAAGAATGCCACTTTTTATTCCTGAAATTGTCCCTGCCCATGAGGCTTTAAAAATTATGCAAAAAGAAATTCAGGAAATAGCCATTGTTGTGGATGAATATGGTCTTGTCACAGGGATAGTTACCCTTGAGGATCTTGTGGAAGAGGTGCTCGGAGAATTTCGCGATGCCCTTGATTATCACGAACAAGAATTTCAAATGATTTCAAGGGATGCCTATCTCGTTAAAGGTACCATTGAGACAGAGAAATTACAGGAACTTGGAATACCAATCCCAAAAGGAGATTATGAAACTCTTAATGGTTTTATTTACTGGCTTTTAAATCGTATACCCAAACAAGGAGAAATCATTCACTATCAAAATCTTGAAATAAAAATTGAAAAGGCCTCTCCACAGGCAGTTGAATTGGTTCTTATTAAATTAATCAAAAAGGGATCCTAACCTCCTTTTCTTTAAATCCCTCAAGATTGGGCAAGGTTGGCTTTTCAGAAGTAAATTGAAGCTCTTTGATCTTCCAGCGAAGGTTAAAAAGATTGCTCTTGAATTCTCCCTCTCTTTCTTCCTGCAAAAAACTGTATTCTCCTTCAAGAAGACCCTTTTTTACAGAAAGTCTTTTTTCCTTTAATCCCAAAAAATATTGAGAAAAATCAACCCTTTCTATCCCCTCAAGAAAAACTTGATAAATCTTTTTTTTATCAAAGTTTACTATTTTTAAAGAATTTTCTCCCTTATGCCAAAATATTAATACCTCTGAAGAAAAGGGGGGTTTAAGCAACAAGTAAAGGCTATCTAAAGAAACTATAAAATCTCCATAGGCCCCGCCATTCAAATTATTTTTCAAAAAAAAGGACTCTCCCTGTAAAAAGACTTTACCTTTCACAGTCCTTCCAGAAAAACCCTCTTCAAGCAAAGACAAATAGGGATCTAAAAGCTTTGCCCTATAGGTGCATGAAAAAAGTAAAAGAAGAATTAAACCTGCCAAATAAACTTTAATTACAGCCTTTGAGAAGTTTTTCAATTTTTTTCTTCTCCCTGTGATGGATAGTTTTTTCAAGGGCTCTTTTTAAGAGATCACAGCCCTTTTCCTTTTCACCAAGCTTAAGATAAACCTCTGCAAGGTGAGCCCAAATAACAGGCTCATCCTCTTTTGCCTTTTCCATGGCCTTTTCTAAATAGTTTTTAGCCTTATCTAAGTTTCCCTTTTTATAATAAAGCCAGCCAATACTGTCAAGAATATAGGGATCTTCAGGTTTTAATTGATCAGCCTTTAAAAGGAGATCTTCTGCCCTATTAAGGTCCCTATTGAGTTCAACAAGGCTATATCCCACAAAATTAAGAATATAGGCATCCTCTGGAAATCTCTTAAAAAGGGGCTCAACAATTTTTAAAACCTCTTCATAATCCTCAAGACAGGCATAATTGGAAGCAAGAGCAAGAAGTAAATCTGGATCTCCAGGGTCTTTTGTAAGACCCTTTTTGGCAATCTCAATCCCCTTCTCACAAAGATCAACACTTTCATAAGCATGAGACAGAAAAATATAAAAACCCTTTTCATTAATATCAACACCTCTTAATTCTTCAAGATAATTCCTTGCCTCATTGAGATCCCTTTTTTTTAAAATTTGAAGAATCCTTTTCTGGGCCTCAAGATACCAAAGAGATTCCTTCGGAATTTCTTTGTAAATTTTTAGGGCCTCATTAATTTTGTTTTTGTATTCTAAGGTAAGTCCTAAGTAAAAGAGAAATTCGGGCTGATTTTTATGTTTTTCAAGATAGCCTTTAAGTAGGCTCTCTGACTTTTCCCAATCCCCTTTTTCCATATAAAATCCAAAAAGAAGCCTTAAAAAATCCTTATCTTCAGGATTTTTTACCAAATAATCAACTAAAATCTTCTCAATGTCTTCATTAGCAGATATACTTTCAAGAAAACGAAGAGTCTCAAAGATAAGAGGTTTGTTTTCAGGAGAAAGCTCAATAGCCTTAAGATAGGCCCTTCGTGCAGAGTCGTAGTCCTTTTTTTCACGATAGATTCGGGCCTTAAAGAGAAAAATAGCATAATTTTCAGGATGAATTTTGGCAAGTTGATCAAGCTTTTGTAAGGCCTGATCCCATTCCTTCTGTTGAATAAGAAGAGAAATAAGGAAACTTAGAATCTCCTGATCTCGAGGATTTTTCTCTAAGTATCTCTCAAGGATGGATAGAGCCTTATTTGGACGATTCTCCTGAAGATATACCTTGCTTAAGAGAAAAACCAATTCCCTATCATAGGGATCTTTCCTATAAAGACTTTCACCAAGGGTCCTTGCCTTTTCAAGATTATTATTTTGAAAATAAATAGCCATTAAAGCCTTTTTGAGGTAGAGGGATCTCTTTTCCAGTTTGACTGCCCTTTCAAGGTAGGCCTCGGCTTGAATAGAATTTTCAGCAGCGATTTGAGAAAGTAAAAAGTAATAATAAGCCTCTTCTTTGGAAACAGAAAAGGCCTTTAAGGGATTAAGAAAAATCAAAAGAATAAAAATTACCACACTAAAGTTTTTCTGGTAGAGCCTTTGGATAAATGGCTGCATCAGGTAATTTCTCCTGTAAGAACTTTCTAAGTTTCTTTAAAAGTTTCTCTTCAATTTGCCTAACTCTCTCTTTGGAAATTCCCAATTTTTGTGAAAGCTCATTGAGGGTTTTTGGCTCATCAGCAAGAAGTCTTTCGTGAAAAATTATGTAGTCCTTTCCTGTAAGCTCATTGGCAAATTCCTTAAGAAGTCTTTTAAAATTATTAAGAATTTCCTCTCTGGCAACAGTATCTTCGGGCCCTGGCCTTGTGTCACTTAAAAAGTCACCATAAGTATCTTCTGAATCAGGACTTATAGGAGCCTCAAGGCTTACATCCTGAGAAAACATCCGCATTTCCATTTCTTCTACTTCCTTTTCTTTTACACCCAGCTTTTGGGCAATCTCCTTGGGTGTTGGCTCAAAACCAAGGGCAGCAAGCCTTTCCTTCTCCTTTCTCAACTTGTAAAATAACTTTCTCTGAGCCTGAGTAGTTCCCATTTTCACAAGTTTCCAGTTGTCCATAATGTATTTCAAAATATAGGCCTTTATCCAAAAGGACGCATAATAGGAAAACTTAACCCCCTTATAGGGATCAAATTTCTTAACAGCCTGAATAAGACCAAGATTTCCTTCCTGAACAAGATCAAGAAAATTATAAGCCCAGAATTTCTGAAATTCAAAGGCTATTTTTACAACAAGTCTTAAATTGGAAACCACAAGCTTGTAAGCAAGTTTTGGATCCTTTGTCTCATAATAGGCCTTGGCAATGGCCTCTTCTTCCTCTCTACTTAAAACAGGATATCTGGAAATTTCCTGAAGATATTTCTGTAAGGGATCAAATTTGGCTGGAAGTTTCTTTTCCTCTTCTTCAACAACATCAGGAAGCGTAATAGCACCAAGTTCTTCAATCTTTTCAAGGGTATAGGCTTCGGGATTATTACTTCTCTCCTTATTCATAGTAAACTATTTTAATTCCTCCTCTGAGTTTTTTCAATTTGTATCTTATTTTATTTTTAAAAGTTTGTGAAGTTGAATTTGAAATCTTATCGGTTTTCTTACTTCAAGAACCATTAAAGCAAGTTTTTCTGGTTTCATAAAAGGTTCACAGGGTGAAAAGATACAGCTTGTTCTTGAAAGAAGATCAAATCTTTCAATCTCTTTAAGACTCCACTCAAAATCCTCCTTATCCTTTATGACAAACTTTAGGGCATCTCCTTTTTTCAAAAATTTTAAATTTTCAGACTTATTGAAACTATCCATCCCTGAGGATGGAGTTTTCCAATCCATAACTATAACAACCTCCTCTGGAATACCCTCAATACTTAAAGAGCCATTAGTTTCAAGAACAACTCTTACACCCTCAGAGAGAAAACTCTCAATAAGCTTTATACTCTCCTCTTGTATAAGAGGCTCTCCTCCTGTAATGGTTACAAAAGGTATATGGGGATAGTTCCTTTTCCATTGCCAAATTATTTCTTCAATTTCCTTTACTTCAAATTTATCCCCTATTCTTGCATAGGGAGTATCACACCAGCTGCAGGATAAGTTGCATCCATAAAGTCTTACAAAAAAGGTGGGATATCCTACAAAGGGACCTTCTCCCTGAAGGGAATAAAAAATTTCAGAGACTTTGAGACTCACTCTTCTGAATAAGTGGCTGAGGCCTTTTCTGTCTCAAAAACGGTGACTTCCTTGACCTTCACATGGGGATAACATCTAAGCTTTTCCTTTACCCTTTCAAAAATGAATTTTGCAATATTTTCTGAAGAGGGATTTCTTTTTTGAAAATAGGGGAGTTCATTTATCAGGCGATGATCAAGTTCAGAGAGCACTTCTTTGAGAGTATTTTTTAATTCTTTGAAATCGATGAGAATTTCGATTTCATTTAGTTTTTCACCTTCAACCACCAGTTCAACCATCCAGTTGTGGCCGTGGAGATTTTCACAGGCTCCCTGGTAATTTCTGAGATAATGGGCTGAAGAAAAGTAATCTTTTACTTTAAGTCTATACATTTATGAAAGGGAGAGGCGGCGCGGGGATTCGAACCCCGGATTCACGGCTTTGCAGGCCGTCGCCTTACCGCTTGGCTACGCCGCCTTTTTTTTCAAATTAAGTGGCGACGGAGGGACTCGAACCCCCAACCCTGTGGATATGAGCCACATGCTCTAACCAGTTGAGCTACGTCGCCACAATTTATATTAAATATAAAACAAAAATTCCCCTTCTGTCAAGGGGCTGTCTAAAAAATTGTTATTGCAAAGCGA
>CAZQQV010000011.1:0-33583 GCA_964595655.1 uncultured Caldimicrobium sp.
TCTTAAAAATCACAAAATAAGGGGTGCCAAGGTTTTGAAAATTGGATAAAAGGAGTTAAAAAATGCTTGTGAATTACCCTCTTACTGAAGAACAGAGTCTTCTTGTAGAACTTGTTAAGAGAATTGGGGAAGAGTATATAGCACCTTATGCCCTTTACTGGGATGAAAAAGAGGCCTTTGATAGTAAGCCTATTCAAGCCCTTGCTCATGCAGATCTCTTTGGAATAATTGTTCCTAAGGAATATGGTGGTCTTGGGATGGGAGTTTTTGAGATGTGTCTTGCTGTAGAGTGGCTATCATACTATTGTGCTGGGGTCTCTACTACTTATGCAGCCTCCTTTCTTGGAGCCTATCCTATTATTTTATTTGGAAGCAAGGAGCAAAAAGAAAGGTATCTTCCAGACATTGCCAGTGGAAAAAAGCTCTGTGCCTTTGCCTTAACCGAGCCTCAGGCTGGAAGTGACGCCTTTGCCATTAAAACCACAGCTAAAAAAGATGGAGATTTTTATGTTTTAAATGGGGTTAAACAGTGGATAACTAATGGTGGAATTGCAGATCTTTATGTGGTTATAGCCCTTACTGATCCAGCCAAAGGCCCCCGTGGAGCAAGCGCTTTCATAGTGGAAAGGGAAGATCCGGGCTTTGTTGTTGGAAAGAAGGAAAAAAAACTTGGCTTAAAAAGTTCAGTAACCACAGACCTAATTTTTAACGATTGCAGAATTCCTGCTGAAAGGCTTATCAGTAAAGAGGGAATGGGTTTTATGGTGGCTTTGAGAACCCTTGACTATGCAAGATGTGGAGCAGGGGCTCAGGCCCTGGGTGTGGCTCAGGCAGCCCTTGATGTAAGTATTAAACATGCAAAAAGGCGCATCCAGTTTGGCCAGCCTGTCTATAATTTTCAGGCGGTAAGTCACACCTTTGCAGAGATGGCTATGCGCCTTGAGGCAGCAAGGGCCCTTGTATATCAGGTAGCCAAATTTATAGACTCTTCTCCCAAGGATTTCTCTGGAGCCTCTGCCATGGCCAAGTGTTTTGCCACAGACCAGGCTATGTGGATTTGTGAAAGGGCTATTCAGATGATGGGTGGCTACGGCTACATGAGGGATTATCCTGTGCAAAAGTATTTTAGAGATGTAAAGTGTCTTCAAATTTATGAAGGCACAAATGAAATTCAGAAGAATGTAATTGCCCGAGAACTCTCAAAGCTTTATAAATAGGAGGAAAAAGTGAGAATAATCCTTTGCATTAAAGGTGTTCCTAAGCCAGAGACCGTAAAGGTTGATCCTGAAACCCATACTTTGAAAAGGGAGTCTGCAGAGCTCATTCTCAATCCCTTTGATAGAAGTGCTATAGAGATGGCAGCCCGGCTTAAAGAGCGTTACAAGGGAGAGGTCATTGTGATCAGTATGGGCCCTCCTAATGTTGTTCCCCTTTTGAAGGAGGCCTACGGGATATGTGCTGACAGAATGATTCTCCTTTCAGACAGAGCCTTTGCCGGAGCAGACACCCTTGCTACAAGCCGGGTTCTTGCAAAGACCATAGAAAAACTCTCTCCCTTTGAACTTGTTCTTATGGGGCTTAAATCACTTGATGGTGAAACTGCCCAGGTTCCCCCAGAAACAGCAGCCCTCCTTGGCATCCCCTCCCTCGTTAATGTAAAGGATATCTTTTTGGAAAATGGAAAGATTATTGCTCTGAGAGAAACGGAATATGCCCTTGAAGAAGTAGAAGTTGAGCCTCCTTTAGTTGCAAGCGTTTCTCCCAAATTGGATTACCTTAGACCTCCCTCTCTCAAAAGATTGCTTCAAGCAAGGAAAAAGGACCCAGAGATTATCACTTCAAAAGAGTTAGACCTTAAAGAGGAAGAAATTGGCCTCTCTGGCTCACCAACAAGAGTTTCAGGGGTTTTTGAGAAAAAGTTTGCCCAAAAAGGAGAGATCTGGGAGGGAGAACCAGAGGAGCTTGCCAAAAAATTGATAGATTTTCTCAAAGAAAAGGGATTCCTTAAAGCTTAACGAGGAGGAAAAAAATGGGCAATTTTATTCTCGCATATGGAGAGTATCACCATGAGAAACTTCATCCAGCAAGTCTTGAAATCCTTACACCTCTCAAAGAAGTTGCAGAAAACTTGGAAAAGAAACTCATCCTTATTTTGTTTGTAGAGGATGCCTCAAGGCTAAAGGCTATAAAGGAGCTTGAAGGTGCCCTTTGTGATGAGATATGGTATCTGGAAAATCAGGAATTCAAGGATTTTAAGGATGATCTTTATAGTAGAGTAATGGTTGAGATTATCAAAGAAACCAATCCTTATGGAGTTTTTTTTCCTGCCACTCTTCAGGGAATGGCCCTTGCTCCAAGGGTTGCAGGAGAGCTTGGAGTTGGGCTTTGTGCCCATGTGAATGCCTTTGAAGTGGAAGGAGAAACCCTCTATATGTTGAGACCTTCCTATGGGGAAAATATTATAGCCCGGTTATATTCCACAACCTTGCCTGTTATGGCAACGATCTCCCTTCACGCTTTCCCCATTAGGGAAGGTGACAAAAAACCCCAGATCAAAGAAATAAAATTGAAAGCCCCTTTTAATTTTGTAAGCAAATTGAAAATACGAAATACAAAACCTGTAAAAAGAGAGCCTAATAGATTAACGGTTGCCAAGGTAGTTATTGCAGGAGGCCTTGGGCTAAAAAAGAGAGAAAATTTTGAAAAGCTCAAGGCTTTTGCCGAAATTCTTGAAGCTGAGGTTGGAGTGACAAGACCACTTTGCCATGCAGGCTGGGCTGAAGAGGACCAGATGATAGGAGTAAGCGGGGTTACCGTAAGACCCAAGCTTTATATGGGATTTGGAATCTCCGGAGCCATTCAGCACACCCTCGGTATGGAAAATTCTGAATTTATTATTGCTGTTAATACTGACAAAGAGGCACCCCTTGTGAAAATGGCTCATCTTTCTTTGATTGTAGATGCAGAAAATCTTCTTGATGCCCTCTTAAGACAGCTAAAAAAGGGGGCTAATTAATTTTTTAAATTGGTTTTTTAATTTTTTTATGTGATCCCCTTCCCAGTAGAGTTTATCACAGCGCGGACAATAATTAAATTCTGAATATCTTTCCCAAACTTTGGGAGGA
This sequence comes from uncultured Caldimicrobium sp., assembly GCA_964595655.1. GTDB lineage: Bacteria > Desulfobacterota > Thermodesulfobacteria > Thermodesulfobacteriales > Thermodesulfobacteriaceae > Caldimicrobium. The sequence continues at coordinate 3,126 of CAZQQV010000011.1, forward strand.
ATTTTATCTTTGAAATCTTCTTTTTTAACGGGAATTAGTTTTTCTCCACAAAGGGTGCATATATCAAGGGTGAGCTCAGGTTTAAGATTTAGCTTGGTTAGGAGGGTTAGAATTTGGCCTTTTAGAGAATCTCTTGGAAGAAGCAAAAAGTCCACTTGTAATTTTTCTAACATTTCTGCGGTCTCAAAACTTGTGATGAGAAAGAATTTGTCTTTATTTTTGAGAATATCCTCTTTGGTTAATTTGCCAGAGGCTATTTCTGTTTTATAACCTAAAAATCTGAGCCATTTAGCCAACCCTGATAAAGAGGCTTCAAGATAAAAGGTTTTCATGGGAAAGGATCTTTTCTATCTTGCCAAGGAAGTTATCAAGGTTTTATTTTATCAAGCTTGAAAGATTTTCCAAAGGGCTTTTTTAAATTAAAAGGAAAAATCTCCCAATTTTGATGAAAAAAATTAAGAATTTTTAAGAAAAAAACTCAAAATTATGAACATTTAATAATTTTTTTGGGAAAATAAGCCTTGACAACTGGGAATAACTTAGTATGATAATTGAAACCACAAAAAACTGTAGGGAGGTTATTATGGGAGAGGTAAAAAAACACGAGACTCCGATGTTGGATGAGTTGAAGTCTGGTCCCTGGCCCAGTTTTGTAGATGATATTTACAATTATGCTGAAAAACACAAAAAACAGCAGGGATTTGACATTCTGGGCCAGATGGAACTTTCTTACAGAAATAAGGAGACCCACTGGAAGCATGGTGGAATTGTTGGAGTTTTTGGTTATGGTGGAGGGGTTATTGGAAGATATTCTGACCAGCAAGACAAGTTTCCTTCCATTTGGGCCTTTCATACCGTTCGTGTTAATCAACCAGCAGCTAAGTGGTATCACTCCTCAGCTTTAAGAAAACTTTGTGATCTTTGGGATCATCGTGGTTCTGGAATTATGAATATGCATGGTTCCACAGGGGATATTATTCTCCTTGGGACAGTTACCGAACAGCTTGAATATATTTTTTATGATTTAACCCATCAGCTTAAGATGGATCTGGGAGGGTCTGGGTCTAATTTGAGAACGCCTGAGTGTTGTGTGGGTATGTCAAGATGTGAATGGGCTTGTATAGATACTCAGGATATTACCTATGAGCTTACCATGCATTTTCAGGATGAGCTTCATCGTCCAGCTTTTCCATATAAATTTAAAATAAAGGTTTCTGGTTGTCCTAATGATTGTGTGGCAGCCATTGCTCGTGCCGACTTTTCAATCATTGGAACCTGGAGGGATGATATCAAGATTGATCAGGAGGCTGTTAGGGCCTATGTGGCTGGCGAATTAAAGCCTAATGCCGGAGCTCACTCTGATAGAGATTGGGGCCCCTTTGATATTAAGAAGGAAGTAATTGATCTTTGTCCTACCAAGTGTATGTTCTGGGATGAAGGACAGAAGAAGCTTTATATAAATAATAAGGAATGCAATAGATGTATGCACTGTATCAATGTTATGCCAGAGGCTTTAAGGCCAGGAGATGACAGAGGAGCAGTTATTCTTATGGGAGCTAAGGCTCCGATTCTTGAGGGAGCACAGCTTTCCACTGTGATTGTTCCTTTTATGAGGCTTGAGCCTCCTTATGATAATCTCAAGAATCTCATTTATAAGGTGTGGGATTACTGGATGGAAAACGGTAAAAACCGTGAGAGATTGGGAGAAACTATTCAGAGGATAGGATTGAATAGATTCATTGTAGATGTTCTTGGACTTAAACCAATACCACAGCATGTAAAAGAGCCTCGTTCTAACCCATATATTTTCTGGAAGGAAGAAGAAGTTGAGGGTGGTTGGACAAGAGATGTGGCTGAATTTAGAAAACGCCATCCTGCTTAATTAAAAGTAAATAGAAAAATTTAATATAAAGGAGGGGTAAAATGAGCGAAAGACCAGAAAGACCAGATCCAATTTATACTCAGCCTTATGATCCTACTTTGGCAGAGAAGCTATATAATCCTCAGAAACCAATGGAAAACAGAATTACTGATATTGGTCCACCCCATTACTGGCAGTTTTTGCCTCCCGTTATTCAAAGAAACTATGGCAAATGGAAATCCCATGAAATTATTCAGCCCGGTGTTTTGAAATATACTTCTGAGACTGGAGAGATTGTATATGTAGTTCGTTGTGGAACTCCAAGGCTTGAGACTACTGATTATATTCGTGAAATCTGTGAAATTGCTGATAAGTATTGTGATGGATATGTGCGTTGGACAACCCGTAATAATATAGAATTTCATGTGACTGATGAGGAAAAATTAAGAGCTCTTATTGAGGATTTAAAGAGCAGAAAACACCCTGGAGGTTCCTACAAATTCCCCATTGGAGGAACTGGAGCTTCTGTAACTAATATTGTTCATACCCAGGGTTGGATCCATTGTCACACTCCTGCAACGGATGCCTCAGGTGTGGTTAAAGCTATTATGGATGAGCTTTTTGATTACTTTGGCTCCCACAAGCTCCCTGCTCAGGTAAGGCTCGCCTTAGCTTGCTGTTTAAATATGTGTGGTGCTGTCCACTGTTCTGATATTGCAGTGGTTGGTATTCACAGAAAACCACCACTTGTTGAGGATGAAAGACTTGAAAAGGTTTGTGAGATTCCTTTAGTCATTGCTGCTTGTCCTCTTGGTGCTATTAAGCCTGCAACTGTTGAAATTGGTGGTGAAAAGAGAAAAACCGTTAGAGTTAATGTAGATAGATGTATGTTCTGTGGAAACTGCTATACAATGTGTCCAGCAATGCCTATTGCTGACGGTCAGGGAGACGGTCTTGCTCTTGTGGTTGGTGGAAAGGTCTCTAACAGAATTTCTCCTCCCAAATTCTCAAAAGTTGTTATTCCTTACATTCCCAATGAACCACCCCGTTGGCCAACTGCCGTTAAATGGATCAAAAAGATTCTTGAAACATATTCTAAACACGCTAACAAATATGAAAGGGTGGGGGACTGGATTGAGAGAATTGGTTGGGAGAGATTCTTTGAATTAACAGAGATTCCTTTCACCTGGCACCTCATTGACGATTACAGGCTGGCCTATACCACATACAGAACCTCTGTCCACTTTAAGTTCACTAATCATGTTGAAGTTATGACTGACTACGAATATTAATAGAAGTACCCCTCCCATTGTGGGAGGGGTTGAAAAAAAATAAAGTAAAGGGGTGATAAGAATGGATAAAGAGACACTAAAACAAAAAATTCTTGAGGTTATTCAGAAAAAAGCTGGTAGTGGTGGTAAAAGCAAAATTTATCTTAAGGATTTACAGAGAGAAATACCAGAAGCAAACCCAAGGGACATTAAAAATGCAGCAAATGAACTTGTAAGAGAGGGTAAGCTTGAATATTTCTCCACTGGTAGCACTGTTATGTACGGCCTACCTGGTGTCGGAATGGGATTGGAAGCTGGAATGGAAAAACCAAGCGAATAAATAAATCTTTGGGGGCTTCTTGCCCCCTTTTTATTGCTTCACTTCAATTAATTCCTTATAAAAATTCTGAACCTATTTTTTATCTTACAGTCTTATTTTATTAGGACTTCTTTAAATATTATAAAACAGATATTTAATTAATACATAAACATAAAACAATATTATAAAGTCAATAAAAAGATACTATTTTTGAAAAAATCTTCGGAGTATTTTTCAGAATAATTAGGTTTTAACCAGTTTTTGTTGACCCTGTAGTTCCAGTGCTTGAAGGTGCATGAGTTTCTGAAGTTGGATTTTCTTTTTCAAGTTTTTTAACCTCCTCACTAACATCAGCTTCCTTTAGTGATTCTTTAAAAGATCGAATACCTTTGCCCAAACCAGCACCAACTTCTGGTAATCTTTTGGCCCCAAAAATGAGCAAAGCAAGAAAAAGAATGATAAATAATTCCTGTCCTCCAAGGCCTAAAGGCATGATAATTACCTCCTTATCGTTGTTAATTTGATTAAAATTATACCTATTTCATAAAGAACTGTCAAGGGCAAAGCTAATAGAATTTGATAAAGGGGGTCACCTCCTGCAGTTATGATACTTGCAAATACAAAGGCAAGTATTATGGCATAGGGTCTAAATTTTTTTAACTGTTCAAGATTTACAATTTCTAATTTATTTAAGAGGAAGATTACAAAGGGAATTTGAAAAAAAATTCCAAAAATGAGAAACAATTTTAACAAAAAATCTATATATTCTTTCAGATAGGGTTTAAAAACCAAAAATTGTTCACCAAAGGAATAGAAAAATTTTAAGATAAAGGGAAGAAACAAATAATAGGCGACAAGGTCTCCAAGTAAAAAGGAAAAAGAACTAAAAATTACTGTTATTTTTACCCATTTTTTTTCGTGGGGATAAAGCCCGGGAGCCACAAAGCTCCATAATTGATAAAAAATAAAGGGACTACCAATGACAAACCCTAAAATTGCTGAGAGTTTAATTTCACTGGAGAAAACTTCAGGCAAAGTTTTAAAGTAAACCTTTTGAGAGGGGGGTAAATAGGGTCTTAAAGGATTAATAAGAAACTCGAGAATATTATCAGAATAAAGATAGACAAGGATAGTTACAAGAACCCATCCTATAAAGGCCTTAATTAAACAGCTTCTAAGTTCAATTAAGTGTTCTATAAAAGGTTGCTTTTTTTCTTCTAAAGAAGCTTCATTCATTAATTAATTTTTCAAAGGAGGAGGCAATAGAGTCAGGATCAAGGCCAGCTATTTTGAATAGTTCTGTAGGCTTCCCTGAGCTTGAGGGCTCCTTGTGCCCAAGAAGTTTTAACTTGACTTTGATACCCTTTAAACCATAAAAAGCTGAAATTTTCATGCCAAGTCCTGTATATACATAATGATCTTCCACAACGAGAACATACTTTAACTCTGAGGCTTTTAGAATATCCTCTTCAGGGAAGGGTCGAATAGAGGCTACATTTAAAAGGGAAACCTGATAGCCCTTTTCCTTTAAAAGCTCTATTGCTGTTAGGGCATAGGAAATCATATTTCCATAGGTAATGATCACTCCATCTGAACCTTTTCTAATCCAGTCTGCCTTGCCAGGAATAAATTTATAATTTACATCAAAAAAAGGAGTCCCATCCTCTTTTGTCACAACGGGCAATTTTGATCTTCCCATACCTACAAAGATATTTCCTGGTCTTTGAGCAATGAATCTGATGATATGATCTGTTTGATTGGGATCAGCAGGCATATAGATTTCAAAATCAGGTATATTTGAAATAACACCAAGATAGTCAATGCACTGATGAGTGGGGCCATCTTCTCCTACATCAGCCCCAAGGTGGGTACAAACTACTTTAAGAGCGGTTTTATTAAGGCTATTAATTCGCAGTTGATTATAAACCTCGTCAATTCCAAATACCCCAAAAGTTGAGAAGAATACCAAAAAGCCCTCTTTTGAGAGGGCTCCAGCAACAGAGGCTGTGTGATGTTCCTGAATTCCAGATTCAAAAAAAGCTTGGGGTGAGTGTTTTTTAAAATCCGTCATCTTTACAGAGCCCTCAAGATCACAGGTAAGACCAAGTATTTTCGGCGGTTTCCCAGGTAAATTGTTTTTTAAAGCAAGGTTTAAAAGGGCTTTACCATAGGCTGAGCGACAATCGGTTTTTTTATCAGGCGGATAAATAGTTGCCTCAGCAGGATCAATATCAACAGGTAGAGGATCGTGAGGTTGATGAGGAAAGGAAAGGGTATAATTTTTGCGTTTTTCTTTAAGAATATCAAGTTCTTGAGGATCAAAACCAAGCTCCTCAAGGGCCTTTCTGGCAAGATCCTCAGGAAGAGCAGATCCGTGCCACTTAGGATCATTCTCCATGAAGGAGATCCCCTTTCCCATGGTAGTGTGAGCAAGTATAGCTGTTGGTTTATCAGGATGGGGCACCTCTTTTGTCAGGGCCTTTCTTAAGGCCTGATAAATTTCTTGAAAATTATGGCCATCAATCTCAATAACATTCCAAGAGGTAGCAAGAATTTCCTCTTTTATGTTCTGAGGCATTACCTCTTTTATATTTCCGCCAATTTGAAGTTTGTTATAGTCAATAAGGGTAATTAAGTTGTCAAGACCAAATTTTACAGCCCAGCGCCTTGCCTCAATGACCTGACCTTTTTGTTGCTCTCCATCTCCCATGAGACAAAAGACTCTGTTTGGCAAACCTTTGAGTTTTAGGGCCTTTGCCATTCCACAGGCTGCTGAAAGGCCTTGACCAAGATTTCCTGTATTCCACTCAACTCCTGGAACGGATTGTTCCACATGCCCTCCAAAGGCAGACCCAGCTCTTCTGAACTCCATAAGAAAAGGCTCTTCTGGGAAAAAGCCATATTCACAAAGAACACTGTAAACCCCAGGGCTAATGTGCCCGTGGCTAATAACTATACGATCGCGCTTTTCCTTTCTCGGATTTTTTGGATCAACCTCTGCAATGGCATAGACCATCAAAAGAAGAGATAAAGAGGAAAGAGAGCCTCCCGGATGACCACATCCTGCAAGGGTTGTTGCAAGAATAATCCTTCTTGCACACCTTTTAAAGGCCTCTTCAAAAAAGGATATCTCCTCTTTTGAAAGACTGTCCTTATCCACACTCAATTTAAGCATAAGATTTCTCCTGAGAAAAATTTTTGATGGGTTATTTTAATAGGAGAAAAGGGAAAATCAAGGATTCTTTTTTTCTCTTTTCATGGCAATAAGACCTGTCCTTACAATTTCTTTAATTCCCATTGGACGAAGGAGTTCAATTACCGCATTCAATTTATCCTGATCGCCAGTTACCTCAATAATATAGGTTCTGGGACTTACATCAACTATTTTTAATCTAAAAATTTCACAAATCCGATAAATTTCATCTCTATTTTCCTTTTCAGCTCTAACCTTAATAAGGGCCATCTCCCTTTCAACAAAATCTCCTTCTTCAGTTACATCAACAACTTTATATACATCTATAAGTCGATTTAACTGCTTGATAATTTGTTCTATTATTTGATCATCTCCCCGAGTAACTAAGGTTAAATGTGAAAGAGTTGGGTCAAGGGTTTCGGCTACACAGAGGCTATCAATATTAAAGCCCCTTCCGCTGAAAAGTCCAGCAATTCTTGCTAAGGCACCAGGGGTATTTTCAACAAGCACTGAGAGTGTGCATTTTCTCTCTGCCATTGCTTTCTCCTCCTTAAACAAGAATCATTTCAGTTGTGGCCTTACCAGCAGGAACCATGGGGAATACTCCCTCTTCAGGGGCAATAACAACATCTAAAATTACCAACTTATCTATGCTTAAAACTTTCTTCAAAGCAGGTTCCACTTCCTGGGGCTTTGTTATTCTCATTCCCACTGCTCCATAGGCCTCAGCAAGTTTTACAAAATCTGGGATTGTGGCAAATTTAACTGCAGAATATCTTCGTTCATAAAATAGCTCTTGCCACTGCCTTACCATTCCGAGATAACCATTGTTAAGGATAATGATTTTTATGGGAAGTTTTTGATCCATAGCAGTTGCAAGTTCCTGGATGTTCATCTGAATTGATCCATCTCCTGCAATATCAATAACAAGTTTCCCAGGATTACCCATTTGTGCTCCGATAGCTGCTGGAAAGCCAAAACCCATTGTGCCAAGCCCCCCAGAGGTTATAAGAGTCCTCGGATATTTAAATTTATAGAATTGAGCTGTCCACATCTGATTCTGACCAACCTCTGTGCAGATAATAGCCTCACCCTTGGTAAGTTCATAGAGTTTTTCAATCACATATTGGGGCTTAATATAATTGGGATCTTCTTTATAGGCTAAAGGATATCTTCTCTTCCAGATTTCAATTTGCTCCCACCAGTCTTTAAACCTCTCTTTCCAATATTTTTTGGGTTTTCCTACTTCTTTTATTACCTCAAGAAGCTTTGTTAACGCCCTCTTGCAATCAGCAACTATGGGGACATCAACTTTAACATTCTTTTGAATGGAGGTGGGGTCAATATCAATATGAATTATTTTAGCATGAGGTGCAAAGGCATCTACCTTTCCTGTAACTCTATCATCAAAGCGAGCACCTACTGCAAGGAGGACATCGCAATTGGCAACAGCCATATTGGCATAATAAGTCCCATGCATTCCAAGCATCCCCAAAGATTGTTCATGATCCCCGGGAAAACCTCCTAAGCCCATAAGAGTCATAGTAACAGGGAGATTTAACCTTTCAGCAAGCTCTCTTACCTCTTGAGCAGCACCTGAAGATATAACCCCTCCTCCTACCAGGAAAACAGGTCTTTCCGCCTTTTCAAGAAGCAGATAGGCCCTTTCAATCTGTTTAATATGGGGTTCATAATTGGGGTTATAACTTCTTAAGTGGATTTCTTCGGGATAATTGAACTCCCCCTTGGCCTGTTGTACATCCTTGGGTAGATCAATCAGAACTGGCCCTGGTCTTCCAGTGCGAGCAATATAAAAGGCAGCCTTAAGAATCCTTGGTAAATCTTCAATGCGTTTCACAAGGAAATTGTGTTTGGTTATGGGACGAGTAACTCCAGTAATATCCACCTCCTGAAAGGCATCATTTCCTATAAGCTTGGTTGGAACCTGGCCAGTAATTACCACAATGGGAATTGAATCCATGTAGGCTGTGGCTATACCTGTAACCGTATTGGTTGCGCCAGGGCCTGAAGTGGCAATAGCAACCCCCACTTTTCCTGTTGATCTTGCAAAACCATCTGCAGCATGAGCTGCACCCTGCTCGTGTCTAACTAAAACATGGTGAATCTCTGGAGTTTTATATAACTCGTCATACACATCAATAATTGCTCCACCAGGGTATCCAAAAACTATTTCCACACCCTCCCTTTTGAGAGCTTCAATCACCATTCTTGCACCAGTCATTATCTCGCCCAATTCAGTTCCCCTCCTTTTGATATTTTTTTATAAGTTCATAAATTTTTTCCTTAAGATAAAGTTTCTCAAGCTTTATCTGTTTTTCCCTAATTTCCTCTTCCGTGGTAAGATAGGGGCGTTTTGCAAGCTCTTCAAGCTCTTTTTCTAAGCTTTGATGCTTTTCGTAAAGCTCTCTTATATCCTCATACTTCTCAGCAAACTGCTTAACCAATTCTTTATCCATGTTCATACCTCCTTTTTATATTATTTTTGGAGAAACTTACGAGAATTTGTGAAAATTTTCTTGAAAACTCTTCTTCAAGCATCCTCTTTTTTAACAAAAGCTTTTAATAATTCAATGGGGAGAGGAAAGAGAATAGTTGAATTTTTCTCAGTGGCAATTTCAGTTAAGGTTTGAAGATATCTCAATTGAAGGGTGATGGGATTTTCTGCCATAATTTTGGCAGCTTCAAGAAGGGTCCTTGAAGCTTGGTATTCACCATCAGCACTGATAATCTTTGCCCTTCTTTCTCTCTCAGCTTCAGCCTGTTTGGCCATGGCTCTTTTCATCTCCTCAGGAAGATCAATTTCTTTTATCTCTACCTTGGAAACTTTAACACCCCATGGTTCGGTGTCCGCATCAAGAATTTCTTGAAGTTTGATGTTAAGTTTTTCTCTTTCTGCAAGAATTTCATCAAGTTCAGCCTGACCACAAACGCTTCTCAAAGTAGTCTGAGCAAGCTGACTGGTAGCATAATAGTAATCCTCAACCTGCAAAAAGGCCTTGTCCGGATCCATTACCCTGAAATACACAACCGCACTAACTCTAATGGAAACATTGTCCCTGGTTATAACCTCTTGAGGAGGAACATCAAGGGTTACCGTTCTCAAATCTATTTTTCTCATTTTATCAATCACTGGAATGAGAAGGATTAAACCAGGACCCTTGACTTTGTGAAATTTCCCAAGCCTTAATACCACAGCCCTTTCATATTCATTAATGATTTTAACTGAAGCTTGTAAAAAGAGCAAACCAATTAAGACAATAAATAAAAGGGATAATTCCATAGGTTACCTCCCCAAAAAATTTTCTATTTTTTAAAAAGTTTATCCACATAAGGATTAAAAGTCAAGAAAGAACTTTTGGTTGAGCTTTAAAACTTTTCTGTTAAGATAAAAACAATCTATGAAAAGATTAATCCTTTTCTCTGCTTTCATCCTGCTTCTAATTTCAAAATCCTATGGATTTTCTGTAGGTGAAATTTATTTATTTAAAGGTTCTGAAAGGGGAATTTTTTTAAGCTTTAATTTCAAAGAATTTCCTCTTCAAGAAGTGATTTTGGCTCTTAAAAGGCAAAAAGAGCCAGTTCTTTTGCTTTGTGAGATTGAAATTTATAAAGAGCGTTTCCTTTTGCAAGACGAACTCCTTCAAAAGCACGTTTTCTTCAAAAAAGCAGGTTATAACCCAGAGCTGAATAAATATTATCTGGAAGATGAAAAAGGGCTTACCCTTTTTAACCATCCAGAAGAGTTATCCAAATATTTGGTCGAATTTGACTCCCTCTTCTTATCCATACCGTTCATGGAAAATAGAACTGGCTTATACCTATTAATAAAAGTGCAATTGAAATTTCATAGCCACTTAGATTCAAATCTTCGTTATACCCCAAAGGTTCGTATGATTCACTATAAAACTGAAAAGAAATATGATCTTTCAAAGAAAAATCTTCCCTAAAAAGTTTTTTTTAGTCCTTTTTTTTATTGTTTTTTTTATAATCCTTCAATATTTTCTCTATAAAAGTGAAATTTTTACACTTCCTGAGAGAAATCTTTTTTTGTTTTTTGCCTTACAAATAGATTTTATTTTACTTTTAGTTTTACTATATTTGATATTTAGATATCTATACAAAATTTTTTGGAATATTCGTGGAAAGAAAATTTCCCGAAGCTTAAAATTTAAACTATTTGTTGTTTATTTCCTTTCTATTGCTTTTACTGCTTTTGTTTTGATTGCTGGAAGTTTAATATTTCTCAAAAAAGGAATTGATTACTGGTTTGAGGAATTTTCAGCTCTAAAAATTTCTTCTCATGTCTTGAAAGAGGAAGACTGGTTTAGAGATCTTGAAGCGGATCTTTTAACAAAGGCTTTTCAAATAAAAAACGAATATATAGAAAAGACTGAAAATATTAGAAGCAAGGACTTGAGAGAAAAATATCGTTATTTTATGAATCTTGATTCTATAGAGATTTATACCCTTGAGGGAGAAATCTATAAAAAAACCTATTCCTCTGAGATACCCTCTAAACAGGGAATTCCTCCATCTATTATTGAAACCCTGTTAAAGGAAAGGAAAGTTCAATCCAGCGTTCAACCAGTGGATTCAAAGCTTCTTATAAGGGTTTTTCTTCTCACCCATGATGGGGCTGGACGACCATATATCCTTGCTGTTGGGAAGCTCTTTGATCCTAACCAATTAAGGGAATACACCAAAAAAGAAAAAAAGCTTTCCCAAACCTTTCAGCTATTTTTGATTCTCTCACTGGGTTTGGTATTTTTACTCGTACTTTTCTTGGGTATCTGGGTTGGAAATAAACTCGGGAATACCTTAACAGAACCCTTGCAAACTCTTATTCTTGCAACGCAAAAAATTTCTCATAGGGATTTTAGATTAGATGATCTTCCCTTGTATACCTCCCAAGATGACGAGATTTCTCAGCTCATCAAGGCCTTCAGGAAAATGGCTGAAGAGATAAAAAGATATGAAACCACTTTACGAAAATATAATCAATATCTCAAAGGGGTTTTAAATGCCCTTCCTGTGGGAATTCTAATTCTTAAGGAAAATGGGGAACCTCTCTTTGCCAATGAACAGTTTAACCGCTTTCTTTCGGATTTTAACTTTAAAAATTTTCAGGAATTTTGTGAAAATCTGTCAATAAATGAATACTTTAATAAGATCGGAATAGAAGAGAGTTTTTATAAAAATATAACTATTACGAGAAATGAAAGGGAACTCCATCTTGGAGTAACCTTTATGAAGCTCGAGCTTTTGAATGAAGTTCTAAAGCTTTTAATAATTGAAAATCTTGAGGAAAAGGAAGCCCTAAAAAGGCTTTCTCTCTGGAGAGAAGTTGCAGTAATCATTGCACATGAAATAAAAAATCCTCTAACTCCTATAAAGCTCTCTGTTGAGAGGTTAAAGAAAAGGCTTAGTGAGGATTTGCCAGAGGAAAAAAGAGAATTTTTGGAAAATACCGTTAACCTTGTGAATAAATATGTTGAAGAATTGAAAAAACTTGCTTATGATCTCTATTATTTTTCAGAAAGATCTTCCCTTGAAAAAAAAGTGGTTAATCTCAGGGAGAATATCAGGGAAGTTTCTCAATTATATCTTTCAGCCTATCAGGATATTCAAATAGATTTATCAGAATTAAAGGATGTTTCAATCTTGGGAGATCCCTTCCAGCTAAAAAGGGTATGGATCAATCTCTTTGAGAACTCCATAAAGGCTATGAACGAAAAGGGTGAGATGAAAATAAAGGCCTTTGAAAAGGAGGGAAAGGTTTATGTTATTTTTGAAGATACTGGTTCAGGCCTCGATGAAGAGATAATCAGGGCCTTAAATAAGGGTGACCTTTCATTACTAAAAAAATTTGGCACAGGACTTTTGATAATCTTAAGCATTGTTAAACTTCATGAAGGGAAGGTTAGGGCAGAAAAAAAAGAAGAAGGCGGATCACGCTTTGTCCTTGAATTCCCTAAAAAGCTGAGCCCTTAAAAGATCAAGTTCTTCTTTACTTAATGTTCTCACCTCGCAGGGTTTTAAATCTCCCAGACTGACAGGTCCTATGGCTATTCTTTTAATGGATAAAACCTTATAACCAAGTTTTCCAAATACTCTTTTCAAAAGGTGATATCTTCCCTCGTAAACTGTGATTTCCAAAAGGGTTCTTTCAGAATTTAAGAGAGAAATTTTGGCAGGTTTTGTTTTCCCTTCTTTAAGTTCTATACCCTCTTCAATGGCCAATTTATCTGCGTCCGTTAAGGGTCTTTCAATTTCGATTTCATAAACCTTGGGGAGTTTCCAGCGAGGATGGGTAATCCTGTGGGCAAGTTCTCCATCGTTGGTAAGAAGGATAAGACCTTCAGCATCTTTATCAAGCCTTCCAGCAGGAAAAAGGGTTTTATATCCTGGAAGATCAGAAGGGAGTAAATCAAAAATGGTCTTATCTTTATCTTTCGTGGAAGTAATTACTCCCTTTGGCTTGTAAAATTTATAATAAAAATATTTTTGATAAGTAAAAGGCCTATTTTCATAAAAAACTATATCCCTTTCTGGATCAATTTTAAAAGAGGGATCTCTTACAATTTCCTGGTTAACCCTTATCTTTTTAGATTTAATTAATTTAAGAACTTCCTTTCTTGAGCCAAGACCTAAGTTTGATAAGAATTTATCAAGCCGAATCTTCATCTACCTTTTAAGCCTTACAATCTGCCCAGGATTTACCATAAGAGACATTTACCTTAAGGGGAACTGATAAAGAAAGCTCAAGGCCAAGATGACTAAAGGGGCTTGTCATAATCTCCTTTGCCATGGGTATAATTTTTTCTATTTCCTCTTCAGGAACCTCAAGGAGAAGCTCATCATGCACCTGAAGAAGAATGGAGCTTTTAAGGCCTTCTTTCTTGAGGGCCTGATAGAGGGCAACCATGGCTGCCTTCATAAGGTCTGCTGCAGATCCCTGTATGGGTGTATTCACAGCCATACGATATCCTAATTCCCTCACGGTTTTTATAGGGCTGAAAATTTCCGGAATGTATCTTTTTCTTCCCGCGAGGGTCTGGACATAGCCCTTTTCCTTGGCAAATTCTATGGTTTTTTCAATGTATTCCTTGACTTTTGGATAGCGGGCAAAATACTTCTTTATGTATGCATCGGCTGAAGAAGGATCAATTCTCAGTTCTTTACTCAACCCATAGGGGCTCATGCCATAGGCAATGCCAAAATTTATCACCTTGGCAACCCTTCTCATCTCTTGCGTTACCTTTTCAGGAGGAACTCCAAAAACTTCACAGGCAGTGTGGGTGTGAATATCTAAGTCCTTTTCAAAGGCAGAAAGCAAATTCTCGTCTCTGGAAAAATGGGCAAGAATTCTCAATTCAATCTGGGAATAATCAAGACTCAAAATATAATGCCCCTCTTCAGCTATAAAGGCCCTTCTTATGGCAAGCCCCTCTTCCCCTTTTATCGGAATATTTTGTAAATTGGGCTTTTGAGAGCTCAGTCTTCCTGTTGCTGTGCCTGTTTGATTGAATTCAGTGCGTAGTCTTTTATCCTGTGAAGAGGTTTCTCTCAAAAATACTTCAAGATAGGTGCTTTTAAGTTTATAAAGGGTTCGATACTGAAGAAGCAGAGGCACAATGGGATGATAATCATAGAGCTCTTCCAAAACCTCAGCATCTGTTGAAGGTTGAGAAGATTTTTGAGTCTTTTTTATTTTTGGAAGTTTAAGTTTTTCAAAAAGAATATAGGCAACTTCCTGACTGGAGCGGGGATTAAATTTCTTTCCTGCAAGCTCAAAAAGCCGATTTTCAAGCTCTTTTAGCCTCTCCTCATATTCCCGAAGAAGTTCCCTCACATATTCAAGATCAATTTTAATCCCTCTTTTTTCCATGGAGTAAAGAACCACACTTAGAGGGATTTCCACCCTTCTTAACCACTTGAGAAGGCCTTCATCTATAATTCTTTCCTTAAGTTCTTTACCAAGTTGGAGAAGGGATACCCCTTTAAGGCCGCTCCTCTTATTGTCCTCATTCAAGGTATAATCAAGATATTCAAAGACAAGCTGATTAAACTCATAATTTTTCAGAGATGGATTAAGCATATAGGCTGCTAATTTTACATCAAAGGGTTTACTTATTTCCCTCCCGACTTCGTGAAGAAAATCTTTATAATCATAGAGAATAACCTCCCTTTCATCTAAAACTTCCCACAGATTGGAATCAGGTTTTGTTAAATAACATTTTTCTGGTGTATAGGAGATGATAAGATTAATACTTTTAAAATTGAAAAGGTCTGCCTTTCCTTTTTCAAGGAGTAGAGCAACTTGAGCAGGGTTTTCTTTTAATATTAAATTTTTTAACTCAAGAGGTAAGATCTGTTGAGTTTCAAAAACTGGATATTCTTCGGAAAAGGCAAATTCTTTCAAAAATTTGCGAAATTCAAGCTCTTTGAAAAGTCTTTTTAATTCCTTTAGATTGGGTTCTTTTCGTAAGTAATAAGATAAGTCCTTTGAAGGAAGGGGAGCTTCAGTATGAAGACGCATAAGCTCCAGATTTTGAAATACAAGCTCCTTGTGTTTTAGAAGATTTTCTCTTAATTTGGCAGGCGTTATCTTGGAAAGATTTTGATATAGATTGTCTAAATTTTTAAAATTTTTGATAAGATTTTGAGCGGTTTTTTCGCCCACTCCAGGCACTCCTTTAATATTATCAGAGGGATCCCCGGTTAAGGCTCTAAAGTGAAGGAAACTCTCAGGAGGAAATCCATATTTTTCTTGAAAACTCTTTAAATCGGTAAATTTCTCTCTTATAGGGTCATAAGCTATGACTCTTTCGCTAATAAGAGATAAAAGATCTTTATCTGGGGCAATCATTAAAATGGGGATATCAAAGGTTTTAATAAAGGTTGCCATAAGATCATCTGCCTCAAAACCTTCCGCAGAAACAAGGGGAATTCCAAGGGCTGTGACAATTTTTTTGATGTAGGGAATCTGAATTTTTAAATCCTCTGGCATTCCTGGTCTTGTGGCTTTATATTCTTCGTATTGAAGGTGTCTAAAAGTGGGGCCCCTTTCATCCATAAACCAGACGATTATTTTAGGGTTCCATTCCTTCAAAATTTTGAGAATCATTTGGGTGATGCCAAATACCGCTTTTGTGGGGAATCCTTTGGATGTGGCTAAATAACCAGGAATGGCGTAATAGGCCCTGTATATAAAGGAGCTTCCATCAATTAAAAGGGCACCTTTTTCAAGAATATCCTTAAGGGAGAGACTCATTCCTTTTCAAGCCTTTGTAGATGCTCCTCCAATATTCTTGTCTGCTCAAGGGCACCCATTCCTTTAAAGATTTTTAGGGCAAGTTGATAGGCCTCTTTTGCAGCCTCTTTTTTTCCTGTTTTTAGGTAGGCATCTCCAAGGCCTACTAAAGCTCTTCCAGCTCTATGAGGATCCCGATATTTTTCTGCAATTTCAAGAATGCGATGGAGATAGGGAATCATCTTTTCGTATTCCCCAAGTTCCTTATAGGCAAATACAATTTTTTCTGCAATAATACTTGTACTGATCTCATCCTCAAAATTTTCACAAATATCAAGACAGGCTTTATATGCTCTTAAAGCCCTGTCAAATTTTTGTCTCAATTGATAGATATCTCCTATTTTTTCAAGCACATTAGCCATATCTGCCAGATTTCCAAGTTCTTGAAAAATTTCTAAAGCCTCTTCATAAAGGGCAAGGGAATCAAGAATATTTCCCTTTATCCAGGCTTCATGTGCCCTTTTACAGCACTCATAGGCCCTTCTTAAGGCTTCTTCTTTTTTTATGTCCTCTTCCATATCCACCTCGCAAAAGTTTTGATTACTTTACTTTTCTTTAAATCCAAAAAAACCTTTAAGGCTTTTGCCAAAACACTAAAAGTGCAGGCTAAAGTTTGCAAAAAATTCATAAAGGGTAGCCGAGGCTTTAGCCTGCGTAAAATTTCAGCGCAAGCTAAGGCTTTCGGCTACCTCAAAAGATTTAAAAAACGCCTTTTTAAAATTTAAACCTCTGGGAGATTTCCTTTAAACTATCTGCAAGTTCTTTAAGTTTTTCTGCAGTTTCAAGGTTAAGATTGGAAACTTCGCGCAGATGCTCAACAGCCCTTAAAAGCTCATCCATGGAAGAACTTATGTCTGAGGTATACATGGCAGTCTCCTGTAAGTAAGAATTAACCTCTCCCACAGTAATAGTTTGTTCTTCTGTTGCACTGGCAATTACATTGGCTGCGTCATTTATTTCATTAACAATGTCCCTGATAGAGTCTATAGCTGAAATGGAATTCTGTATGTTTTGCTGAACTTCCAGAATCATATTTTCAATGTTTTTGGTTGCTGCCTGAGTTTGTTTGGCAAGCTCTTTTACCTCATTGGCTACCACTGCAAAGCCCTTTCCAGCCTCTCCGGCACGGGCAGCTTCAATGGAGGCATTTAAAGCCAAAAGATTGGTAGCTTCAGCAATATTGTTGATGAGATTGACTATTTCTCCAATTTTTTTGGAGTCTTCTGCCAATTTTTCCACAACCTCATGGGCCATCTCGGTTCGAGCCTTTGCCTCTTTGGTCATATCGGTAGTTTTCATCACACTTTTTGTGATCTCTTGAATAGCTATATTCATCTGTTCAAAGGAATGAGAAACTTCGTTAAGTTTCATATTAATATCCACAATCTTTTGGTTAACAAGTTCTGTTATTTGAGAAAGATTGAGAGCAGACTCATCCAATTGTAAGGATTTTTCCTTCATTACCCCAGTTGTATTGAGAAGCTCTGTAAATGAATTTAGAAGACCTTTAACTAAGTCTATTAAGCCAAGCCGCATTTTCTCAAGAGCATTAATTAAATAACTTAGTTCATCTTCTTTATCATAGCGGAAAGATGCAGAAAGATCTCCTTCAGCAATGGCTTGTGTTGTTTGGATTACTTCTTTTAAAGGATTTTCAAGATTTGTTTTAATAAAGCGCTGAACAAAATAAAGACTGATAATCAAGACAGTAAAGGCTCCGAAGGCAAGAAGGCCAATTACCATATAAAGGCGGTTTAAGTGAGTATCAAGAAAGTATATAAGTTCAAAGGCTCCGTGTATTTCTCCGGCCTTCCAACCCTCCATAGGGCCACCTGTTAAATCTTTACCTTCGCGGTTTCCCCAGAGCTCATAGGATCTTGCTGGATCTCCATGACAGATAAGACAATCCTCTGTTAAAATAATGGGTCTAAATACTCTGATAGCCTTTCGCTCTTTACCTGTAGAAGGATCTTTATACTTCCCCTCAATAACATAGGTCCCCTTTATTAAACCCTCTTTATATTTTTTCAATACCTCCCTTTCCACTTCATCTGGGGTATTTGCGGGATTTCTTGGATATTCTTTGGGGGTCCTAAAGATATAACCACCTTCCTTTTCCCCCATCTTAATTGTGCGCATGGACTGAACAACTGGAACAATGTTTAAAAATTGCTCAACCACTGCTTTATACCCAGCCTCATTCCCCTCAGCCTTTGCCTTTAAAGCTTCTTCCTTTAATTTATTCATTAAATCTTTGAAAACCCCCTTTTCATGAAGGATTCCAAAGTTTTTCCGAATATTTTCTCCCTGCAAAATTATACCCTCAGCTCCTAAAATAAGAGTTTTCTTAAATTGTTGATAGGTGTTAATGCTTTGACCAATAAAAAGTAGGATAACAATAAAAGTTAAAATTAAGGTAAAAACTAAAAGTAAACGAGCTTTAATGGTCTTAAAACGCATATTTAGACCTCCTGTTAGCATTTTTTAAGTATTTAACATAGATTCTTCATATTCCCTCCAAAGAGATTGAAGAGAAACTTCACGAAAAGAAAAGTCTTCATAATTAAATAAAGTTTCCCTTTCTTTTTGAAGCTTTTCTTTGTGTGAAAGAAGTTCCTTTCCTTTAATGTTTTTAAAAATTTGAATAATTAAAGCCTGAGATTGAGGTTTAGCCTTGGGAAAAAGGCTAAGAAGCCTGAGATAGGGACCATTTTTTATGGCTTGAGGGTTTTTTTCAGCAATCCGCATAAGAGCATAAAGGGTTGATATTTCATATTCTGGATAGAAGAGAAAACCAAAGAGATTTTTTACAAAGGCACTGTATGTGTCCCCTGTTTCTCTGATTATTTCACCTACTGCCTCAAGGGCTCCCCAGGGAGAGGAGGCAGAATCTGCACTGGCATAAATAAGCCTTTTTATCAAATCAAGAATTCTTTGGGGCTCCCTTTGATAAAGCTTTTTAGCAATCTGTCCCATAAGGTAGGCACACTTTTTTCTTATAACTTCCTCTGGATGATAAAGAAGTTTTTGTAAAGTGTTTATATTTACAGGTTCAGAAAGGGCATATTCAATTAGCTCAGAAAATCTATTTTCTGCAACAAGGGCTTCTGCTTCCTTTCTTGAAAGTCTCTTTTGAAAGCCTTTGGGGCCCTTTTCAGAAACAGCTTGATGTGCCTCTTTAATTAAAGTTTTTTTTCTTTCTTTGGACTTTAATTCTTCAAGATCCTCGGCAAGCTTGATAAAACAGAGGGCTCCCTTTATTTTTCTTCCTTCATAGACTGGCTCCCCAGGGATAGTGTGGCTTATGGGATCGTAATTTTCAAGCCAGATTTCTTTGTAGTCCTCATTGGGGATAAGATCCAGTGCAAGATCAAGATCTCCTCCGCAGGCTATAAAAAGTGCCTCAAGAAATGCAGCTCCTCTGCTAAAGCCTGTTTCATCAACCACATATACTGCTCCGCATTTACATATACCTGACTTGTAATCGGATAAACTAATAGAGAGAAAACTTGGTCTGGCAATGAGGTCCCCACAAAAGGGACATTGAGGTGGCTTAGGAATTTTTAGCTTCATAAAGAAGTTTTTCAAACTCAGGGTTTACAGGGTAACGAAGTTCTTTGGCCTTTTGAAGAGAGGATCTTGCCTTTTCAATCTCTCCTTTATAATAATAAGCCACTGCTAAGTTATTATAAATGGTTGCCATAGATGGGGCAAGCTCAAGAGCCTTTTTTAAGACCTCAATTGCCTCATCGTATCTTTCAAGACCTATCAAAACTGTGGAGAGATTTACATAGGCAGAAGGATTATTTGGATTGATTTCTATGGCTTGTCTGTAACATTTTTCTGCTTCCTCAAGATTTCCAAGTTGAAATTCTATCAAACCAAGATTATTCCAGGCTTCGTAAGAGCGAGGATAAAATTTTAAAGTAAAGGTAAAGGCCTTTTTAGCTTCTTCCAAATCCCCCTCTCTTGCAAAGATAACACCTAAATTAATCATGGCTTCAAAATGAAAGGGATCAAGTTTTAAAACCTTTTTAAAGGTTTCCTTGGCTTCTTGCAATCTTCCAAAATTGAGGTATGCTATGGCAAGCCTATGTTGAGCCCATACTGCATGAGGATTTTCCATGGCCTCTTTTTCCAAAATTTTTAGAATTTCCTCTTGGGTCATCGCTACCTCCTTAATTTGACTTTAAGGATAATACAAAAAATGAAGATCTCAAGGCATAAAAAAATATTAGTTTTTCTGCTTCTTCTCTTTCATATATTTTTATTCATTGGTTTATATCTTGAGGGCTTAGAGCCGGTCTCCAAGGATAAGAATTTGCCTGCCGAGATAATAGAGATTAAAAAAGGGGAAAATTTGTGGAGCATAGCGCAAAAATTAAAAGAGGCAGGGATTATCAGAAATCGCATAGTATTTATTTTGGAGGCCTTAAGAAAGGGGGTTCACCGGGAGTTTAAGGCTGGGGAGTATGCCCTTTATCCCTGGCAAAGCCTTGAGGAAATCTTTGAAATTTTTAAAAAAGGAAAGGTCTATCTCCATAAAGTGACCATTTTTGAAGGAGCAACCCTCTGGGAAATTGCAGAAATACTTGAAAAAAATAATATCACCTCAAGGAAAAAATTTTTATCCCTCACCACCAATGAAGTATATGTGAAAAAACTTGGTTTCCCTGGGCCTACTCTTGAGGGGTATCTATATCCAGAAACCTATTTTTTTGCTAAAGATTCAAGTCCCGAACTGGTCATAAAGGTTATGACCGATAAGTTTAAGGAAGTTTGGAGAGAGTTAGAGCCTTTAGCCAGAGAAAAAGGCTTTTCTATGAAAGAGGTTGTCACACTTGCCTCCATTGTTGAAAAAGAAGCCTTTTATGAGGATGAAAAACCCCTTATTGCTGCAGTTTATCTGAATCGATTAAAAAAGGGTATGCCCCTTCAGGCAGATCCAACAATTAACTACGCCTTAAAAAAATTTAGAAGACTCACTTACAAAGACTATTATGGTGTTAAAAGCCCTTATAACACTTATTTACACAATGAGCTTCCACCTACCCCTATTGGGAATCCAAGTAAGTCCTCTATGCTTGCTGTTTTAAGACCAGCCAAAGTGAAGTATCTTTATTTTGTAGCTAATGGGGATGGAAGACACATTTTTTCCCGAACCTATAAAGAACATCTTGCAGCCATTGCTAAAATAAGAACCAAAGAATCTCTCAAAGAAAACAACGGAAGTTTGGAGGGAACTTTGGAGGGCTCTTCAGAGGAAGTCAGCTCAAAGAGGTCTGAAGCCAGCTCTCATACAAGAGAAAAACTTCTTTAAGGGTAAGATCTTCAGCCCTCTTTGCTCCTGAAATAGAGACAGATTGAAGAATCTCCTCTGAAAACTTTTTTCGCAACATCTTTCTTTTATGTTGATAAAGAAGAGTAAGGAATTCTTTGTATTTTGAGAGAGAGGAAATTTTGTGTTTAATGTTTCTTCTGAATCTAATTAAGGCAGAATCCACTTTAGGTTTGGGTTTAAAAAAACGGGGTGGCACAGTCATTAAATACTCAAGATCATAAAAGGTTTGAATAAAAAGGGAAAGCCAGGACTTACCTGAAAGCCACTTTTCCGCAACTTCCTTTTGCACAAGAAAAAGGGAAAAGGGTATTAAGGAATGATGGAAAACCATATTTTCCACAATAAGGCTTGCCACATTATAGGGAAGATTTCCGACAACCTTGAGTTCTCTCTCACTGACTTCATTATAATTAAACACAGTTGCATCGGCATGAATCAGAACTATGCGTTCATCTTTTAAATTATTTTTTAGGTAATTTATCATCTCAGGGTCAAGTTCGAGGAGAAAAAGTTTTTTAATGGGGTATTTAAGAATTACCCTTGTTAAGAGGCCTGTTCCAGGGCCTATTTCCACAACAATGTGATCCTCTTTGAGTTCAGCAAATTCTGCAATTTTTTCAAGAACCCCTGGAGAGATGAGAAGATGCTGCCCAAATCTTTTTTTAAGCCTTATGGACATTTATCCTTAGGGAACAATTAAGAGTGGAAATTCTGAGACCTTTAATAACTGTGAAGTAACACTTCCGATGAAGAGCTCTTCAAAGAAGCCCTTTCCTGTTTTTCCAAGCCCAATAAGGGTAACCTCCTTTTCTCTTGCAAATTCTAAAATTTCGTTGGCAGGATTTTCTCCAAGACCAAGAAAAACATCTCCTTCCACTCCTTGGCTTAGAAAGGGTTGCATTAGTTCTGTTAATTGAAGCTTTAATTTTTCTTCAAGTTTTTGGATTTCCTCTTCCTTTAGACTTGATATCTTTTCACTTTTTATGATATGGATAAGATAGACCCTTTCAACAAGGGGTTTAAAATTGAGAAGAAAATCTCTTGCTCTAAGAGAGTTTTCGGAGAAATCAGTGGCAAGAAGGGGCTTTCTAAAGATTTGAACATTTTCAAGCACCACTTCTTTGCCTTCTTGTTCTCTGAGGATACTGTGGCAGTAAACGAGGATAGGAATCTTTGTTCTTTTGATCAATTGAAGAGTAATTTCTGACACAAAGATTTTTTCTCTTTTTTGTTTCCCTATGGTGAGTAAATCTGCTGATACCTCTTCAGATATTTCAAGAATTTTTGCTAAGGGATCACCTATTTCTATGAGAATTTTGCTCTTTAAACCAGCCTTTCCAATATCCTTTGCCCAATCCTGAAATTTTAATTTAGCTGCCTCTGTTAATTCAAGAGCTTTTTCTTTTAAAAATCCTCCAAAGGGCACATAGGAAACTTCTTCCCGAGGAATCACATGTAAAAGAACTATTTCTTCAAGGCCTATTTCTTTTAAGCGCAAGAGTTCAAGAAGGCCTTTATACCCGAGTTCCCAATAACTAACTGCATAAAGCGCCCTTTTAATAGCCATATTCCTAACCTCTATAAAATATCAAAGTTATAAACAAAAAGAGGGGAATTAAAATGGGAAGGGAATATTTAAAGAGATAACCAAAAAAGCTTGGCATGGCAATTCCCTTCTCTTCAGCGATGGATCTAACTATAAAATTAGGGGCATTCCCAATGTAAGTTAAGGCCCCAAAGAAAACTGCCCCCTCAGAGATGGCAAGGAGAAATTTAGGTTTTTCCTGAATTAATTTTAAGAGGGCTTCTTTTTCAGGGATACCCGGATAAAATTTTCCAAGGCAGGTGCTCAAAAATGTGAGATAGGTTGGGGCATTATCAAGAAATGCAGAAAGAAGGCCTGTGATCCAGAAAAAGTGATATGGCTCATTCACAATAGAGATAAGGGGCTTTAAGGCCCCTTTTTCACCTGCCCGAAGAATGCATAAGGTAGGAATCATGGCGATAAAGATTCCAAAAAAGAGAATGGCAACTTCTTTTATGGGAAAAAAGGTAAACTCGTTTTTTTCGCGAACCTCTCTCGGAGTAAGATAAAAGGAAATCCCAGCAAAAAGAACAAAGATTAAATCTCTTATAATTTCATTAAGGGGTCTTTCAACTCCGAGGATATTAATCACAGGTAAGTTTAAATTTGCAGAAAGGAGAATAGTTAAGGGAATACCCACCAGGAAAAAGATATTATACCAGCCAAGAATTAATAAAGGTTTTTCCTTTTTTTCTTGGGGAAAAAACTTTCTCTCTTTGTTAAAATTATAGCTATCCATAAAATAGAAGAGAACTAAGATAAGTATTACGCAGAGAATCATAGATGGAAAAAGATTTAGCGTCCAGAAGAAGGGAACTCCTTTGAGGAAGCCAAGAAATAAGGGAGGATCCCCAAGGGGAGTCAAGGCTCCTCCAATGTTTGATATAAGAAAAATAAAGAAAATAATGATATAGGCGTTGTTTTTTCGCCATGCATTGGCTCTAAGAAGAGGTCTTATTAGAACAATAGAGGCCCCGGTTGTTCCCATAAGTGAGGAAAGAAAGGTTCCTATTAATAAATAGAGGGTGTTAAAAAGGGGTTTTCCAGAAAAATTTATCTGAATATATATATTTCCTGAAATAATATAAAGAGAAGAAAGAAGAAAAATAAAGGAGAGGTATTCGGCAAGCAAAACATGTAAGATTTCCTGAAAGGCCTCCGTAGGAAATAGATATAAAAGGGGAAGAGCCGAAAGTAAAGCCCAAAAGAGGGAAACTTTTCCAAAGTGTTTGTGCCAAAAGCGGGGAGCTAATAAAGGAAATAGCGAAATAGATAATAAAATTCCAGCAAAAGGAAGAATAGCAATTAATGGAAGCTTCTCTCCTAAGGAACTCACGCTTAAAATCTAACACATCCCTTGAAGTTTTAAAAGTCTTTGCTATATTTTCGAAAATCCATTTAGGATTTAAGAATGTTTGATTTTCTTAGAAAAGGTGCGTCTTCTCTCTTTGCTAAAATATTCTTTGCTGTAATTATCATAGTTTTCATTTTTTGGGGTATCGGATACTTTGGTGCATCCACAAAAGATGTTGTGGCTGAAGTAAACGGAGAAAAAATTCATCTCAAAGAATTTCAGGAATTTTATCATTATAAATATCTTCAACTTAAACAGGCTCTTGGAGATCTCACAGAAGAAGACCTTAAGAAAATGAAATTTAAGGATTTAGTGCTTCAGGAATTAGTGCAAATTAAATTAATCAGTCAACTTGCCGAGGAACTGGGGTTAAAAGTCACCAAAGAGGAGATAGAATTTTATCTCTCTCAAATGCCCATGTTTCAGGAAAAGGGAGTTTTTGATCCTAAAAAATATCAACTTTTTTTGAGAGAACTTGGGCTTGGGCCTAAAACCTTTGAAAACCTTATTAAAGCTGATCTTTTACAGCAAAAATTTCAGAGACTACTTTTGGCATCTTTACTTGTCTCAAGAGATGAAGTTGAAGAATTTGGCAGATACATTAAGCAAAAAATACATTTTCTTGAAGCGAAACTTCCCTTTTTGGTTTGTAAAGAATCTGTTAAATGGACTGATAAGGATCTCGAAAGTTATTTTCACGCCCACAGGGATAGATATATAGAGGAAGAAAAGGTCAAACTTGCCTACCTTGAGTTACCCATTACTGGAGAGGTTGATATTAAAGAGGAAGAGCTTAAAAATTATTATCTTAAAAATCTTAATCGTTTTAGAGAGCCCTTTAAAGTAAAATTGAAAAGAATTTTTATTCCGGGTGAAGGAGATTTTTCCTTAAAAAAGGCCTCAGAAATAAAAAGTCAAATAAAAACCCTTGAGGATTTTTCGCGCTATGGAGTAAAGGAAGGAGAATGGTATGAGGAGGCCTCTTTGCCTCAGGATTTAATGCCAATTCTTAAGAATGCAAAAAAGGGAGATATCCTTGGACCTATAAAAGTTTCCCAAGGTTATCTAATCCTTGGGGTTGAGGAAATACATCCAGAAAGGGTGCCTAAACTTGATGAGGTTAGGAATGTTCTTGTTTCTGAGCTTAAAAAGGAAAAACTTCACGAAAAAACTCTTGCTAAAGCCAATGAAATCTATGCCAAAGTGGTTGCTGAAAGGGGACTCAAAAATTGGGCTATGAAAAACGGGGTGAACCTTAAGGAAACTGATTTTTTAACGCAAGAGGAACTTTCCAAATTTCTTTTCAGTAGAGACCTTGCCCGCAATATTTTTAAGCACGGAAAGGGAGACTATTTTGCCCCCATTGAGGGGAAAGATTCTATTTATTTGGTTGAAATTATAGACAAAAAAAGCAAGAGAAACTTAAGTTTTGATGAGGCTAAAAAGAAGGTTCTTGAAGATTATCTCGAAGAAAAGGGGAAGGAAATTTGCGATGCCAAGGTTAAGGGTTTTTTGAGCAAAGTAAAAACAGAAGAAGACTTTAAAGCCCATGCAGAAAAGGAGGGTTTTTCTCTTTCTGAAGGAGAAACTCTTAGGATGGAGGCTCAGGAGATTCTTAAATACATAGGTAAAAAAGGAATAATTGAGAAGCCTCTTTGGGAAAAAGATAATGTGAAACTCTTTTACATAACGAAAATTGAAGAATATAAGGGATCTTTTAATCCTGAAGAATATTCCTTGTTACGAAGGGAATTTTTATCACTAAAAGGCAATATGCTTTTAAAAAATTTTCTATCTTTCTATCAAAACAAAGCAAAAATTAAAATTTACCCACTCTTTCAACAGATATAAAGAAATAGTTTCTTCTTGTTATATAGAGTGAAACAGTTGGAGGGATAAAGGTATGCCTAAAAGAACTGATATCAAAAAGATTTTAATTATAGGTTCGGGGCCCATTGTTATAGGGCAAGCCTGTGAGTTTGACTATTCAGGTAGTCAGGCCTGTAAGGCTTTGAAAGAAGAAGGGTATGAGGTGATCTTGGTGAATTCCAATCCTGCAACTATTATGACAGATCCTGAGATGGCTGACAGAACCTACATTGAGCCTCTTCTTCCAGAGGTTTTGGAATACATCATTAAAGAAGAAAGGCCTGATGCAATTTTGCCCACTTTGGGAGGGCAAACAGGGCTCAATTTAGCCTTTGCCCTTGCCAAAAAAGGAGTTCTTGAAAAATACAAGGTTGAATTAATTGGGGCCAAGGCCTCTGCCATTGAAAAGGCTGAGTCAAGGGAGCACTTCAGAAGGGCAATGGAAAATATCGGGCTTAAAGTACCAAAAAGTGCAATTGTGCACAGTCTTTCTGAAGCTGAAAGAGCTGTAAAAGAAATTGGCTTTCCCGTTATTATAAGACCAAGTTTCACCTTAGGAGGAACTGGAGGAGGGGTAGCCTACAATATTGAAGAACTAAGGGAGATTGTGGAAGCTGGTCTTGAGGCCTCCCTTATTCATCAGGTTATGCTTGAAGAGTCTGTTCTTGGCTGGAAGGAGTTTGAACTTGAGGTTATGAGGGACTTCAAAGACAATGTGGTTATTATCTGTTCTATAGAAAACTTCGATCCCATGGGGGTTCACACAGGGGACTCTATTACTGTTGCACCAGCCCAGACCCTTACTGACAAAGAATATCAGAGGATGAGAACAGCTGCTCAGGCTGTTATAAGAGAGATTGGAGTTGAAACCGGTGGCTCAAACATTCAGTTTGCCATAAATCCTAAAAATGGAGATATGGTGGTCATTGAAATGAATCCCAGGGTATCAAGATCTTCAGCCCTTGCAAGTAAAGCTACAGGTTATCCCATTGCCAAAATTGCGGCAAAACTTGCAGTAGGTTATACCCTTGACGAACTTGCCAATGATATCACCAAGGAGACAAAGGCAGCCTTTGAGCCAACTATTGACTATGTGGTGGTGAAGATTCCCCGCTTTACCTTTGAAAAGTTTCCAGAAACCAGGGATGAACTGACCACCTCCATGCGTTCTGTTGGCGAAACCATGGCTATTGGTAGAACCTTTAAAGAGGCCCTACAAAAGGCAATTGCTGGCCTTGAGATTGGTAGATTTGGTTTTGGAGCTGACGGAAAATCTCCCTCTGATCGCAATGAAATTCTCCCAAGAGATCTTATTATAGAAAAACTCTCGAAACCAAATAGTCAAAGGCTCTTTTACATCAGAGAGGCCTTTAAAGCAGGCTTTACCATCGAGGAGATTTATAAGCATTCCTACATTGATCCTTGGTTTCTTTACCAATTGAAAGAGCTCTTTGAAGTTAGTGAGGCTTACAGGGGGAAAAAACTTGAAGATCTTACTGAGGAGGATTTCAGGGAGCTAAAACAGATGGGCTTTACTGATTATCAAATTGCCTTCTTGACGGGCTCTAAAGAAGAAGAGGTTAGAAAAAGAAGAATAGAGCTTGGGGTAAAGCCCACCTATAAACTTATTGATACCTGTGCTGCTGAGTTTGAGGCCTACACCCCATATTTTTATTCTACCTATGAGGTGGAAAGCGAATCAAGAGCAAAGCTTAGTAAAAATAAAAAGGTAATAATTATTGGAGGAGGTCCAAATAGAATAGGGCAGGGTATTGAATTTGATTATTGCTGTGTGCATGCCATAAAGGCACTAAAAGAGCGGGGTTATGATGCTATTATGATCAATTCCAATCCTGAAACTGTTTCTACTGATTATGATGTTTCCACAAGACTTTATTTTGAGCCTTTAACTCTGGAGCATGTTTTGAATGTTTATGAAGAGGAAGATCCCATAGGGGTTATAGTTCAATTTGGAGGTCAAACTCCTCTTAATTTAAGTGTTCCCCTATATAGGGCTGGGGTTAGAATACTTGGAACTTCACCTGAAAACATTGACAGAGCAGAGGACAGGGAAAAATTTGAGGCCCTTTTGAATAAACTTGGTCTTAAGAGACCCAAAGCAGGGGTTGCCTTTACAGCTGAAGAGGCCCTAAAAGTGGCTACCTCAATAGGTTATCCTGTTCTTGTAAGGCCCTCTTATGTGCTTGGTGGTAGAGCCATGCGAATTGTTTATTCTGAGGAGGAACTTTCAGAATACATAGAAACAGCGGTTAAAGTGAATCCTAAGCATCCTGTTTTAATTGATAAGTTTTTGGAGGATGCCATTGAAGTGGATGTGGATGCTCTTTGCGATGGGGAATTGGTTGTTATTGGAGGAATAATGGAACACATAGAGGAGGCTGGAATTCACTCTGGAGACTCAGCTTGCTTTTTACCACCTGTAAATCTTTCTAAAAAGGTTTTAGAGGAGATTAGAGAGGCCACCTATAAACTTGCTATGGAATTAGAAGTGCGCGGTCTTATCAATATCCAATTTGCCATAAAGGATGAAGAGGTTTATGTACTTGAAGTGAATCCAAGAGCTTCAAGAACCGTTCCCTTTGTGTCAAAGGCAATAGGAGTTCCCCTTGCAAAGATTGCTACCTGGATCATGCTTGGTGAGACCCTGAAAGAAATAGGCTTTACCAAGGAGGTAATTCCCAAATATTACTGTGTAAAAGAAGTTGTCTTTCCCTTTAAGAGATTTCCTGGGGTTGATGTAATGCTTGGGCCTGAGATGAAGTCAACTGGTGAGGTTATGGGAATTGACTGGGAGCCTTCTCTTGCCTATGCTAAAGCCCAATTTGCATCAGGGATGAAGCTTCCTTTCTCTGGAAAGGTTTTTATTTCTGTTAAGGATGAGGATAAACCCCTCGTCGTTGATATTGCCAAAAAGCTTGAGGAAATGGGTTTTGAACTTCTTGCTACTTCAGGGACAGCAAAATTTCTCTCAGAATTCAATATCAAGGTTAAGGAAGTTCCAAAGATTTCCGAAGGAAAAAGACCAAATATTCTTGATTTTATTAAAAATAAAGAAATTAACCTTATGATAAACACAGCAAAAGGTAAGGTTAGCAAGCTTGATGCCTATCTGATAAGGCGTTATGCCATGGAACTTGATATTCCCTATGCCACAACCATTGCAGGTGCAAGGGCTATGGTTTGCAGTATTAGAAGATTAAGAGAAAAATCCTTTTCCTATGCCCCCCTTCAGGAATATTATAAAACACTTGATTATCAGTTTTATAAACAATAAGCGCAGAGTTTTTTAAAACCTCAAGCCTTCTCTCTTGATCTCAGACTTTTTTAAGGTTACGCTCTCCATTAATTACCTCCCCAGGGTCATAGGTAAAGAAAAGAGATAAAAGTAGCAATAAGGCAAGCCATAGCCTTTGACATTTAATAAAAAATTTATTAAAATTTAATTATGGGAAAAAAGAAAAAGCACGCTGAAGATTATAAAGAGAGACATAGAATTTGTGAGGTTAAAAGTACGGGAGATCAATTTATACTTTCTGGCAAGGTCTGGATTGATGGGCCTGAGGGCACTTTTCTTGGCTATGGAAGAGTAATTCTTCTTGAGAGAATTAAAGAGCATGGTTCCATTTCTTCAGCGGCAAGATCCTTAGGAATGTCTTACAGGCAGGCTTGGAGACTTGTTGACTCCATGAATAGACAATTAGGAAAACCCTTGGTCGAGACCTTTATAGGTGGAAAGAGGGGTGGAGGAGCCAAATTGACCGAGGCTGGTGAAAGGGTGCTTTCTCTTTTCTGGACCTTTTACAAAGATTTTCAAGAATTCTTAGAAAAGGAGAAAGAGAAAATTTTATCCCAACTTCCTTAGGGATTTTTGTGAGAACTAAATAAAGGAATTTTGCCAACAGAAATGAATTTTTCTGCTAAAATTTAGACCAAATCACCCGTATTCAATTTATCTACAAGCTTTTTAGGAACAGTAATTTCCACTATTTCAGAATCCATAGCTATACTCAAAATACAATGGGTTTCCTGGCAGAGCTTTTTAAGAATAACCCCTTTGAAGATTAGACGATAAGGGCTCTCTTCTGAAGAGAATATCTCTTTAGGAGAATCGTAAGCAATTATCTTACCATTTTTTATTTTAAGGATTCTATCTGCAAGACTCAGGGCATCTTCTATATTATGGGAGACCATGAGGGTAGGAATTTTATATTTTCTTTGAAAAAGTTTGATTTCTTCCCGCAATAAATTTGCTAAATCTCTATCAAGGGCAGAAAGGGGCTCATCAAGAAGCAGAAGTTTAGGCTCTTTTG
>CAZQQV010000012.1:0-33565 GCA_964595655.1 uncultured Caldimicrobium sp.
ATTCAAATGAGGTTTCTTACGCTCAAATTTTTGCTTGGCCATTTCACTCCCCCTTTATTTTCAAAAATATAAAAATGGAGCCCACGACCGGACTCGAACCGGTGACCTCTTCCTTACCAAGGAAGTGCTCTACCTCCTGAGCTACGTGGGCTTAGTAAAAAATTTAAAAAGCGGGCGACGGGACTCGAACCCGCAACCCTCAGCTTGGAAGGCTGATGCTCTACCATTGAGCTACGCCCGCTTAATTATCCTCAAAAGTGGAGGGGGGAGGATTTGAACCTCCGAAGGCCTCACGCCACCGGGTTTACAGCCCGGCCCCTTTGGCCACTCGGGTACCCCTCCAATCTGTCAACTCTAAAATTAACTTATTTTAAATTTTTGTCAAGGGAGGTTTTAGCTAAATGTTATTGCAGAGCGAAAATGTCAACTCTTTTTGCAAAGGCAAAGGGTCCCACTTCTTCTTAATCCTTTTTATCCGAAGTTTTCTTTTTTACCAAATTCCTCTCTTTTTACCATATTCTTCATAATGAATAAGTTTTCCACTTGAATGGTAAATTTCAAGATCTCATTAAGATTCTCTTGCGCTTCACTCTCTGCAGGCTCTGGCTTTTCTTTTTCTATCACAAATTTTTTAATTTTTTAATATTCATATTTTAAGGGTTCACATTTCAAGTGTACACATTTTATGTGTACACATTTCATGTGTTTCTATATTTTTCCACAGGCTCAAACTCCCGATGAAGGTTTAAGCCTATGAGTTTATCATAAGAGGGGATGCCTTTTTTAGGTTTGCAATAAAGGGTGACAAAATCGCTTTGCAATAACATACTTCAATTCTTTCTTGACTTAAAAGAATTTATCCTTTAATATTAAGATTATGAATCTTACTAGTAAACGAGAGGTCCTGCAAAAATTTTATTTTCCTTTGGCATATCTCTTGTTCCTGTTACAGGCTCCACCTAATGTTATTACCCTTACTTCTCTCATTCTTGGAACAGCCTCTGCACTTGCTTACTATTATGACCATTTACTCTCTGCCTTTTTCTTATTTCTCTTTTCTGGACTTTTTGATCTTGCAGATGGAGAGGTAGCTCGTCTTTCTGGAAGACAAACTAAGTTTGGCGCTGTTTTTGACTGGATTGCTGACAAATGGGTGGATGGTCTTGTTCTGGGAATTGTTGGATATTTTTATGCAGGGCCTGTGTGGGCTACCTTTTCGGTTACCCTCTCTCTTTTGCATTCCTTTATTAAACCTGTAGCCTATGCTGAAATAGGCTATCAAAATCGTTTAAAAGGAAAAATCCTTGATCCCCTTGAAGGCATTGGTTTTTTTGGAAGACCAGAAACCCATTTTACCCTTCTCTTATTTACCCTTTTTGAAAAGGCTCACTTGCCCCTTGGTCTTTCTGAAGGTATAAAAATTATAACCCTTTTAACTGCTCTATCCCTACTTCAAAGAATACTCTACCTATACAAAAACTACGGGAAGGTGGATGATGAATAGACCCTATGTAATCATCGTTTCAGAGGTAACCTTGGATGGAAAACTCACCCTTTATAGAGGTGCCTCCTCCAAGGAGCTTATGAGCCTTATGACCAAAGAGGTTTACAAATATCTTCATAGCATAAGGGCTCAGGTGGATGGTATAATGGTTGGTTGTGAAACTGTAAGAACCGATGACCCAAGCCTTACAGTTCGCTATGTAGAGGGAAAAAATCCTGTAAGGATTATTCCCTGCTCCACGGCTAATGTCCCCTATCATGCTAACATCTTTTCAAGGGATGCTAAAACCATAATTGTAACCACTGAGAGAGCCCCAAAAGATAGGGTTGAAAAAATTAAAGAGCTTGGAGCAGAAGTTATCTATGCAGGTGAAGAACTTGTGGATTTTAATAGGCTTCTTCCCATGCTTTATGAAAGGGGTATAAAAAAACTTATGGTTGAAGGGGGAGCCTCTATAAACTGGGAATTTGTACGCCTTGGCTTTGTTGATGAATTAAGAATTATTCATCTTCCTGTGGTTGTAGGCGGAGAAAATGTCCCAACTCTTGTGGGTGGGGAAGGCTTTAAGAGCCTTAAGAAACTCATGCAATTTCAAATAGTAAATCACTTTGTAATTGACAATTTTCTTATCACCGAATGGAAAGCAATTAAAACTTAGCCCTCATAGGCAATTTCATAAATTTCCTCAACGCTTTCTTTTTTAAATTCCCTTTCTGCTTTCCAGATAAAAAGTATTTCGCAGGCCCTTTCAATAAGAAATGGAAGATCTTCCCTTTTTAAACCACACTCCCTTAAAGACTTGGGTAGTTTAAAATATTCAAGAAGCTCCTCAAAGGCTTTTAAACCTCTTTTAGAAAAATCCTTCCCTTCAGGGATATCAAAAACTTTTTGATAGAATTTTCTAACTGTAGCTTGATGGCCAAATCTTTTTAAATAAGCCCTCATAAGAATGGTTAAACCCAACCCATGGGGTAGATCAAAGGCACCACTTAAGGGGTGTTCCAGAGAGTGTAGAAAAAATCTGTAAGCCCCAAGGCCAGCCCTAATCAGTGGGGAGAGAGAAAGACTTGAAATCCACATAACCTGGGCACGAGCAGAGTAATTCTCAGGCTCAGCAAAAGCCCTTTTTCCTTCCCTTATGAGTCTTTTCATCAAAAGCACAAGCAAATCTTCACATATATTTTCCTCATGATGTAAACGAAAATGAAAAAATTCAAAGAGATGCGAAAGGGTATCCATAATTCCATAGGCAGTGTAATCAGGCGGAACCGTAAAGGTAAGAGTAGGATCCAAATAAGAGGCCCTGGGAAAAAGACATGGTGCCCTAAGACTGAGTTTTATTTTCTTTTCCTCATTGACAATAACAGTAACATCATTGGCTTCAGAACCTGTCCCAGAAATAGTGGGGATAGCAATTAAAGGAAGAGCCTTTGCAGGAATCCCCTTTCTCTCAAAAAGATCCCAGAGATTTCCTTCATAGTAGTATCCACAGGCAATGGCCTTGGCTGCATCAATGACACTTCCTCCGCCAACTGCTAAAAGAAAGTCTGGCTTTTCCTCCTTTGCAAGTCTTATTCCCTCAAGAACTTGACTTAAGGGTGGATTGGGTTTAATCCCCCCAAATTCAACCACTTCAATTTCCTTTTCCTTTAAGGCTGAAAGAATAAATTGGTAAAAACCACTCTTTTTCAAATGAGATTGGCCATAAAGAAAAAGGGCTTTTTTTCCAAAAGAAGGAAGATCCTGAGAAAATTTTTTTAGACTATCTCTTCCAAAGATTAGCCTTGTAGGAAAGAAAAACTCAAAGTCTTTCATAAAGCTTAGAATTTAAATAAAAAAAGAGGGGGATCACCCCCCTCTTAGTAAAGGAAAAGGGCTTTTACTTTCCGAAAAGGGCCTTTCTTCCCTGAATGATTTCTTCAACCACA
This sequence comes from uncultured Caldimicrobium sp., assembly GCA_964595655.1. Taxonomy (GTDB): domain Bacteria; phylum Desulfobacterota; class Thermodesulfobacteria; order Thermodesulfobacteriales; family Thermodesulfobacteriaceae; genus Caldimicrobium. Next base: position 3,433 of record CAZQQV010000012.1, read on the forward strand.
GAGGGATCTGCAAGGGTTGTGGTATCACCAAGATCATCATATATGCCTGCTGCAATCTTTCTCAAAATTCTTCTCATAATTTTACCAGATCTTGTTTTGGGAAGACCAGTAACAAATTGGATGACATCAGGAGTAGCAACCGGACCAATTTCCTTTCTTATGTGCTGAATTAGTTTTTTTCTCAATTCTTCTGAAGGTTCATACCCTTCTTTAAGCACAATGAAGGCATAAATGGCTTCTCCCTTAATTTCATGAGGCATTCCCACAACAGCAGCCTCAGCCACTGCTGGATGAGACACAAAGGCAGACTCAAGCTCCATGGTTCCAATACGATGCCCTGAAACATTGATAACATCATCAAGTCTTCCCATAATCCAGAAGTAACCATCTTCATCTATACGGGCGCCATCTCCTGTAAGATAATATCCTGGGAATCTGCTAAAGTATATTTCTTTAAATCTTTCAGGATCTCCCCAAACACCTCTTGCCATACCAGGCCAAGCTCTCTTCATACAGAGATGTCCACCCTCATTAACATCTGCAGGAGTTCCATCGGCTCTCAAAATAACAGGTTCAATACCAGGAAGGGGTAAAGTAGCAGAACCAGGTTTTTGAGGAATAGCATAGGGAAGAGGTGAAATAAGATGACCTCCAGTTTCTGTCTGCCACCAGGTATCAACTACCGGAATTCTTCCTTTACCTACATTTTTGTGATACCAAATCCAGGCCTCAGGGTTTATTGGCTCTCCCACGGTTCCAAGGATTCTTAAAGTGGAAAGATCATATTTGGCTGGCCATTCATCTCCCTCTCTCATTAAGGCACGAATGACTGTTGGAGCCGTATAAAAAATGGTGACTTTATATCTATCCACAAGTTCCCACCACCTTCCTGGATGAGGATAGGTAGGCACTCCCTCGTAGATGAAAACTGTGCCCCCAAGAGCAAGAGGTCCGTAAACAATGTAGGTATGCCCGGTAATCCAACCAATATCAGCAGTGGTCCAAAGAATGTCTTCTGGTTTTAAATCAAAAACCCATTGGGTGGTATGAGCTGCATAAACAAGATATCCTCCTGTGGTGTGATAAATTCCTTTAGGTTTTCCCGTTGAACCAGAAGTATAAAGAATAAAAAGGATATCTTCAGCGTCCATCTCTTCACAGGGACAATATTTTTCAAAATCCTTATTTTTTAAAAGATCCTCATAAAGGACCCCTCTTTCATCAGAGAGAGTTATCTCTTCTCCAAAGCGGTTCACCACAATGTATTTCTCAATGCAATCACACTCAGCTACAGCGGTTTCTGCATTGGCAAGAAGATTTATCTTTCTTCCACCACGATAAGTTCCATCGGCAGTAATTAATATTTTGGCCCCTGCATCAAGAATCCTTGATTTTAAAGCCTCAGCAGAAAAACCACCAAATACAACACTGTGGATTGCCCCGATGCGGGCACAGGCAAGCATAGCAATTATGGCCTCAGGCATCATGGGCATATAAATAGCCACTCTGTCACCCTTTTTAACTCCAAAGTGCTTCAAGATATTGGCAAATCTGCAAACCTCATCATGCAACATCTGATAGGTTAGAACTCTCACATCTTTATCAGGCTCCCCCTGCCAGATAAGAGCAGCCTTGTTTTTGGTGTCAGGATTAAGAAGATGCCTATCAAGACAATTATAAGCAGCATTCAATTTCCCACCTTCATAAAACCTAATTTCAGGCTTGTGAAAATCCCAATAACAAGTTCTATCCCAGTATTTAAACCAAGTTATGAGCTCTTTTGCACGCTCAGACCAGAAACCATCTGGATCCTTAAGGGAATATTCATAAATCTGTTCGTATTGATATTTACTATTAATATAGGCTTGATCCTTCCCCTCTTGAGGAGGGTAAAAAATCCTCTGCTCTTTTAGTAAGGCCTCAATTTCTGCCATGGTTCACCTCCCAAGTGTTTAATTTGTGAAAATAAAAAAACAACAAAAAATTCTATTTGTCAAGAGTTTAGGAGAATTTATTCCTTAAAATGAGGAGAATCTCCTCTTTGATTTCGTGAATTCTTTCACGAACATAATCTTCCCTTACTGTAATTAGTTGATAATTTCTCATGACAAATTCACCGTCAACCATTACATCAGAGACAAGCCCGGTTTTGGCACTATAAACAAGCAATGCCAGGGGATTATAATCTGGCTGAAGGACAAGTTGATTGAGGTCTAAGACAGCGAGGTCTGCCCTGTAGCCTGGAAGAAGTTTTCCAGAGTCATTAAAAGAGAGAGCCCTTGCACCCCATTCAGTTGCCATTGCAAAGACTTCCTTTGCTGTAACTATGGTTGGATCCTCTCGAAGCCCTTTATGAATGAGAGCTGTGGTTTTCATTTCCGAAAAGATATCAAGGTCGTTATTACTTGCTGGACCATCAGTGCCAAGCCCAACTATAATACCTGCTTTAAGAAAGTCAGGTAAAGGGGCAATTCCAGAGCCCAATTTTAAATTACTTTCAGGACAATGGGCAATTTTGGCTCCCCTTCTGGAAAAGAGCTCTATTTCCCTTTCATTCAATTTTACGCAGTGGGCTGCAAGCAAATTTTCTGAAAGGCCTCCCAATTCATCAAGAAGTTCAGCAGGTCTTTTCCCATACCTTTTCTGAACCTCTTTTATTTCTTCGCTGTTTTCGGCAAGATGAATATGAAGGGGAGCTCCATATTTTTCAGCAAGGCTTATACATTTTTTAATGGTCTCGGGAGAGCAAGTATATAGGGTATGGGGAGAAACTGCAATTTTAATCTTTTTATGTCTTTCAAAGGCCTGCAAAAGCTCTTCCGTTAATTGAAGCCCCTTATCAAGAGGACCATACCCCGGAGAGGGAAAATCAAAGAGGCCCTCTCCAAGAAGGGCTTTAAGGCCAACTTCTTCAGTTGCCCGTATAACCTCAGGTTCAAAAAGATACATATCGCAAAATAAAGTAATGCCAGATCTAATCATTTCTATGAGGGAAAGCTTTGTTCCCCAATAGACCCACTCTCTTCTGAGATGAGATTCTACCGGAAAGATATACTTTGTAAGCCAGGTCATTAGAGGAAGATCCTCCGCAATCCCCCTTAAAATACTCATGGGAGCATGAGTATGAGCGTTGACAAGACCTGGAAATATGAGCTTATGCTTTAAATCTATGACCTGATAAGTAGGATATCTTGGAAGAATCTCCTCTTGAGGGCCAACATCAATAATTTTTCTTCCCTCAAGGACAAGGGCTCCATTTTTAACTGGAGGAAGTTCAGCGCAACAGAGAATCCATTCAGCTGTAAGAATTTTTCCCTTCATATTTTTAAAAATTACTTAACAGTATCCCTTTTGTCAAGGTAAGGAACAAATTTTACCCCATTTTTGATGAAAGGCTTTCATAAAAAGGTGTTAAATAGAAGCAAAGCAAAAATAATTTGAGATAGACTCAACTTTTAAGTTGCATATTGGCAAGTGCGTTTAAATTTAAAAGAAGCCTTGAAATATTTTGAGAAACTGGTTTATTTAAAAAAATTTTAAAAAATCCTAAGAATTGCCTTCAGGGGGAAGCTTTATGAATAAAGAAAGGGTTCTCAATGAAATAGGAATTATCGGTGGAGGACAAATGGCTGAGGCCCTTATTAAGGGTTTTCTTGAAAAGGGACTTTTCTTTCCAAAAAATATACTCATTTCCGAACCCTTAAAGGAGAGAAGACAATATTTAGAGGAATTCTATAATGTTCAAACCACAGAGGATAATAAGAGAGTAGTCAAAGAAAGGGAATTGCTTTTACTTGCGGTTAAGCCTCAGGTTATGGGAAGGGTTCTTGAGGAGATTAAAGATTTAATAAATCCAAAAAAACACTTAGTTCTTACCATTGCAGCAGGGCTTCCTCTGAGTTTTTACGAAAAAAGACTTCCTCAAAAAACAAAAATTGTAAGGATTATGCCAAACACCTGTGCCCTTGTGCACAAAAGTATTAGCGCCATCTCAAAAGGGCCTTATGTAGAGGATGAAGAGCTTTCCCTTGTGGAAAAAATTTTTTCGGTTGTGGGAGAGGTGGTAAGAGTTGAAGAAGCTTATATGGATGCTGTAACTGCCCTTTCAGGTTCAGGGCCAGCCTATGTGTCTCTTTTTCTTGAGGCTCTAATTGATGCGGGGGTTAGATGTGGCCTTCCTCGAAATATTTCAGAAAAACTTGCCTTAGCAACCCTTGAGGGCACCATAGAATTGCTAAAAAAAACAAGGAAAAATCCCTATGAAATTAAAGCCATGGTAACCTCGCCTGGGGGCACAACTATTACTGCCCTTGAAGAACTTTACAAAAAGGGCTTCCAAGGAATAATCATCAAAGCTGTAAGAAAGGCCTTTGAAAGAGGAAAAGAATTAAGCCAGCTTTTTTAGATTAAGTGATTTACATAATAGCCCCAGGGCCCCTTAAGTATCCCTTTGTTAAAGAAGGCCTTAACTATTTCTTAGCCCGAATCTCTCACTGGGTTAAAATTGAAGCCAAGTTTCCCAGAGTGAAGAGATCCTATGAAAATAGAGAGGCTCGCCTTAAGGTTGAAGAAGAGGCCTTAAGAAAGGCTCTTCCTAAGGAGACCTATCTTATTCTCCTTGATGAGAGGGGGGAAAGGTTATCCACAAAAGAGCTTTCCACCTTTCTTCAGGAAAAACTTACTCTTCATAAAAACCTAACTTTTCTTGTGGGAGGGCCTGAAGGAATCTCACCTTCTTTAAAGGAGGAGGCCACTTTTTGGCTTAGTCTTTCCCCCCTTACCCTCAACCATGAAATTGCCCTTTTAGTGCTTGCTGAGGCACTCTACAGAGCTATAAGCTTACTCAAAGGACATCCCTACCATCGGGAATAAGAAACTCCCTTTAACTAAAGGTCAAATAAAGTAAGAGGCTTAATCCGATGAGAGTTAATATTATAAAATATAAAAAATAAAGCCAAAAAGCCGGCCTGTAGGAAGCTTTCTCTACCTTTTTCAAGGTCATATAAAAATTTAATTTTCCCAAAAGAAGCGTAAAGATTCCTAGGGCAATTAAGACCTTTCCAAGTAACCCCAGAAGAGGTAAATGAGAAGTTAAAGGCTTTGCTATATCTTCATAGGAGTGAAACATATATTTCATAAAAAAATCAAATTTTTCTATAGCTAATCCAAAGGCAATAAAGCCTACTGAGGTTCTTATCCAGGCAAGAAAGGTTCTCTCAATAGCAAGATAGACCCTTGGGTCAACCATCAGTTGACTTTTTTACGATTTTTTAAAATTTCATAAAATCTCTCTGCACAAAAAACAAGACATTCAAGATCAAGATAGGAAAGGGCTTTTTCATTATAGAGAACTTTGCAACTTGGGGGAAGCCCTTCCTCCTCATCTCCATCCCAGAAATTCACTCTTAAGGGGATCCTTGGAAGGGCCCAGACTATAAAACTAAGACCGGTTGGGCTTTCCTCAAAGGCCTCAATCCTAAAACCATCTAAAAACTCAGCCATTCTTTTTCTGTTTGAGTTTATAAACTCTGCCAGTGGGTCTTCAGCATAAAGCTTGAGGGTCTTAACCTTGGATATGGAATGAGGAAAGGCCTCAAGCCCAACAAATTTATCACTTAGAGGCTCCCTTCCATTGAAAATAAAATAATTACAAATAAGAATCTCATCCCTTGGATCCAGAGCCTCTTTTTCAGTGCTTATTTCAAGAGGGAAGCCCTCTTCCGTTAAAGAAATCCTTATCATTCTTTCCATGTAGGGAAGATAAACCGCTCTTTTTAAGAGATCTATTTCTCCTCCCAGATGGGGAGCTACCTCAAGAAGATTTAGGCTCTTAAACTTATTTTTAAGGAATTTAAGATTCTCAAGGAGATAATTAAAGGTAAGTTGCATAGACTGAAATTCTTGAGGAAGTAAAGATTGATCAAGATAGGGGCATTTTTCTGGAGAAACCTCTCTGCTAAAAACCTTTAAAGCAAAAAGAAGGCAAGACTCTAATCCACATTCCCTACAATTTGTCTTGGGAAGAATCTTTAAAAGATCAAGATAAGTTTTCATGTTTAATTAATGTACAAAAATTTTTCACAAAAACAAGCTTCCTTATATTTTTTCGCAGACTGAAACCTGCACCCACTGCGCTTTATTTTTCTTGCAAGCTAAAGCCTGCGTCTTCCCTTATATTCAAAATCTTTCCATGGTTTGGTAGCCCCAATCTTCAGCATGGCCTTAAAATTGAGTTTTTCATTTTTTGGAAACCTACGCAGGCTAAAGGCCTTGCGGCTACCAAAACCAATTTCTTTGAGTCAATCATAAGATAGAGAGCTCTTTTAGGTTTGCACCATAGGGGTGAAATAATCCTTTTGCCATAACAAAGCATTTCGCAAGCCTTTTACAGACAGTAATTTGACAGACAGTCAATTAAAGGTATAATTTTTTGTATATGAACCCCATATATCTTGATTATAATGCTACAACTCCTGTTTTGCCTGAGGTTCTTTCCGTGTTTACTCTATATGCCACAGAAGAATTTTATAATCCAAGTTCTTCTCACATTCTTGGGAAAAGGGCAAAGGCCTCACTTGAAGAGTTTCGAAGGGTTGTTGCCGATTCCCTTTCAGCTTGGGAGGATGAAATTATCTTCACCTCAGGGGGAACTGAGGCTAATCACCTTGCCCTTTTTGGAATCCTTAATCAATACAAAAGGGCCCATCTAATAGTATCTGCCTTTGAGCATCCTTCGGTTTTAAATCCAGCTGTAAAATTACTTGAAAGGGGATATGAAGTTGACTTTGTTCCCGTAGATTCCCGGGGCTATGTGGATCCTGAGGAAGTAAAAAAGAGGCTTAAGCCGCATACAAAGCTTGTTTCCATTATGGTTGCAAACAACGAAATTGGGACCATACAGCCCATAAAGGAAATTTCTGAGATTCTTAAAGAAAAAGACATTCTCTTTCATACAGATGCCTGTCAGGCTGTAGGAAAAATTCCTGTAGATGTAAAAGAGCTTGGGGTTGACATGCTCACTTTTGCAGGCCATAAAATGTATGCTCCAAAGGGAATAGGAGCCCTTTATATTAAAAGAGGAATTAAATTAGAACCCCTATTTTTGGGAGGAGGCCAGGAAAGGGGTTTAAGGGCTGGAACCGAGCCTGTAGCCTTAATAGCTTCCCTTGCCAAGGCTTGTGAAATTGCAAAAAGAGATGTCCAGGCAGAAGGGGAAAGGTTGAAATTCTTAAGAGAAAAACTCTATGAAGGGCTTAAGGAAATCTATCCAAAACTATACAGATATGGAGACCCTGAAAGAACCCTTCCCAACACCCTCACTGTTTCTTTTGTTGGAAAAAACGGAGGCCAGATCTTGAATGATCTTCCAGAAATTTGCGCCTCAACAGGGGCTGCCTGCCATGACAGAAAGGGTTCAATAACCCTTCAGGCCTTAAAGGTCTCCCCTGAAATTGCCGAAGGTACCATTCGCTTCTCCTTGGGAAAATATACCACCCTTGAAGACATTGAAAGAACTCTTGAAATCTTTAGAAGGTATTTCCAAAAATAGCCTTCCATGTTCAAAAATCTGGGAAAACTCTTTCTCGTAAAACCTGAGGCTTTATCTGAGGTTGAAAAAGAATTCTATAGGGAGCTTTCCTTTGAAAATTTTATCTTTTTTAAAGAGCACTTTGAAGGAGATTTTAAGGATTATCTTTCATCCCTGAGGCAATCTTTAAGAAACTATAAATTTTTAGCAGTGGATCAAGAGGGGGGACGGGTTTGCCGAATCAAGGGAGACTTTGAAAGCCCCCTTGAGATAGTAAAGAGAGCAAAACTAAAGGGTAAGGAAATTTTCAGAAACTGGGCTGGAAAAATTGCAGAAACATTAAAAAATTATGAGCTTAATCTCAATCTTGCCCCTGTGGTTGATCGAGAGGATAAGGAAGCTCCTGAGTTTCTTAAAGAAAGAACCTTCGGAATTAATCCTAAAGATATTACAGCTTATGCTGAAATTTTCATAGAGGAGCACAAAAAAAGAGGCGTCAAAATCTGTTTAAAGCACTTTCCGGGACTATACGAGGTTAAAATTGACCCGCATAAAGAGCTTCCCTTAAAGGAAAAGATTTCTGAGGAGGATATTTACCCCTTCAAAACACTTTCAGCTAAAGCTGATTTTATTATGACAACTCATTTGCTTATTCCAGCCCTTGATAATAAGAGACCTTTTACCTTTTCAGAAAAAGGGATAGCCTTTTTGAGAAGGGAAACTGAATTTAAAGGGGCCATTCTCACCGATGATCTTTCCATGGGAGCTTTAAAGGATTATCCACTTATAGAAAGAATTATCTATGCAATTCTTTCAGGACACAATCTTCTTGTTTATTGCGGTTCCTATAAAGATTTAATGGAGGCCCTTTTTGAAGAAAAAAAAGAATTTGAAAAAAGTGGTCTTCTCAAAGAAAAAATCCGAGAATCCTTGACAATTCTTGAAAGATATTAGAAACTTAAGACATGAGCGAAAAAATAAAATTTGGAATTGATGAGATAAAAGAAGCAGTCAAAAAAGGCTATATTGAGGCCTGTTTAAAATTGCCAGAGGAGATTCTTAAAAAATTTAATGAGGCCTTAGAGATTGAAAAAAATCCCCTTTCAAAAAGGGCCTTTGAAATCTTTCTTGAAAATGCAAAGTTGGCAGAAAGGGAGAAGATACCCCTTTGCCAGGATACAGGGATTCCTGTAGTTATAGTGAGATTTTCTTCGGAAATTGATCTATCAGGGGTTGAGAAAGCCATTAATGAGGGAATAGCTGAAGCTGTAGAAGAGGGGTATCTTAGAAAATCCGTTGCCCATCCCCTTAGCAGAAAAAACACAGGTACAAACACCCCTGCTATTATTCATTACGAATATTCTCAAGAAAAAACCTTTGAAATCTGGATCATGCCAAAGGGATGCGGAAGTGAAAATATGAGTAAACTTGCCATGCTTGCCCCTGTCAAGGGAATTACTGGAATAAAAGAATTTGTGATTAACACCATAAAAGAGGCAGGCCCAAATCCCTGCCCTCCCCTTATTGTGGGAATTGGGATTGGGGGAAACTTTGAAAGAGTTGCCTATCTTGCCAAAAAGGCCCTTTTTAGAGATCCTGGAAAGCCTAACAAGGACCCGGATATTGCTAAACTTGAAAGGGAGCTTCTTTGCGAAATTAACGCCCTTGGGATTGGCCCCCTTGGCTTTGGTGGTGAAACCACTGCCCTTTTTGTCCACATTGAGGTTGAGCCCTGTCATATTGCCAGCTTGCCTGTTGCTGTAAATCTTCAATGCCACTCTGCAAGGGCTAAAAAAATTAAAATTTTATGAAAATTTTAATAATTTTTATTTTTTTATTTCTTCTTTCAAGTTGCGGAAAAAAGGCACCACCTATACCTATTGAAAAGAGCATACCTCAGCAACCAGAAATTACCTATGAACCAACCCCCTTTGGAATAAATATCTGGATAAACCTTCCAGAAAAAACCGAAGGGGGCTATCCCCTGAATAAAATCAAATTCATAGAAATTGAAAAGAAAGAAGAGCCCTTAAGAGGAGACAGTAAGGGAAAAATCAAAAAAATAAAGTTAAAGACTAAGCTTCATTCGGCAGGAAGATATCTTCTCTTCACTGATTCAGAATTAAAGCCAGCTCATAAATACACTTATAGAATAAAATTAAAAAAGGACTTCCTTGTTGAAACTCCATATTATGGAGAACAAACCCTTTACTGGACTTATCCCCCTTCGGCAGTAAGAAACATCACTTTAATTCTATCCTCTTCAGAGGAATTGATTTTAAAATGGGATGCACCTACTGAAAATATACAGGGAGGCCCCTTAATTGCTGAGCCCTTTTACAGTGTTGAGCGAATTCAAAATGGAAATCTCAAATACTTCAATGTAAAGGAAACCTATTTCAAAGAGAGAGTTTCATCTAAGGAGAGAATCTGTTATAGAGTAAGACCCATTCTTGACTATTTTGGAACCCTTATTCCTGGGCCCTACAGTGAGAAACTCTGCTATCCCTGATTAGAAGGCTCATAGCGATAAAAATGCAAAGCTGTCTCTCCATAAAACCTTGACTTTTCAAGGATGTAATTTGAAACCCTTTCTGGAAAGGGGATATCTTTTCTTTCTTCAACCACAATAACTGCTCCTTTTTCAAGCAAGAGCAAAGGGAGCTTTTCCAGAGTTTTAAGAGAAAGCCCCTTTCCATAAGGAGGTGTTATAAAAACCAAATGAAATTTTTGAGAAATTGATGAAGGGAATTTCAAGATTTTATCAAACTCCTCTGGCAGTTTTGCCTTAAGAAGTTTACCTTTATTTTCGAGCCCCAGTTTTTTTAAATTTTTTTTAATAATTTCATGACTAATAGGATTTACATCCACAAAAAGGACATATTCTGCGCCTCGCGAGAGAGCCTCAATTCCAAGGGCTCCTGTTCCAGCAAATAGATCAAGGACTCGATAGCCGAAAAGCTCATCTCCAATAATATCAAAAAGGGCCTTTCTTATGCGACTCCTTAATGGTCTTATTTCAAGATATTTAGAAGGAGGAGTAAAAAGCCTTTGTCCTTTAAATTTTCCGCCAGTTATTTGCAATTTATTTTTTCTTCTGAAGGTGAAAGGAGTTGTAGCCAGTTTGCTGAAAGGGAAAAATAATAATGATTCAGATCGGGATGATAGTATTTTCCAAAAAATCTTTGAAGGGGATTAAGCCAGTCTTTTTCCTCAGAGCTTGCAACTAAAAAGGCAATCTCTTCACCATAACAGGGCACATAGGTCCTTGCCACTTTTACATGGGGAAAAATCTCTTTAACCAAAGGATAGGCCTCTTTCAAGATATGAGGAAAATAAATAGGAAGGCTTGCCTGCTGAATAAAAACTCCATAAGGCTTAAGCACTCTTTTGGCTTCACTGTAAAATTCTTGAGTATAAAGTGTTTTTGCAGGACCAACCGGATCAGTGCAATCAACAATTACAAGATCATACGCTTGAGAAGGGCTTTCCTTTAGGCCAAGCAACCCATCTTTAATATGAAAACCTACCCTGGGATCCTCATAATCTCCACTTATTTTAAAAAAGTATTTTTGAGATAATTCAAAAACTTTTTCATCTATTTCAAATTGAACCACCCTTTTAATCTCAGGAATTTTTTGAAGCTCCCTCAAAACTCCCCCATCCCCACCTCCAATTATAAGAACTTCCTCAGGGGGGTGGGGAAGGAGGCTTGCTGGTAAGAAGGTTATAGTCTCATGATAGATATATTCATCTCTTTCTGTAAATTGGACTATACCGTCAAGAACAAGGAAATAACCCCAAGAGGGATTTCGAAAAATCTGTATCTTTTGTAAATCCCTTTCTTCGTAAACTAATTCAACAAAGTAGCTGTGGCCAAAATCTCTGAAAATTTTTTCTCGCCACCAGAATTGACCAGTCAAGTTTCCTCCCATTCATTCTGTGTAATTCCTCTTGCAACTTCTGCTACACAGACCTTTTCTGGTAAAAACTTTTCCTGAAGTCTATCAAGAATTTCATAGGCCTTTTCTTTGCTTTCAGCTATTATATCAATAGCAGAATAGCCGTTTTCAGGCCAGGTATGGATATAAATATGAGCCTGGCCAGTATTTACCTGAGCTGAAACGCCAAAGGGCTTAAACTGATAACTAATAGCCCTAACTCCATTATCGTTATTACTTCCACTTATGGCATAACGGAGAAAATCCTCAACTTTTTTGGCTTCAGCTAAGAGTTCGAAGGGGGAATTCCAGAATTCCACAACTAAGTGATAACTCCAGATGCATCGTTTATAAGCACCTTGCTGGATGGGGGTAAGTTCAAAGTTTTCAATGAGACAGGCTTGAGACATCATCCTCATAGCTCACCTCCCCCCAGGCAAGGTGCCCGGTTTTTTGATTTTTTCAATAAAAAAAATCGGGACGGGCGGATTTGAACCGCCGACCCCCCACACCCCAAGCGGGTGCGCTTCCAGGCTGCGCTACGTCCCGATCTAAAAACAAATCAACAAAATCTATAATAAATAATTTTTGAAAGATGTCAAGTAGATGTATGAACCATGTGTTATTGCAAAGGGATTTTGTCACCCTTAATTGCAAACCTAAAATGGCATCCCCTTCTTATGATAAACTCATAGGCTTAAACCTAAATCGGGAGGCTAAACCTGTGGGAAAAATACAAAAACACATAAAATGTGTACACATGAAATGTGTACACTTAAAATGTGAATATTAAAAATTTAAAAAATTTGTAATAAAGGAAGAAAATCAAGAGCCTGCATGGAGGGAAGCCCAAGAGAATCTCAAGGGAGACTTTGAAATTTACCATCCAAGTGAGAAGCTCATTCCTTATAAAAAATTTGGTAAGAGATAAAAGGATTAAAAAAAGAGGGAGAGACCTTTTGCCTTTTCAAATTGGGTGACCTTTTCGCTTTGCAATAACAAGCTCCAAAATTTTCCCTTGACTTTTAGTTTAAAAATTTTTAATATAAATTTAATAAAACCTAAAAATTCTCCAATGGAGGTGTTTAAATGCCCATTTATGTGATTTTGAGCAGACTAACTGATGATGGAAGAAAGACCATTAAAGAAAAGCCCCATCGAGTTTTTGAAGTGAATAAAGAGCTTGAAGCTATGGGGGTGAAAGTTCTTCAGCAATATGCAGTTCTTGGCCCCTATGATTTTGTAAACATAGTAGAGGCTCCTGATAACGAGACTATAATGAAAATGTCCATTGAACTTGGAGCAAGAGGAACCGTTGAATTAGTAAGTTTGCCTGCAGTGAGAGTGGATGATTTTCTGAAAATTATTAGTAAATAAAGGGAATAAATAAAAAGGGGCTAAGCCCTGCCCCTTTTTATTTAACTTTCATAAATCTTTGGTTTCGATTTAGTTTTAAAAAGAATCTTTCGTAATTGTCTTTCCTCTTGAGGCAACATTAAACTAATTGCTTTTCCTCTTTTCCCCGCTCTACCAGTTCTTCCGATCCGATGGATATATGAATCAGCATCCTTGGGAAGTCCATAATTAATGACCAATTCTACATCTTTTATGTCAAGGCCTCGTGAAGCTACATCCGTTGCAACTAAAATATTAAAGCGATTGTTTCTAAATCCTCTGAGAATATATTCCCTTTTCTTCTGAGAAAAATCTCCATGAAGGGCTTCAACCATAAAACCGGAGTTTCTTAATTCTACAGCAAGAAGTTCTGCCTCCTTTTTAGTATGGGTAAAAATAATAGTTTTGGCAAACTGAGAAGCTCTTAGAATACTTACAAGTTTTTCAAACCTCTGAGATGTCTTTGTTTTGAAAATTCTTTGTTCAATGTTATTTAAAGTGGGTTCTTCTGGTTTAATTTTTATCACTTTATGGGCTGGCTTTAAAAATTTTTTTGCAACACTCAAAACCTCTTCTGGGATTGTTGCAGAAAAAAGAAGAGTTTGCCTTTCCTTAGGAAGACTCATTATTATTTCCTCAATATCTTCAATAAATCCCATCTCTAACATTCTATCCGCCTCATCAAGCACGAGATATTTTACTTCTCTCAAATCTAAATATCCCCTACTAAGCAAATCTCTTAGCCTTCCTGGCGTTCCAACCACTATATGACAAAGTCCCTTTTTCAAAAGGGAGATCTGCTTTTGTATAGGTTTTCCACCATAAATAGTAAGCACAAAAAGCCTTTTGAATTTTCCGAGATTTCTGATTTCTTCAGAAACCTGAAGGGCAAGTTCTCTTGTGGGAACTATAATTAGAGCTTGAACCTTAGAAAGTTTTGAAAGGACCTTTTCAACAATAGGGATTCCAAAGGATGCCGTTTTTCCTGTCCCTGTCTGGGCTTGGGCTATGATATCCTCTCCTTGAATTAAAAAAGGTATGGCCTCCCTTTGAATAGGGGTTGGGATTTCATAACCTAAAAACTTAATCCCCTGTAAAACCTCATAAGATAGATCAAAATTCTTAAAAGATTGCATAAAAACCTCCAAAATTTATTTTTGAGGGAAATCTCAAAGAAGTGATAAGAGGAAAAAACTCTAAGAAACTGTCTTTGAGATTTGCTCCTTCTTACAAAAATTAAATATAACTCAGTATTTCTTAAATAAAAGGGGGGCTAAAAAATTAGCTCCTCTTCTTTAATTTTTCTTTGGGGAAGCTTGGTTATATCTTCCTTTATAGCATAAAAGACTTTAAATTTCTTTTTTAGTTCTTCAACAAGAGCCTCAAACTTTTCTTTATTTACATATTCTGGCCGAATAAAAACAAGCCTTTTGTGTTCAGATTTTAACTCCTTCTGATCATCCTCAATGGGAAAGGCCATTTCTTCTTTCCAAGTTAAAAGGCTGTAAAGGGAGACCCCGAGCTTTTTAAAGACTTCAAAAAGGTCTGTTAATTCATTGGGATGATTTATAAGCAGACTTATTTGATAGGGGCTATAATATATTCCTGTAATGTTGACAAAAAGTTTAAAAATATCCGTTTGAGTAATAATTCCCACCACATAGCCTTCACGATTGATTACAGGGAGCCCTGAAATTTTATTTTCAAGCATAAGAACTGCAGCATACTCAACGGTGTCATCCGGATAGACTGTAATGGGATCTTTTGTCATAATATCCTTGAGTTTGAGTTCCGAAAGGAGATAGTAAAGCTCGTGCACTTCAAAGGTGGTTATTTTAGAGGGAGTAACCTCTTTTATATCCCTATCCGTAACAATTCCTGAAAGTTTTCCATCACGGGTCACAGGAATTCTTCTTATTTTGTGTTCCTTCAAAACTTGAATAGCCTTCATTATGGAAGTATTTTCGTCAAGGGTAATAACATGTTCAGACATCCAGTCTTTAACAAGCATAATATAAACCTCCTTTGGGTTTTAGCTTGGACTTGCGTAGCTATGAAGTCCTGAAAGCAAGAAATTTACTCCAAAATAGGTGAACATAACTGCTGCAAAGCCTATAATACTAAGCCAGGCAATCTTTTTACCCTGCCAGCCCCTAATGATTCTTGCATGAATGGCACCAGCGTATATAAACCAGGTTATAAGGGACCAGGTTTCCTTTGGATCCCAGCTCCAGTAACTTCCCCAGGCCTGATCTGCCCAAATGGCCCCAGTAATAATTCCAATGGTCAACCAGAAAAATCCAAAAAGAATGGTTTTATACATGAAGTTATCCATAACCGTTCTTTCAGGAAGGTGCTTTTGAATAGAGGGATTTCCACTTAAAAGATAGAAAACACCCACCACAAAGGCAACCCCAAAGGCTGCATACCCAAGAAAACAGGTAATCACATGGGCAATTAGCCAGTTACTTTTCAAAGCCGGAATAAGAGGCTTTATAGAGGAATCCGTTGCAAAACTTGCATAGGCCATTATTAGAGAGGCTAAAATAAAAACCAGGCTTCCAAAAACCTTTTTTGTAAGTTTTAATTCCCAAAATAGATATATTCCAGCTACACATAGGCCAAAAAAGACAAGAGACTCATAGAGATTGGAAAGAGGAACATATCCATAACCTGTTTGGTGGGTTTGAATCCATCTTATAATAAAGGCATAAACATTGGTTAGAAAACCTCCCCAACCAATAGAGGAACCAATAAAAGCTCCCCTCTCCCAGTTAAAAATCCAGTGTATAAGGTAAATAAGGCCTGAAAGAAGATATATAAAAGTGACAGCACTAAAAATTAAGGCATTATCAGGAAGTGGAGTTTTTTCTAAAAGGGCAAATAAAAGATAAATGAAAACACTCAATATCAAGCCCAAAAGAGGGGATTTTACCTTCATTTTACCCTCCCCACAAGAATTCTTTTTAAAATTCAATATAAAACTACTTTTTAAAAATTACAATCTTTACCGACCCATTTCTACAAGCTCAACGAGGGCTTTTAATTTATAGCAAATTTCTTCCCAGGGTTTTTCCCCTTTTTCTACTTCATCCATAAACTTTTCGAGTTCCCTTGTAAATTCCTCAGATACAAATTCTTTAAATCTATCAATCAAAAAGTAATAAACCTCTCTTCCCAGTTTTGTTGGAACAAGCCCTCCATTCTTAAGTTCATAGACGTATCTTCGATGAAGGAGGGTTGAAACAATTTCTGCATAAGTTGAGGGTCTTCCAAGGCCTCTTTTTTTCATCTCCTGAATAAGACTTCCCTGATTGTAAAGAAAAACTTTGGGAATCCTTTGAAATTCTGCCTTCTCAGGCTTTAAAGGTGGTTGGGGAATAAATAGTTGGGGACCCTTCCAAAGGAGATCAAAACCCCTTTGAAGAATCTCAAGATTTAGGGTTTCTTCCCAGGTATAAGAGGGAAGGATAAATTTAAAACGGGCTCTTAAAACCTTTATAGGTCTGCATTGTGAGGCCATAAATCTTCTAAAAATCAGGTCATAGAGCCGGAGAGAGTCCCTTGGATTTTTAAAGGTAATAAGACCGTGGGCCACTCTTAATTTAAGTTCCTTTACATCCCAGGGCTGGGTTGGCCTAATTCCTTCGTGAGCGCCTTCCTTTGACCACTCTCTGGGATAAAAATATTCGGGGCCAAAATTTTGTTCAATATAGGGTTTAGCAACTTGATAACGCCCAGTTTCTGAAATCCTTGTTGAATCCGTTCTGTGATAGGTAATTAATCCAAGTTCAAAGAGTTCCTGAAGCATTGCCATGGTTTGAGAGGAACTAAAGCGAAAATAATAATAGGCTTCTTCAAGAACAGTGTCAGTAGTATAAGGGGGAGGTGGAGACATATCCTCTTCAAAGCGTTCAATTTCCTCAAGCGCCAATTGGGGAAGCTCTTCAAGGAGTTTTTCAGCAAGCCCTTTATCTTCAAGATCAATATGAAAGGGGATCCCTTGAAGATAGAAACTTAAGCGGTACTTATACTCTTTAGCTTCTTCAGCCCTCTTTATAACCCAGCCAAGAACTGGCGTTTGCACTCTTCCTGCTGAAAGATGTTTATTGTGAAAGGCCTTCCACAATTCTCTGGAAAGGGAAAATCCCACCCATCTATCTGCAACTCTCCTTGCAAGCTGAGCTTTAACCCTTGCAAGATTAAAATCTCCTGCTTCACTTAAGGCCCTTTTAAAAGCCCTCGGAGTTACCTCATGGAATTCAAGCCTTTTAATGTTTTTTTGTAGGGGCCTCAAGTGAATAAACAAATCATAGGCGATTTTCTCTCCCTCTGAATCAGGATCAGAGGCAATAAATACATCAGAGGCACAATAAGCCAAAGTTTGTAAGGCCTTAATAATTTCTCCCTTATCAAAAAGGTCATCCCTTTCCTCTTCAACTTCATCCACAAGTTCATGATGGGTCTTTTTATCAATTTTTATAGTGTCAAAAAGGGGATAGAAATGGCCATTTTGTGCGATTACGCCAAAAAGCCCCTGTCTCCTTGAAAGATTGAGAATATGCCCAAGGGAGGCACAAACCGAAAGTAGAGTATCCTCCATGGGAATTTCATAGACCAAAATATTCTTAATTCTTCTTTTAGAAGGTTTCCCAAAAAAGCTTGCAATGGTTTTGGCTTTGTGGGGAGATTCCACAATGACCACGTAATTTTTGAAATCAAGAGTAGTTTCTTTAAGAGTTTTACGCTCTTCTTGGATTCTTTTGTCAATTTCTTTAATGTCCTCAATCTTGACCCTTTTAAATTCAGGTTCTTCACCTAAATAGAAGCGAAGCCTTTTTTTGAGACTTAAAAAGGCTTTAGGATTGTCCACCAAAAGAAGAGAAAAACCAGGAAGTAGTCCCCTTGCAGTAAGCCTTGAAACCCTTCCTGAGCCCTGCAAATAGACCTGAGCATTTCCAACCACCACATAATATTTTCCCTCTTCAGTAATATCAAGAAAAACCTCCTCTGAAGTTTTAAGTTTTTCCATAAATTCTTCATCTTGAAGTTTTGACTGAACAAACTCTTTAATCTCTGTGACTTTTTTAAAAAGCCCTTCGTAGCGGGGTAGATCTTCCTCTCTTAAAGTTAAATATTTTTTCAAATAATTTATGTAGGATAGGGCCTGGAATTTTTCTTCTTCCTCAAAAAGGGGAAGAAGAGATAATAAAAGATTGTGAAGAAACTGAGTGGATAAGGGGAGCTCAAAACCTTCCTTTTCCCTAATTAGAGGGAAAAGATGTTTGGGAACACCAAGAAAAATGACATATCTTAGGACCTCAGGAAGATCAATTCCTCTCAATAAAGGATTTGAGAGATGGGAGAGCCCTAAAGCCAAATCAACCTCTCTATTTCTTAAACTTTCAAGGAGATTTTCCTCATCAGCCTCAAGATAGGTAATAACTTTTAGCCCCTTTTCTCTTAAATATTCTCCTGCCTTTTCTACACCCTCCCTTCCATAGTGCTCCTCAATAAAAAGTATTCCTGGCGGATCAAGCTCTCTCACGATTTCAAAAACTTTATCCAAAAGATAAAAAAACTCAGTGTTTTCAGGCTCAAGATAAAGATCTTCTACCCTTCGCAAAGTGGAAACAAATCTCGTAATCTCAAAACCAAGAAGATTTTGAAAGAGAATAGCTCTGTTTGTCTTGGGTTTGAGAGTAGCTGAAGAAACAATCAGCCTCTTTAATTTTTTCTTATGTTTTTCCTTGATTTTTAATAGCTTTTCAAAATCCTCTTCTTCCTTGTCTCTTTTTAAAGCAAGTTCAATTTCCCTCTCTGTAAACCCAAGGAGATAAAAAAGATGTTCCACATTTTTACCACTTTTCAAAAAGGAGTCCACATCATCAACAAAGATTAGGGAAAAATCAGCCTTCTTTAAAAGCTCAAAATTCCTGTGAAAGAAGGCCTGCGTGCAAAGAAAAATATCCACCTTTTTCTTTTCAAGAAGCTCCTTTTCTTTGGCTGAGCCCGTATAGGGAAGAATAATTTTTTCCTTTAATGATTTGTCTGAGACCCTTTCCTGCATGGACAAAAGTCTCTCATAAAGATGATTTACTAAAACCTTGGTTGGAACAATAATTAAGGATCGCCCTTGATTCAAAAGGCAAGAAAGAAGGCCAAAGGTGGTTTTTCCTGTGCCAGTTGGTGCAACGATGGCAAAGGACTCTCCCAGATAAAAGCGCTTGGCCCAGCTTAGTTGAAGGGATGAAGGAGCTACTCCATGAACCTCTTTAAAAATCTTTTGAAAATAGAAAATCTCCTCTTCAACCTTGGCATAAATCTCAAGTTCCTTAAGGGTTTTCTTTTCTTTCAGTATCTCGGCTAATTTTTTTAAATCGCCTTGGGATTCTGAAAGATTTCCATCCTCTAAACAATTTTCACAGGGAAGCCCCAATGAGAGTCTTTCATCAGAGATCATACCTCCACAATTAGGACATCCGTGGGCTACATAAAAAAGCATCTCTCCTCCTCTTTAAACCTTTCCTTTTTATTAATTTTTAAAATCATAGAGGAAAAAGCAAATTTTTAAAGGGGTCAAATTTCAGGTATAATTTAAATGTGTTAAAGGGAGGAAACAGATTTTATTTTAATTTTTCAGGAAAAAGAGGGCTTCTCTTAGAAAAGGAGGCCCACCATCTGGTAAGGGTATGCAGGAAAAAAAAGGGAGAACAAATTTTCCTTATTGATGGTAAGGGAAAAGAATATCTTGGGAAAATTATTGAGATAAAGGCAAGAGGAAAAACCCTTGAAGTAGAAGTAGAAATTATAAAGCTTCACAGGGCTGAAAACCCTCCTTTTGTGAAAATTATCTCCTTCATTCCCCTCTTAAAGGGAGACAAAACGGAATTTTTGATCGAAAAGGGGGTAGAGCTTGGCATCTTTGGTTTTAAAATCTTTAGCTCAATCCATACTATTCCAAGGTTAACCCCAGAGAAACTTGAAAGATTTAGAGAAAAGGCTCTATCTGCCATGAAACAATCTGGAAGACTTTATTTTCCAGAAATTGAAATAATAAACAATTTACTTGATTATCTCAGAAAAGACCCTTTGGAGGATGGGCTAAAACTTCTTGCCTGCCCAGATGGAAAACCCTGTTTTAAAGAAATTTATGAAATTATTAAAAATCCTCCTGAAAAAATTTATCTTCTTTCTGGCCCTGAAGGTGGCTTTTCAGAGGAGGAAATAGATGAAGCCCTGAAAAAGGGTTTTACCAAGGTTTCTCTATCTCCCTATATTCTTAGAGCAGAAACGGCATCCCTAACTCTAATGTGCCTTTCAGCAGGGGCCCTTTTCAATTTATAGAATTTTTCTATTACACTTCTTGACATTTTCAATAAATTCTCTTAAATAATATCATTCAAACCCAGCGGGATGCTTTAAATGTTTGACTGGAGAAAACTTGAAGTTTTTTTGAAACTCTACGAGACAAAGAGTTTTTCAAAGACTGCCAAAGAGCTTTTCCTCTCTCAACCCACGGTTACCATTCACATAAAGGATCTTGAAAAATATTTTGGTGTGAGGCTTTTTGATAGAGATACAAGAAATGTGATTCCCACAAGGGCTGGAAAGATAGTTTACGAATATGGAAAGGAGATGTTGAGGCTCTATCGCCAAATGGAGAAGGAGCTTTTGCCCTATAAAGAAATTGAGGGCGGCTTGGTAGAAATCGGAGGAAGCACCATTCCAGGTCAATATATTTTACCAAGGATAATAAAATTGTTTAAAGAGATATATCCTAAAGTTGTTGTGTATCTTAAGGTTTCCGATACCCAGGGGGTTGTTGATGGGATTCTTAGAGGTGAATTTGATTTAGGAGTGGTAGGGGCAAAGCTGAAACAAGCAGAGCTTACCTTTGAACCTTGCTGTGATGATGAAATTGTCTTAATTGCCCCTTTTCACTTTGAAAAAGATGAAATAAACCTTGAAGATTTATACAAAATTCCTCTCATAAAAAGAGAGGAGGGCTCTGGGACATGGAAAAATGTCATTCAGAAGCTTGATGAAAGGGGTATACACCCAGCTAAATTAAACATTGTAGGTGAAATGGGCTCTACTGAGGCTGTAAAAGCTGCAGTAAAAGAGGGGCTTGGTCTTTCCTTTGTTTCCAGAAGAGCCATAGAACTTGAGGCCTCCTTGGGGTTAATTAAAGAAGTAAAGATTAAAAATTTTAAAATAAATCGCAAATTTTACTTGGTATATTATAGAAACAAAAAGTTTTCCCCTGTGGCTGAAAGGTTTTTGAATTTTTTTAAAGAGGTAATAAGTTAGAAAGGCTTAGCCTTTTTAACTGATGGGCTTTCCTTTCTCTTTTTAACGAGGTTTTCTCCAAAAAGAACAGTTTTTAACCATTTAAAGCCAAACTGAAGAAGTTTCAAATCATCCTTTTTAATTTCTTCCAGAGTTTTTTCATCAACTTCAAAAATTTCAAGAAAACGGCTCTCAAAGACAAAACTTCTAAATCTTTCAGGATTTGTGGAAACCATAAAAAAGAGCTCTAAACTCTTTTCCGGAACTTCAATGGGGCCAAGGGATTCCTTTTTCATTATAATCTCAGCCCATTCTAAAACAGGCTCTTCAAGCCCAGGAATTCCCTGAGACTTTCGGTATTCTTCTACAGTCATTACCTCTCCTGATTCAAGCCCCTGGCAAAATCCTTCCTTTACAAGATAATAAAATTCCTCATTTCTTCTTTCGTCTCTATTTCGGAAAAGCCCAAACCCAAGGGGGTAATATCTGCAAGCAAGAGGTCTTACTTCATAGACAGTGCATCCGCCTTCACCAAGAAAGGGACAAGTCTTTTCCTCGTCATCTCTCATTTTAAGTCTAGCAATGGGAAGCCCTGACTTGGGAAGAATAAAAGGTTCGGTATATAAAAGAAGAAACTCATCAGTGGTAAGCTTAAGGAAATCTCTTAAGCGAAGAATGTCATAGGGAGTCAGGGGAAGATAAAGGTCTGAACAGCAAAGCTTAAAACAGGGAACTCCTGGATAGCACTGAAAGGTAATTTTAGACTGGGGAGTAAGTCTTATGGGTTCAACGATTTTTTCGAAACCTTTAGCCCTGTGGATCTCACTCATTTTTTTCTCCTTTATGAAGAGCGCCCCTGGCAGGATTCGAACCTGCGACCTCGAGATTAGGAATCTCGCGCTCTATCCTGCTGAGCTACAGGGGCACTATTAATTTTCACACTGAATAAAAATGGGCGGAAGAGGATTCGAACCTCTGACCCCCGGCTTGTAAGGCCGATGCTCTCCCCCTGAGCTATCCGCCCACTCTTAAAAATAAAAAATATACCACTTTTAAAGATTGTCAAGAAAAAAGAAACCCATAATACCTCAATAATACCTCACTTAAAAATTTAAATAAAATGGATTTGGATGCCTCATAAATTTTTAAGTGTTTTTATGTTTATTTCCCATAGGCTCAACCTCCTGATAAAGCTTTGGAGCCTAAAAGCTTATCATAAGGGGAATGCCCTTTTAGGTTTGCAATAAAGGGTGACAAAATCGCTTTGCAATAACATCTTGTTAAGAAGGCCTCTTGACAAATTGTTAAAATAGGTAATATTTAAAAAAAATTCAGGTTGCCGGGGTAGCTCAGTCGGTAGAGCAGCGGACTGAAAATCCGCGTGTCCCTGGTTCGATTCCGGGCCCCGGCACCACCAAATATTCTCATAACCACCAATTATTCTCATGCAAGTTCGTCCTGTTGCCAAACCAGAAAAGGCTAATCTTTCCAATATTGCTGTTGTTCTCGTAAACCCCCTTTATCCTGAGAATATAGGCTCTGTTGCAAGAGTCTGCGCTAACTTTGGGGTGGAAGAACTTATCCTTGTTAATCCTGAAGATCTAACCCGGCTTCCCATGGAGGCTATGGCAACAAAAGCCGGGCTTCCTATCCTTGAAAAAATGAAAATCTATGAAAACCTTCCTCAAGCTCTTGAAAATTTCAATGTGGTTATTGGAACTACAGCAAGACTGGGAAAAAGAAGGCTTGTTCATTACACTCCAAGAGAAATCGCCAAAGAGATTTGTGAACTTTCTCTGAATAATCGCATAGCCATTCTTTTTGGAAATGAGCGCCTTGGCTTAAGTAACGAAGATCTTTTTTATTGCGATAAAGTGGTAACCATTCCTACGACAGAGAAGGCCTCACTCAATGTGTCTCAAGCTGTGGTAGTCATTCTCTATGAGATATTTCAGCAAGCCTCAAGTGAACTTAAACTCCCAAAGCCCGAACTTGCCACTCAAAAGGAAATAAACACCATGTTAAAACTCATTGAAGCCACTTTAAAAGCCATTGACTATATGCCTCATCAAAATCCCGTGCTCTGGCTAACCAATATAAGACGTTTTCTCACCTCAAGAGAGCTTACCTCAAGAGAAGTAAAAATCATCATGGGTTTTTGTAGACAGCTCCTCTGGGCCCTTGGAAAAAATCCTAATCTCTCCTTTGAAGAAGAGACAGCACTTCAAAATGATAGGTCCTCGGAAACATGTCAAAAAGATAAAGCTCTTTAAGTTCAAAACCCCCTTTTTCAAGGAGCAAAATATCCCTTACCAGTGTGGGAGGATCACAGGAAATATAGATAATTCTATTTGAGGCAACATCTGGAAGAAGACGCATAAGCTCTTTACACCCCCCTCTTGGTGGATCAAGAAGAACAAGATCATAGGTTTTTCCCTCTTGAAAGGCCTCATATAAGGCCTCAAGGGCACTCATTTTTCTCAATTCAAGCCTTCCATTGAGTTTATTCCTTTCTGCTGTATAGAGCCCATCTTCAATAGCTCTTATATCTGTGTCTACTCCTAAAAACTCCTTTGCCTGAGAGAGCTCCTTTACCAGAGGCAAAAGGAAATTTCCCATACCTGTGTGGAGATCAAGCACCCTCTCAGCCCCGCAGGAAAGCTCAAGGACCTTTTTCATAATCTCAAGATTAATTTCCCAGTTTGTCTGATTAAAAATCCCCGGCTGAAGAAAATAAATAAGATCAGCTATGGCCTTAAAAATTTTTCTTCCAGAATGGGGAGCCTCTTCAGGATAAGGTCCTTTTGGTCTTGCACCTCTCAAGAAGTAAAAAATACTCTTTACTGAAGAAAGTTTTGAAAGTTCATAAAGATCCCTTTCATCAGGGGGAAGAGTTGTCCAAAAAACAATGCAAACCCCTTTGTCAAGGGGAGAAAGTTCAAGGCGAAGCCTTTTTGCAGAAAAGGCAATATTTAACCAAGCGGAATTTTCGTAAAGGGCTTTTAAAACCTCATTTAAAAGTTCCTCTCCAAGTAAACACTCTTCAATTCTTAAAACCTCATGGGTCCCTCTCTTTACAAATCCCATTTTCAAAATATGATTTTCCACATGAAGCCTCAACCTATTGCGGTAGTGATAGAGTTTTGGTGAGGGAATTATCCCTTTTAGGGGAAGCTCTTTTTTAAAGCCCTGTCTTGCGAAAAGCTCTCTTAAAATGGTCTCTTTTATTTCCAGTTCCCTTTCATAGGGCATGTGCTGAAATTGACAGCCTCCGCAAAGACCATAATATTTGCAGGGAGGCGAAATTCTTTCAGGTGAGGCCTCAAGTATTTCAAGGGGATGCCCAATGGCATAATCCTTGTATTCCTCAATAACAGCAATTTTTACCTTTTCCTCAGGAAGGGTATAGGGCACAAAGACCACCTTACCACTTGAAAGTCTTGCAAGGCCATCTCCTCCGTAAAGCACCTTTTCGATAATGACAACTTCTTGTTTCATAGAGCTCTATGATCCCTTTTTAAATAAAAATTTAGCCAGGATGAAGTTTTAAAGAGATCCCAGTTTCTTGGAGGGAGAAAGAAGGTTTTTCCAGGTTTCATAAATTTTTGAAGAACCTTCTTTGAAGGTACCTCTTCAAAGGCTTTAATAAAATGACATTTCTTTTCCTGTGGATATACCTCACAAAAGCCATTAATGCTTCCCCCACAGGGCCCATTTAGAAGATATTTGGCACATCCGCTCTGAGGACAATTATAATTGAACTCCCAAAGGGTACAGTCCCCACACTCCTGACAATTGAAAAAAAATTTTTTGATAAAATATTCAACATAAGTGAAGTATTTTTTTATTTCAGGGCTTCCATCTATCTTCTTTGCAAGCCGCTCAAAATGGGAAAATAATCTGTTTTCAGGATTAAAAAAAATTTGATGAAAAAGTTCATTTATGAAATAAGAAGGCTTAAGTTTCCCTTTAAAGGAAAAGTCAAAATCTTCCTTAATAAGACAGGGGATTTCCTTTTTTATTGTCTTTCCATTTTTTACAAAAATGGCCTTTCCTCCAAATTCCTCAAAAAATTTTTCCCAGGAAGGCTCATATTTTGAAAATTTCTCAAAAAAACGCTCAATTTTAGCATAATCAAGGGGAAATCCGCAAAGATGAACCCCTTTGTATCCGAGGCCTTTTAAAAGGGAGGCAAACCTGGCAGAAATATCAAGAACTTCATCTTCAAAATTTGAGGCTCTCTCAAGGCGAGCAAGCACAGTTTCTGTGAGAAGAATACCAGGAATTTTTGCCTCTCTTATTATTTTCACAAGAAAAGGGGTAAGATATAGAAGACTTCCAAGGAGAGGGATATTTCTGAATTTTTCATCCTCCTCTGGGAAGTGAAGTTCTTTATTCTCAAAAAATCTTGAAAAAATATAGGTAATTCCCGAATCAAAAAAGATCTTAAGTTCCAGCCATTTTTTAGGATAAAAACCCACCTGGGTTATAATAAAATAGGCCCCTGCCTTAAGTTTTTTGTAAAGTTTGAGATATTGCCACCAGATTTCCGGAAGGGTGAGCTTAAAGGGATTGACCACTGCCCCTTTGAAAAAAGGGATGGGTGGTCTTTCATCAAGCCCCTTTTCCATATCACTTATCATACGAAGTAAAAGCACCGAATCCAAATCATAAACCGGCTTTGCCCTTCCCAGGTATCCATAAAGGGGATAATCCCCTGTGAGAACAAGAAGATTATGTAGCCCCTCTTTATCCAGGGCAAGAAGTTCACTTTCTATCTGGTTGCGGTTTTTATCTTTACAGGAAAAATGGATAATAGGTTCCAATCCCAGATTTTTAATGGTTTTTCCAAGGGGAAGTGGAGAAAGGGCCGGATTCCCTCCGGCATTATCAGTTATAGAAAAGGCCTGAAAAAGATCTTTCTTTTGGCTTTCAAGGAGAAACTTTAAAATTTCTTGATATCTTCTTGTGCGAACACTTCTTGCTGGAACAAGTTCAAAGGTAAAGAGAAAGTCCCTTTCTTCTAAAAGGGCCTGAAAACGAGTTTTCATTCTCAAATTTTTAATTTTTGGCTACTTCAAACAGGACAAAAGGTGTCCAAGTTTTTCCTTTTTGGTTTTGAGATAATTAAAATTTTCTCTCACAGGGGCAATTTCAAGAGGAACTCTTTCAACTACTTTTAGGCCATATCCCTCAAGCCCAACAATTTTTCTGGGATTATTGGTCATAAGCCTCATAGCCTTAACGCCAAGATCTCTTAAGATTTGGGCACCAATTCCATAATCCCTTAGATCTGGCTTAAAACCAAGGGCAAGATTGGCCTCAACTGTGTCAAGCCCTTGATCCTGAAGAGAATAGGCCTTAAGTTTGTTAAGAAGACCAATTCCCCTTCCCTCCTGCCTTAAGTAAAGAAGCACCCCTTTTCCTTCCTTGGAAATAAGCTCCAAAGCCTTTTTAAGCTGGGGGCCACAGTCACATCTCAAAGAGCCAAAGACATCTCCTGTCAAACACTCCGAATGCACCCTCACAAGCACTGGCTCCTCTGTAATCTCTCCCATAACCAAAGCCACATGGGTTGCTGAGTCAACCATGTTGCTATAGGCGATAAGTTTAAAGGTCCCGTAAGGTGTGGGAAGAACGGTTTCTACCTCCCTTTTAACAAGGCTTTCTGTTCTCAAACGATAGGCAATAAGATCCCTTATGGTTATGATTTTCAAACCCCATTTTTCAGCAAATTTTTCTAAATCTGGAAGCCTTGCCATGGTTCCATCATCTTTCATGATTTCGCAGATCACCCCTGCTGGCTTCATACCACAAAGCCTTGCAAGATCAACAGCAGCCTCTGTGTGCCCGGCTCTAACAAGAACTCCTCCTTTTCTTGCAATTATGGGAAACACATGCCCAGGGGTAATAAAGTCTTCAGGCTTGCTATTTTCATCAATTACCAATTTTATGGTATAAGCCCTATCATAGGCAGAAATCCCTGTAGTTATACCATACCTTGCATCAATGGAGACAGTAAAGGCTGTTCCATAGGGGTCAATGCCTCTTCTTGGCTGGAGCTCAAGCCTTAAGCGTTCAGCAATCTCAGGGGCAATGGCAAGACAAATTAAGCCCCTTCCATACATAGCCATAAAATTTATAGCCTCAGGGGTTACCTTTTCTGCAGGTATAATTAGATCCCCCTCGTTTTCTCTATCCTCATCATCAACCACTATGATCATCTTTCCTGTTTTTAAATCCTCAAGGGCCTCCTCTATGGTAGATATAGGCATAAGGGCTTCCCCCTTTTCAAAAATTTTTGAAATTTTATTAATTATTAAACCTTCTTGCAAAAATTCCAAGGGTTTGCAAATTTTTAGGTTTATTATATTATTCTCCTTAAATTACTGTAGAGAAAAAACCCCTAAAAATGGGAAAGCTCTCAGGACTATATGTAATCACAGATGAAAGGCTTACCCCCTACGAAGGGGGAAAAATCTTTGAGCTGGTTGAAAGGGCCTTAAGGGGTGGTGCAAAGGTTGTTCAATTGAGAGATAAAAAAAGGAAAGATAGCGAGCTTGTTGAAATAGCCTTAAGGCTAAAAGAGCTTGCTCATCGTTACTCCGCCCTTTTTATCATTAATGATAGAGTCAGCCTTGCTAAAGAGGTTGATGCTGACGGGGTTCATCTGGGAAAGGAGGATGAGTCCCTGGAGGAGGCCTTAAAAAAACTTAAAGGAAAAATTATTGGGATATCCTGTTATGGAAGTTTGGAAAGAGCAAAACGGGCAGAGGCCCTTGGGGCAAGCTATGTAGCCTTTGGTAGTTTTTTCCCCTCACCTACAAAACCTGAATCAGAGGTTATACCTTTTGAAATTCTATCTCTTGCCAAAAGGGAGCTTAAAATACCCATCTGTGCCATAGGTGGAATAACCCTTGAGAAGGCTGAAAAGTTAATTAAACTTGGAGCAGATCTTATTGCTGTGATAAGCGATATCTGGCTCTCAGAGGATATAGAAAAAAGGGCCTTTTCTTATACAGAACTTTTTAAAAAATACGGAAAGCTTTAAGGGGTTGAGCTTTTATCAAGAGACCACCTTTCTTCAGGAAGAGTTGCCACCTCTCTACCAAGAGTTTTAGCTTTCTCTAAAATTTCAGGATAAGCAAGGACTTCACCCTTTTTGTCTATTCCGCGAAAGAATAAGCCCCCTGCATAAGTTCCCCAGCCGGCATCCATCACAAATTTAAAGGTCCTTACCAAGGCCTCAAAAAGCTTTTTTCCTTTTGTTGCCCCAAGGGAGAGAAGGATTCCCTTCGGGGCTTTCCCTAAGGGATGAGGCATGTTTAGCCTGTATTTTCTTGCCCAGAAGGCCTGAAAGCGTTCAAAAAAGGCCTGAACCATAGCGGTGTGTGAATAAAAAAAGATGGGAGTTGCAAGCACAAGGAGGTCTGCCTCAAGATATTTCTCATAAAGCCAGGTCATATCATCCTGAAGCACGCATTCCCCAAGATGATCACACTCGCCACATTCAATGCAGGGACTAAATTTAAGTTGATAGAGTTTAATTTTTTCAACCTCTGCAGATGCAACTTTGGCCCCTTCTATAAAGGCATCAAGAAGAAGTTCGGTATTTCCTTTATCTCGGGGGCTTCCGTGAAGGGCAAGAATTTTCATTATTTTAAAAGGGTTTTTCTAATAACATTGTGAACCAGGGTAAAGACCTCTTCAAAGGTTGCAGGTGAACATCTTCCCATTTCTATGAATTTGATCACGATCTCTTTAGTGGTTTTGAGAATGGTTTCTTCAAGAGGAGAAAGGGCCTGTTTTGAATCTTGAGAAAGCTTTTTATCAAGGGAGACTATTTTATCCTGAGACATGGAGAATATCCTTTAAAGTGGTGGAGCCGGTGGGACTTGAACCCACGACCTCGTGAATGCCATTCACGCGCTCTCCCTCTGAGCTACGGCCCCAACCTTTTAAAAAAGATAAAACAAAAATTAAATTTTGTCAACAAAAACTAAAAACTCTATTTTCCCATTTTTTGCTGAAGAAAGGGTCCGTATTTCTTGTCAGTTCCCATAATGTGCTTCAAAAGCCAATCTTTCAAAAAATTCATAATTTCTACTGAAAGGGTTACCTCCCCTTTGGCTTTTTTATCAAGAAATTCTTTAATCTTTGCCTTAAAATTTTCATGCTCTCGCTTGTGTTGGGCAAGTTCAGGATATCCATATTTTGACATAAGAGTTTCTTCTGTTGAAAAGTGATATCCCGCATATTTAACAAGCTCATCTAATGCCTTATCAAGAACTTCCCTTCCCTTTCCCTGCTTCATAGCATCATAAAGCTCATTAATTAAGCTTACAAGCTTTTTGTGTTGCTCATCACACTCCCTCACACCAGTTAAAAGCTTGTCTGACCATTCCATGAAAGGCATGGTTTGCCCCCTACGAATTTTTTTAAAAAATTATATTTGTAAAAATAAAAAAGTCAATAGTGAGCCTATTATTTTATTAAAATTACTAATTTATTAAAATTTCTAAAAAACTAATTTATTCCTAATCCCTGACAGCAAAATGTCAGGATTTTTAAAATTTTGGTTCTTTTAAAGGTTTAAGGACAGGGTGTCTGCAGCATGCGGATAATTCTCTATGACCATAAAACTGAGCGCATAAAAATGACCTCTTTTCCCCTGTTATTGCAGAGCGAAAAGGTCTCCCTATTTGCAAAGGCAAAAGGCATCCTTCTTCTTAATCCTTTTTATCCGAAGTTTTCTTTTTTTACAAAGGCCCCACTTTTTACCATATTCCTCATAGTGAATAAGCTTTCCACTTGAATGGTAAATTTCAAAATCTCCTTGAGATTCTCTGGCGCTTTCCTCCATGCAGGCTCTGTTTTAGGTGTACACATTTTATGTGTTCATATTTCATGTGTACACATTTTAGAAGGGATTGCATTTGGGTGGTAGGGATTGCATGTGAGTGGTTGAAACCTGCCC
>CAZQQV010000013.1:0-33382 GCA_964595655.1 uncultured Caldimicrobium sp.
CCTTTTACAGGGTTGCTCAGGCAATATCGGAGACCTTACCAAAGGAAAGCAAAGAAAAAAAACTCCTTGATGGATTTTTAAGCGGTAAAGATAAATTAAAGGAAGAAATAAAAAATAAGGAAGAATTTAAAAATAAACATGGGAGGCTTTTCGAATGAAACCGTTTACACAAATAGCAAAACCTCATAAAGACATAATTGAAGGCAGACTTACCATGGATGTTTTTGCTGCCGATTTGTGGCAGGTGGCAACAGGAAAGGCCCCTGAAGAATATCAGGACCCAGATCTATTTTTCAATAAGACCTATATAACCACTGGATTGAAAAACATACTTGAAATAGCCAGAAATCGGCTTGATGGAAAGAGTGGTGACTCCACAATTCAACTTCAGACACCCTTTGGCGGTGGTAAAACTCATACGCTCATTGCCCTTTATCATAAAGCAAGGGAGTGGAAAGCAAAAGTCGCTGTACTTGATGGCACAGCACTTAACCCCAAAGAGAAAAAACTCTGGGAAGAGCTTGAAAGTCAATTGACAGGTAAAATTGAGATCACAAGGGGAGATACTGCTCCTGGAAAAGAAGCACTGATAAAACTGCTTTCTGAGAATGCTCCTTTACTTATCCTGATGGATGAAGTTCTTGAATATATAACCAAAGCAGCGGGCATAAAAGTTGGGGATTCAAATCTTGCTTCCCAGACCTTAGCCTTCATTCAGGAACTAACAGGTGCTGTTGCCACCGTTGGCAATTCTCTTCTGGTACTTACACTTCCATCAAGTGTTTTAGAACACTATGACGAAAATGCGGAAAGGATGTTTCAGCAACTTCAGAAAATAACCGGAAGAATGGAAAAAATTTACACTCCCGTTCAGGATGAGGAAATAGAGAATGTGATAAGGGCAAGGCTATTTAGTTACATTGACGAAAAGGAAATGAAAAAAATTGTAGATGACTTTGTAGAATATGTAAGAAATGAAGGTCTTATTTCGGGAGACGAGATTTCGGAGTACAGAGATAGATTCCTCAGGAGCTATCCATTTAAACCAGAGGTTATTGATGCTCTCTACAAAAGATGGGGATCATTCCCTACATTTCAGAGAACCAGAGGAGTGCTGAGAATCCTTTCTCTCGTGGTTCATGATTTACTTAATAAGAACTTGCCATTTATTCGGCTTGGTGATTTTAATCTCGGTAATGAGGAACTAAGAAGAGAACTCATAAAACATATCGGACAGGAGTGGGACAGCATCATAGCACAGGATATAACTTCTCGCACTTCAGGGGCAAAGAAGGTTGATCAAATGCTGGGGACTTCCTATCTGGCTTATAAACTTGGGACAGTGGTAAGCACAACTATATTTATGCTCTCATTTTCTGGAAGAGGGGAAAAAGGAGTTAGCATAAAAGAGATTAAACTAAGCACTGTAGAACCTTCTTTCTCGAGCACTGTTATAGACACTACTTTAGGTCATTTGAAAGAGAGATTATTTTACCTTTCTGACGAAGGATTTTTCTTTACAAATCAACCAAACCTTAACAGAATAATTGTCACAAGAGAAGAAAACATCACCGATAATGAGATTTATGAGGAAGCAAGAAAAATTTTAGAGAGACACATCTCGCGCGAGAAAAAACTCAAAATATATATCCATCCAAAATTTTCAAGAGATATACCGGATAATGAAGAATTGAAACTTGTCGTTCTTGATCTGGATAAGCCCGAGAGAGAATTTCTGGAGAAACATGGGGAAACTCCGAGGATATTCAGAAATACAATGATATTTTTGTGTGTTGATGAGGAACAGAAAGAATCATTTTATTCCTATGTTAGAAAACTCATTGCATTAAGACAGATAGAACAGGATGAAAAATTACAGTTGTCAGATACCCAAAAAAAAGAGCTAAAAAATAAACTCAATAGCCACCAGGGTAGAGAATATGAAAAACTTAGAAAATACTACAGAAAACTTTTCATTCCTGATAAAGAAGGATTTAAGGAAATTGACATGGGATTACCAACCTTTGGAGAAACAGAAATTGATAAGGAGGTATTTAATCAACTAAAGAGTCAGGGAGAAATACTTGAAAAAATTGCACCCAAGGTGATAAAGGATAAATATCTTGTAAATAGGGATTTTGTTGAAGTTAAAACACTCTATGAATCTTTGTTAAAAACTCCCGGTGAGCTGAGGGTAATTTCCCGTGAAGGTTTTATTACGGGAATCAGGGAAGGTGTTAGAGAGGGGTTATTCGGATTTGGATACCTTGAAGCAGATAAACCTGTTTGCAAAAACATAAAGGAAACTCCGAACATTACTTTTGATGATAAAGAGGTTATTATTAAACCAGAGTTATGTAAGAAAAAAGATAGTGAAACGAAAGAGGAAAAAATAGAGGTTGAACCACCCCCTTTTTCTTATACTGTAGAAGAAAAAGAATCGAAAACTTCCGAAATTGAAAAAATACATGATGTAAAACTAAACCTTGATGTTCCAGTGGGACAAATGTCAACAGTAGTAAAAATCATAAACTATTTGAAAGGAAAATTTGCTCACTGCAATGTAAAAATATTTATACAGGCAAGTGGAGGTGAAATTAGCAAGTCAGAATACGAGGATAAAATCCTTGAGGCACTAAATCAGGCAGGGATTAAGATTGAAGAAGAGCACAACTAAAAACACCGTAAGGAATTAGTCCTCAATACCACACACCATACCTCCCCTCCTCCTGAGAGTCCTGAAGGTAGCTTCTATTCATAACTTTTATTCTGTTATAGAGCAATTCTTTTAAAATAAATTTTCCTTTGTTGGTAATTCTAATACGAAATATCTTATCGTTTTCATCTATATCATATTCAATCAATCCATAAGGTAGTGTGGTGGGAGTAGAGGAAATTTATGATACTACCGCTACTTGGTAAGGTTTGAACCCTTAAATTAAAAATCCCTTAATCTTTTGCTTTTGAAAAAAGAGCCTAAATCCTATGGTAACTCCTTCTATCTTCCCTTGACAGATTTTTAAAATATGTTATTTATTTTGTTTAAGTAACAAGAAATAAAAAGGAGGTGACAAAAGATGTTAAGATTATTAAAATTTTTCTTTTTGGTATTACTTTTTATGATCGGAATTTATAAGAAAGCTTCAGCCCATTTTTTAACTATAATAACTGATGATTTTTATAAGGCAGAGCCCAAGGGGGCTTTTAAACTTGAAATCCTTTTTACTCATCCTATAGAACAAGGGCCTCATATGCCTTTTGATCTTTCGGAAAGTGCTTTAATTTGTGGAAAAGAGAGACATTCAATAAAGTTTGAAAAAAAGGCCTTAAAACCTGTAAAGGGAGTGAAAGGAAATAGCTTTGAAGGTTTAATTTCTCCAAAGAAGCCTTCTTTGTGCTTCTTTTACTTCAAGCAAGAGCCTTATTTTGAAGCTTCAGAGGGAAAATTTATTCAACAAATTGCCAAGGCTATTTTTTCTTTTTATGGCCTTGAGGAGGGCTGGGATAAGCCTCTTGGTCTTCCTGTGGAAATTGTTCCCTATGTAAAACCCTTTGCACTCTATGAGGGGAATACTTTTATCGGTCGGGTTTTCATTGACGGAATGCCTGCTTCAGAGGTGGAGATTGAGGTTGAATATTACAACACTTTAGGCCTTAATTCACCTCATTCAGGCTTTGTTCCTCAAGTTATTAAAACTGATGAAAGGGGCTATTTTGCTTATACCTTTCCCTTCCCAGGGCTTTGGGGATTTTCTGCTATAACTGAAAGGGGAAAATTGAAGGGCAAAGATGGAAAAGATTATCCCCTTGAGCTTGACGGGGTATTTTGGGTAAAAGTTTATCCCAAACCAAGAAAGAAATAGTTATGCACATTTCTGAGGGGATTTTGCCAGCCCCAGTTCTCATTGCTGGCTGGGGCCTTACAGGAGGATTCCTCTTTTGGTCCTTGAGAAAGGTCTCGGGAGACAAACTGCCAAGGCTAGCAATTCTTAGCAGTCTTTTTTTCTTGATAAGTTTCATTCATATTCCCGTTGGGCCAACCTCGGTGCATCTTACCTTAAATGGACTTCTTGGTTTAATCCTTGGCTTAGATATATTTCCCGCAATATTTACAGCCCTTTTCTTTCAAGCCCTCTTTTTTCAATACGGAGGCCTTACCGTCCTTGGTATAAACACCCTTGTTATGGCTCTTCCGCCTTTTTTACTTGTAAGTTTTTTCAAAAATTTTCTTAAAAATGATAAAAAACTTATTAAGATAACGAGTTTTTTAATAGGTAGTTTATCTATTCTTTTTTCTGGGCTTTTGATGGCTTTAATTTTATGGATAACTAATCCTAAATTCTATGTGCTTTCTTCAGTTTTTATTGCAACGTATCTTCCTTTAAGTATTATAGAAGGAATTATTACTGTTTTAGTGGTAAGTTATTTTCAAAAAATTAAAAAAGAAGATTTAATATGTTGTCATTAAAAAACTTTTTTTTGTTGTTTTTTGCTTTATTATTTCTTTTTTCTTTAACATCTTATGCACATAAGATAAATCTTTTTACTAATCAGGTAGGCAATAAACTTGAGGGAGAGGCCTTTTTTGCAGATGGGTCGCCCTGTGTGAATTGCGAGATCAAGGTCTTAGATTTAAAAGGAAAAGAAATTCTTAAAGAAAAAACTGATGAATTGGGAAAGTTTTCTCTCACTATTCCTGAGGGATTTTCGGAAATAAGAATTCTTCTTTCTGCAGGAGAAGGGCACCTTATTGAGAAAAAAATAACTTTAAAGATAAGCTCTCAAAAAAGAGAACTTTCCAGGGCACAAAATCAAAACACCACTCTCTACTCAAAACCAGAGATTAAAATTGATAAAGAAGTTTACAAAGAGATAGATGAAAGATTTACCCAGTTAGAGGAGGAAGTAAAGGCTTTGAGGGCAGAAATTGGAGATATGCGAAAGGAAATGCAAAAAATTTCCTACAGGGATATAATAGGAAGTATAGGATATATTTTAGGAGTTTTTGCTATAATTTATTTTATTAAGAAAAATACTATCAAAAAAGATGCATCTTGAAGAATTTGCCTATGGAAGTTCACTTATTCATAAACTTGATCCGCGCATAAAAATAGCAGTTTTCATTATTTTTTCTTTTCTTTGCCTTTTAACTTCCTCATTTAATGTTCTTTTCTTCTACAATTTATTTTCAATTATTCTTCTCTTTCTTGCCAAAGTGTCGTTTCGGAGTCTTTTAAAAAGATTTTGTTTGATTAATTTTTTTAATTTGCTGCTTTGGATAAGTTTAATTTTAGGTGATATTTTTACTGCCTTTTATGAGGGAGAGGCTATTTATTTTAAGCAAGATACTCTTCACTTAGCGCTAATCATTACTCTTAAAAGCAATGCCCTTTTCTTAGGGGCTCTTGGGCTTATTTCCACAACGCCCCTTCCTGCTCTAACCCATGCTTTAATACATCTGAAAGTCCCTTCTAAATTAGTTATTGTCTTTTTCTTATCTTATCGGTATTTTTCAATTCTTCATGAAGAGTATGACAAGTTAATGCTTGGAGTTAAAGCTAAAGGATTTAATCCTCAAAGCAATTTCAATACTTATAAAACCTTTGCTTATCTTCTTGCAATGCTTCTTTTGAAAAGTTTTAGGAAGGCAGAAGATCTTTACCGGGGGATGCTTGCCCGGGGTTTTAAAGATACCTATCCCCTTTTGCATCATTTTCGTGTTCAATTTGTAGATTATCTCTTTGCCCTTTTTGCCTTAGCCTTTTTACTAACAGTTTATCTCTGTAAATAGCGATGGAGAAACCACTTATTGAGGTGAAAAGGCTCACCTTTTCTTATGATAGCCAAAAACCCTTGTTTGAGAATTTTGATTTTGTGCTGTGCGAAGGTGAAAGAATAGGCCTAAAGGGCAAAACTGGTGCTGGTAAAACCACTCTCTTGTATTTAATTATGGGATTCCTGAAGCCGCAACAGGGTGAGATAATTCTCTTTGGAGAGAAGAGAAAAAAAGAGGAGGATTTTGCAAAGGTTAGAACCAGGCTTGGCTTTCTTTTTCAGGATCCAGAGATTCAGCTTTTTTGCCCTACCATAAAAGAAGATATTGCCTTTGGTCCTCTCAATCTTGGGTTGAAAAGAGAAGAGGTTTTAAAAATAGTAAAGGAAGTGGCTGAATACCTTGGTATTAGTCATCTTCTTGAGAGATCTGTTCTTCAGCTTTCTGGAGGAGAAAAGAAACTTTGTGCCCTGGCAAGTGTTATGGCTATGCGTCCTCAGGTTTATCTTCTTGATGAGCCAACAGCAGGGCTTGATGATATATATAAAAATAGAATTTTCAGATTCTTAAAGGAAAGAGCTCATACCTATCTTGTTGTTTCTCATGACAGTGATTTTTTAGAGGAAACCTGCGATAAAATCTTTTATTTAGAAGAGGGTAAACTCAAACAAATCAAATAATTAGCCCAGGGAGGTATCAAGAATCATCATAACGAGAAAGCCCATTCCAAAGCCAAGACTTGCCAGATCTGAATTGCCAAACTTTTGTGCTTCAGGTAAAAGCTCTTCAATAGTTACGAAAATCATGGCCCCAGCTGCAAGGCTTAAGGCGTAAGGCAGTAAATAACTGCTTATAAGGGTGGCTCCTGCCCCGGCTATAGAGAAAATTGGTTCCACAATGGCGGAAAGGAATCCATAAAAAAAACTTTTAATTCTTGAAAGCCCCGCATGTTTTAGAGCAAGGGAGAGGGCAAGCCCCTCTGGAATATTTTGAAAGCCTATTCCGAGGGTAAGATTATATGCCCCTGTAAGAAAAGCGTGATTTTCTTCCACACTTCCAAAGGATACCCCTATGGCAAGACCCTCTGGAATATTATGAATGGTTATAGCAAGAAGAATAAGTATGCTCTTTTTAAGAGGAATTTGAGGGCCCTCTTGCTCGTTTGGTAAAGAAGCAAAGTGTAAATGTGGGACAACAAGATCAAGAACTCTCAAGAGAAATATACCCAAGATAAAACCAATCACAATGGGAATAAAGGGGAGAGTATAAGTTTCCCTGGCTAAATCTAAGGCTGGAGTTAAAAGGGACCAAAAGCTTGCAGCAATCATAATTCCCCCAGCCATGCCAAGGGAGACGGAAAAGACCTTTGGATTGCTTTTTTTCAGAAAAAGAACCCCAAGACTTCCAAGTCCCGTTAGTAAAAAGGTAAATAACCCTCCGTATAAAGCAAGCAGTAATAAAGAGGTTTCCTTAAGAGTCATGATATTCCCTTAGGTTTTCCTCTTACAGCCCAAACATAAAAATGAGGCCCTCTTTTAAGGCCAATCCCTACAGCTCCCTTATGAAGATAAAGGGCCAAGTCCCAAAGGGGGTCGTAGAAGCTTGTACTTGAGGGTCTTTTATTATTTCAAAAGCTTCATTCCAGGTCACCAATCCTTGACCAAGGTCAGCTTTTTTGGTCCAAAAAAGCCTGGTCAGATTATCATATACAATTTCTCTCATTTCTTTAAAGCGTGGCACAGGAAAGGAAATATGGCTGTAAAACATTCTTTTGCCTCCGAAATGAACATTCCAGGCATAGCAGGAATTCATGGCTGCTTTGGTTGATAGAGAGTCTCTAAAGCCTCATCCCAGGTCATGGGAAATTCAAAAAGGTCTGCTCTTTTCGGCCAGACCAAGGCCATCCTCCCCAGTATTAAAGCAGGGGATTTCATTTCCAGAGGAGTCGTAACATTTGTCCTGATAGGTTGCACTAATCATAATCTCTAAGAATACCAAAAAAAGAAAAAATTAAAACTTTCTCCCTTGACTAAATCACAAAGTAAAATATTATAAATTATATCTGTTGATATTTTTGAGCTATTATGATAACACTTACTGATTTTTTGGGTTCGGATTTTCCCATAATTTACCATTTAACGGTGACAGGAAGGTGCAATGCTAATT
The DNA here is from genome assembly GCA_964595655.1 of uncultured Caldimicrobium sp. GTDB lineage: Bacteria > Desulfobacterota > Thermodesulfobacteria > Thermodesulfobacteriales > Thermodesulfobacteriaceae > Caldimicrobium. Next base: position 7,940 of record CAZQQV010000013.1, read on the forward strand.
GTGTGGGCTGTATAAATAGTCTTATTTATGGAGAGCGGGTCTCCTTTGCAGAAAGGTGGGAAGATGGCTTTGAAAAAAACATTTCTGCCCTGCGGGTTTTAATGGAAAATTTAGAAAATGGAAAAGTTTTTCTTTCCTTTTATGGAGGCGAGCCCCTTTTAGCTTTTGATAAACTTATAAAATACTATGAATTTATTCAAAGGGAATTTCCAGAAAAGGGAGTTGAATTTATTCTTTTTACTAATGGAATGCTTCTTGATAAAGCTTTGAAAGAGAATCCAGATTTTTTTAAAAGTTTAAAATTACTAATTGTTTCTATTGATGGAAAAAAGAGACAGCATGAAAGCGTAAGAAGAGGAACAAATCTTGATAAAATCATAGCCAATTTAGAGCTTCTTAAGACGAGGGCTGATGTCAAAGTTTTAATGTGGTCAACCATAAGAGAAGAAATGAGTCTTAAAGAATGCGTGGAAGAGTTTCTTTTATTAAGAGAAAGGGCTCTTTGTGATTATTTTTTCTGGCATTTAATTGAAGCAGAAAAACCAATAGCCAATTTTAAGGAATTTCAAAAAAGATATCTTTCAGACCTTGAGGGTCTTTTTCAACTCTTTGAAGAGGGGCTTTTAGATAGGAAGGTTCACCCTTTTCTTCCTATTTGTGAACTTTTTTACTTTCTTTTGAAGGGTATAAGGAGAGGTCAAACTGGGTGTGGAGTTGAAAAATTAAGAAATTTTGACATTTTGGCAGGCAGGCTTTTCCCTTGTGTTGATTTGGGAGAGGAAATTGAAATAAAATTTAATTCAAATGGAAAAAATAAGATCGACTCTTTAGAAGAGGTGAAAAGGGAACTCTTAAATTTAGTCTCTTATAAAGAAATTTTTGGATGTTTTCAATGTGAAGCGGAATTTTATTGTGGAGGAAGGTGCCCAGTTTTAATTAAAACTTCTCCTGAGAGAGCAAGGCAATACTGTGAATTAACAAGAGGGATGGTCAGATTTGCCAAAATTAGAGCTGAAAAAGTTAAAAATCTTTTAGAAAAAGCAGGTTTTACTTTAGAAGATTTATACTTTCCCTACGGATATCTTGTGCTTTTAACAGATGTTGTGCCTTAAGAAAATCTCATAACCTTTCATTTCACCACTTTTCATTTTCTTTTTATGACGCAGGGGCATTTTGAAAGAGTTTGGTAATAGGGTAGACAAAGCCTTGACCTTTTGAAATCCTGTGTTATTAAGTAAGGGATAAAACTTCCTTTTTCCTATGGCTATAGACCTTCTTGAAGAAGTTAGAAATCGTTACGAGATCGTAAGCTTTATTTCTCAATTTGTAAAACTCAAAAAGGTTGGAAGAAACTATGTGGGGCTTTGTCCCTTTCATAGCGAACGAACTCCATCTTTTACCGTTAGTCCTGAAAAACAGATCTTTAAGTGTTTTGGTTGTGGGGCTGCTGGAGATGTAGTTACCTTTTACATGAGATACCGTGGCCTTGAGTTCAAGGAGGCCCTTCTTGAGCTTGCTGAGAGGGCTGGAATTAAGATTGATAAAGGATATTTCTCGGCTAAACAAAGGGAAAGGGATCTCATTGAAATAAATTTTAAAGTTGCCAAACTTTATCAACACTTTTTATGGAATCATCCATCTGGAGAAAGGGCAAGGAATTATTTAAAGGAAAGAGAGATAAGTAAAGAGACTGCTGAACACTTTTACCTTGGATATGCTCCCTCAGAGGGAAGGGTTCTTGCAAGTTTATTGAGGGCTCAAAATATTCCCCTTGAACTTGCCGTTGAAGCTGGGCTCTTGAAAAAGGGTGAAGATGGCTCCTATTTAGATCTCTTTAGAGACCGCTTAATTTTTCCTATTTTCAATGAAAGAGGAGAATGTGTGGGCTTTGGTGGAAGAACCCTTGATCCCCAGGGAGAACCAAAGTATCTCAACTCGCCAGAAAGTAAGGTCTTTAAAAAAGGTGAAACTCTCTATGGACTGTTTCAAAGCAAAGAGGAAATAAAAACAAAGGGAGAGGTATTCCTTGTTGAAGGTTATTTCGATTATTTGTCTCTATGGGAGAAGGGGATAAGAAATGTGGTTGCTACCTGTGGAACGGCTTTAACGGAAAATCATCTGAAAAAATTAAAACCTCTTGCAGAGGAATGGTATATTTTATATGATGGGGATGAGGCCGGCAAAAAAGCTGCCTTAAGGGCCATGTCTTTAATTATAAAAGAGGGTTTTTTACCCAAAATCATTCTCCTTCCTGAAGGGCAAGACCCCGATTCTTTTGCAAGGAGCTATAAGGGCAATAATTTGGCTGAAGACTTAAAGAAGAATTCCCTTACCTCCACAAAATTCATATGGGAGTTTTACAAAGGGGAATATTTAAAATCTCCCACTAAGGTCTTTCGGGAAGTTATCGAGCTTTTAAAGGGTATCTCCGATCCCCTGCTTTTAAGGGATATTTCTCGGGATCTTTCTTTTTATTTTAATGTAAGTGAAACAGAAATTGAGCGAAAACTTAAAGGAGAAAGGAAAGAAGAAATAACAAAAGAAAATATTCCTTTCTATTGTGGTGAAGAAATAGATAGAGAAGAATGTTATATGAGAATTATTGCACAATACCTTGTGAATTTTCCAGAAGATTTTCCTCTTTTAGAGAAAGCAGGGCTTACTAAATTGATTGAGGAAAATTCAGAAAAGCCCTTTCACAGATTGGTAAAGAATTTTATGGAATTGCAGAAAGAAGGAGTCTTCCTTTTTGAAGTGGTTGATCCCTCTCTTCAAGAAATTTTAAGTGATTTACTTTTTTCACCGCCCTTTGAAAATAGGGAGGAAGTTCTAAAGGATATAATTCGCTTTATTGGTATAGAAATCAAAAAAAGAGAAATTAAAAAACTTGTGGAAGGTTTAAAAATTATTGAAAAATCTGGGAAAAAAGAGGAAATTGAAAATTATTTATATAAACTCAAAGGAACTATTTGTAATAAAGAAATCTATTAAAGGAGTCAATAAAAAATTGCAGGAGGTGATTATGAGCCTCCCCAATAAAAAAGGATGTTTTTTTGAAGAAGAATTTTTAATGGAGGAATATGGGGAGACTTTTTTAGAGGAAGAAGAGGAAAAACAATTTAAAACAGAGGATTCTTTACGAATATACTTAAATGAGGTCTTTAATCATAAACTTTTAACACGGGAAGATGAGATTCGAATAGGAAAGACTATTGAAGAAAATGAAAAAGCTATTTTAAAAGAATGTTTAGATTATATAACTCAGATAATGAAATTTTACAGCTTATTAGTAAATGCAGAAAAAGGAAACAAATATTCGAAATATTTCAAAGATTATGAAATTCTTGAAAGAAACAAAGAGAAAAAGACAGAATGGATTCAGGATTTAAAAAGATCTATATTGAGTTTGTTAGAGGAAGAGTCTGAAAATAATAAAAATAAGGAAAAGAAAGTAAGTGAAATTCTTGAACTTTTATATGAAGTTAGGCCAACCAAAGAGCTTCTCGAAGAATTAAGTTGCGAAATTCTTGAAGCCAAAAAATTGATAGATGATTTTTCTTTATTAAAAAATAGGTTTTCTCAAAATTATAAAAAATTCAATATAGATTTTGAAAGTATATTAAGCCTCAATGGGAAAAAGGGGAAAAGTAAAAAGTATTTAGATCTGCAGCGGGAGATTGAGAATAATGGAGAGCTTCGCCAATTATTTTTTGAGGGAGAAAGGATTAAAAGGAAACTTGATCTGATTTTGGAGTATTTTGGAGAGAGCCCTGAAAAACTTAAAAATTCAGCAGAAAAAATTGAACAGGCCTTTAAAAATATCAAAAAGGCTAAAGAAGAATTAGTAAATTCAAATCTGAGATTAATTATTTCCATTGCAAGAAAATATGCTCCTAAGGGGGTTCTTCTTGCAGATTTGATTCAGGAGGGAAACATCGGTTTACTTAAGGCAGTTGAAAAGTTTGATTATCGAAAGGGATTTAAATTTTCCACTTATGCTACTTGGTGGATACGACAAAATATAAGCAGATATCTTGCAGAAAACACAAGAACAATAAGAGTTCCTGTGCATATAATTGAGGCTATTTACAAAATTAGCAAAATAGTTTATACCAAGTTTTATCAAGAATATGGAAGGGAGCCAACTTTAGAAGAACTTTCCAAGGAAACGGGATTATCTGTGGAAAGGTTAAATTACATTTTTAAGGTTATGAAACAGCCCATATCTTTAGAAACCACAATAGGAGAGGATGAAGACACAACTCTTAAAGATTTTATTGAAGACAACAGCATCCTCAAACCCGAAGAGGTGACCTTTAATTTGGCATTATCAGAAAAAATAAGAGAGCTTTTGAAAACCCTTTCTGCTCGAGAAGAAAAGATAATAAGACTGAGGTTTGGAATTGGTGAGAAAGAGGCTTATACCCTTGAAGAGGTGGGCAAAAAATTCGGGATTACCAAAGAGAGAATCAGACAGATAGAGGGGCACGCCTTAAGGAAATTGAAGCATCCTAATCGTTTAAAACTTCTTAAAAATTTCCTCTATTATGGTTCTTGAAAAAGAGCTTGAGAAGAACTTAATAAGGCTACTTCAAAGGGAATTTCCCTTAGTTTCAAGACCCTTTAAAGTAATTGCTGATAAACTAAATACTAAAGAAGATAAAATCATTGAAATTTTGAGGGAATGGCAGAAGGAGGGAAGGCTTCGTCAAATTTCAGCCATCTTTAATCCCTCCTTTTTTGGGCACACCTCTTCCCTCTTTGCCTTTAAAGTATCAGAGGAAAATCTCTCAAATGCTATAGAGGTAATAAATGCCCATCCAGGGGTGAGTCATAATTATTTGAGGGATCATGCTTACAATCTTTGGTTTACCCTTGTTGTTCCTCCAGGAAAAGATTTGCTTGGTGAGGCCTTTGAGCTTTTTAAAAAAAGTAAGGCTGAGGATTTCCTCTATCTTCCGATTTTAAGGGTCTTTAAAATAGCAGCTATTTTTCACCTTGGTGAAGATGAAGAATCCTTAAAAGATGAGGAGGTTTTTCTAAACTCAGACGCAAGGGTTAGCTTTAATTTTACTGATCGCGATAGAGACTTTGTTAAGATTCTTCAGGGGCCTCTTCCTCTTACAAGTGAGCCTTTTAAAGAGTTAGCGAAAAATCTTTCTTGCAAAGAAGAGGAGATTTTTGAGTGGCTTTCAACTATGAAGAGAAAGGGTGCTCTAAGAAGATATGCTGGCCTTTTTAAACATCAAAAATTGGGATTAAAAAAGAATGTAATGGTTGCCTGGCAAGTGCCAGATGAAAGAATTGAAGAGATAGGAAAGGCTCTGGCTAAGTATCCCTTTATAACTCATTGTTATTTGAGAAAATCCTATTCTCACTGGCCTTTTAATATTTATACCATGTGCCATTTCAAGGAAAAAGAAAAAATTGAGGAAGTGGCTGAAGAAATTAACCTAAGAGATTATATTGCCCTTAGAACTCTTAAGGAGTTAAAGAAGGTAAGGTTACAGCTTTTTTATAATTAGGCTTTAAAATATTGATAAATATATTGAAAAGATATATAAAGAAGAATTACGGTTAAAATTAGACGTATCAATTTTTGAGGAAATTTTTTTTGAAACTTAGCCCCAAAATATAGCCCAATTGTTCCACCAAGACCAAAAAGAAAACCAAGCAAAAAATCCGGGCCATTTCCACCAAGGGTGTATATTATTACTCCGAGTATGGAAGTAAGAAAGGTCCCAAAGAGGGTAGCTCCTGCAAAGACATAAGGAGGAAGATGGAAAAAGGCCAATAAAATAGGGGCCATAACAGCTCCTCCACCAATTCCATATATTCCCCCAACCACCCCAATAACGAGAGCAAGAAGTATAATAAGAAGAGTGTTAAGGGTATAAATTTCTTCTCCATATTCAAAGGTGAGTTTTCGGATATTAAAAGTTAGGGTTTTAGGCGGTTCAGGAGAAAAGGCTACATCTTTTGGAGGAAAAAAGAGATCATAAACGAGTTTAATCCCTATAAAAAGAAGGACTCCTCCTACTAAAAGTTTAAAATTTTTCAATTCTTTGAAATAGGTTACTCTTAGAAAATAACCTATGACTACTCCTGGAAAAGTCCCTAAGGTAATTAGGAGTGTTAAAGGGTAATATAAGCGTTTTTCTTTCCAATATCTATAGACACCACTTGGGATGGCGAAAACATTATAAAGATGATTGGTTGCGCTCACTGAGGGTGAGGTAAAACCAAGCACACTAACTTGAAAGGGCAAAAGCAAAAAGGCACCGCTAACTCCTCCTGTTGCACAAAAAAAGGAAAGAATTAAAGAGAAGAGAGGTGGTAAAAAGAGATAAGTTTTAATTTTGGCAAAAGGAAATTCGATTAGCAAAAAATCAAGCATTTAGTTATTTTAGGCGTTGATATCTTCTATAACAATCTGGATACCAGGGTGCATTTTTTGGACCAATTTCTAAGGCCGTTTTATAATTTTCAAGGGCTTTTGCATAATTTTGAATATTTTCATAATTTCTTCCAAGGTAATAATAAGTGGAGCCCTCAAAGGGAATGAGAGTTTTTGCCTTTTCCAAATAGTTGAGAGAGGCTTTATAATTACCTGTATTAAATTCTGAAAGACCAGCTAAATAATATCCAGAGAAAAGATTAGGGTTATAATTTATGATTTTAAGGGCGTATTCTCTGGCAGCCAAATAATTTCCTTCCTTCATTTTTAGACGAGAAAGATAGAGAAGGGCAGGGATGTTTTTGGGATAGAGCTCAAGGGCCTTTAAAAAATGGCTTTCAGCCTTTGAATAATTTTTATCTTTTAAGGCCTCTTTTCCTCTTTTAACCTCTTCAAAGGAGGGAGATGTGGATTTCAGACGGGCTAAAACCTTTTCAAAAGAGGAAGTATTCTTGATAAAAGCACCTGTGGGATTGATTTTTTTCAAATTTTCTTTCCATTCTTTAATTCTTGTATCTGGAAGAGGGTGAGTAGAAAGCCATTCAGGCGGTCTTGACTTTTCCATGGCTTTAAAGCGTTCAAAGACCTTTAGCATACCTTCAGGAGAATAACCAGATTTAACAAGTAGTAAAAACCCGGTTTCATCTGCCTCTTTTTCCTGATCTCTGCTGAATTTAAGAGTTAGCAGACCTGTTGAGATTTGGGCTAACTGAAAGAGAAGCTCTCCGCTTAAATTTTGTGGCAAAAAAAGCGACCCAACCTGTAAAAGAAGGTTTAGGGCAAATTGTTTTTCCACGAAACGAACATGATGCCTTCTTTCAATGTGGCCTATTTCGTGGGCAAGAATTCCCGCAAGCTCACTTTCACTTTCAATGGTAAGAAAGATCCCCCGAGTTATAACCACAGGCCCACCAGGTAAAGCAAAGGCATTTACCACATCAGAATTAACTAAATAAAACTGATAGGGCATTTTTCTTACAGCATTTTGAGCCAATCTCTTGCCAAGATTCTGGAGATATATCTGTACTTCCTCTTCTGGATACAAACCCTCAAATTCCTCAAGTGAGACCGGTAGATAAAACTTTCCAAGCTCAATTTCTTTTTCCTGAGAAATAAGAGTTATAAAGCCATTGCTTTGCTGGGTACAACATGTTAAAAAAGAAAAAAATAAAAGAAAGATAATCAGAGTCCAAATTTTATGTTTCATAGGTTGGGATTTTAATAAGATTTGATAAAAAGTAAAGATATAAGGTGTCAAAGGTTTTATTTGGGAAAAAAAATTTGAAATTTTGAAAGAAATAGCTATGTTAAAATGAAAATTCAGATTGATTCAGGCTAAATTTGGATGCTTAAAAATAATTAAGGCTCTTGACAAATGAAATTTATGATATATTTTATAGCCCGTCCTCAAGAGGACTATATTTTCAGGGGGTGGGAGAGATGAAAAACACTGAAAAAATGGAATTTGGATTTGGTCAGCATCTTATTCTTGATGGATATGGAGCAAATCGAGAAAAATTAATGGATCTTGATTTTATTTATAATTTTTTGAATAAATATCCCGAAGACATAGAGATGACCAAAATTATGCCCCCTTATGTTTTTAAATATTATGCTCCCAATCCTGAAGACTGGGGAATTTCCGGGTTTGTTATAATTGCCGAAAGTCATATCAGTATTCATACTTTTCCTGAAAAGCTTTATCTCAGTGTGGATATCTTTTCCTGCAAGCCCTTTAATGTCGATAAAGCTATTCAGGACATTACTGAAATGTTTGAAATAAAGAAAAGCGAAATAAGGCTTCTTGACAGAGGTCTTGAATTTCCCCGTTCCATAAGAGCTGTTGAAAATTTTATCCGCTTTGAAAGGAAAAATCTTCTCTTTTAAACTTTAGAAGATGAAAATTCCTTTCCTTGGGCTACCTGAGCATCCCAAGGCTCAGGTAGCTCTAATACCTGTTCCCCTTGATCTCACCACAACCTGGTTAAAGGGCACAAAAGAAGCACCTTTTGAGATTCTCAAGGTAAGCTCTAATTTGGAATTTTTTGATGAAGAGACAAAGACTTCTCCGCACGAAGAACTCGGTTTTTATACCTATCCTGTAGAAGAATTTCCTCTTGACATAAAAGAGGCCTTAAGGAGGGTTGAAGAGCTAACGGAAGATGCTTTAAAAAGGGACTTTTTCCCCATTTTGCTTGGAGGAGAACATACTCTTACCCTGGGTGCAGTAAAGGCCTATAAAAGATATTACCCTGATCTTAAGATTCTTCATCTTGATGCCCATCTTGATTTCAGAAAAGCCTATCTTGGCAGTGAAATTAATCATGCCACAGTGATAAGAAGGATTTATGAGGAATCGCTTCCCATACTCAGTATAGGAATCAGGGCAATATCTAAGGAGGAATTTGAAGAGGCTGAAAAATCAAGTATAAAGGTTATCTATGCCTTTGAGTTATTTAACTCCTTTGAAAGGGTTTTAAACCACTTAGAAGATTTTCTTAAAGAGGGATCTATTTATTTAACCCTGGATATGGATGCCCTTGATCCGAGCCTTGCCCCCGGGGTTGGCACTCCAGAACCAGGGGGAATTTTGTGGTATCAGCTTCTTGAGATTTTAAAGAGAGTTGCCCGCGCAAAAGTTGTTGGTATGGATTTAGTTGAAATAAGACCAATTCCAGGGTATCCTTTTACGGAATTTTTGGCAGCAAAAATTATATATAAATTTTCTGCCTATCTCCTTTATTACAAAGGAGTAAAAATCAAATGAGTTTCAGGCATAGATTTGCCAAACTCCTCTTTGAGGCTGCTCTCTTAAAGAGAATTGAGCGAACAGGTTATTATTATCTTGGGACCGGCAGAGAAAATGTGGCTTCTCACTCCTTTGGGGTGGTTTTTTGCACCTATCTTTTATGTAAAGTTTACCAAGGAAAGGTAGATGAAGAAAAGGCCCTAAAGATGGCTCTTCTTCACGATTTTGTTGAGGCAAGAACAGGGGATTTTAATGCGGTAAATAAGCTTTATAATTTTGCTGATGAAAAAAAGGCTTTAAAAGAGGCATTCTCAGGGCTTCCCTTTGAGGAGGAAGTGCTTAATTTATTTGAAGAATATAGAAAAAATGAGACTTTAGAGGCTAAAATAGTACACGATGCAGACACCCTTGACCTTATGGTTCAGCTTAAAGAGCAAAAAGACCTTAATAATCCCTTTGCAGAGAGATGGCTATCCTATGCCAAAAGGAGACTCCTTCTTGAGGAGTCAAAAAGGCTTTCTGAGGCCCTTTTAGAGACCGAGTGGTGTTCCTGGTGGTTAGAAAGACTCCTTCAAGAGAGAAATGAAAAAGAGACCTGAGGATTGTGTCCACTGTGGAAAATGCATAGCTTCCTGTCCGAGCTATCGTTTTTTTCTACAAGAAAGCTTTAGCCCAAGAGGAAGGAATTTACTCCTTTCAAAGGATTTAAATTCTCAAGCCCTTGATTTTTGCCTTTTCTGTGAAAACTGTAAAAGCCTTTGTCCTCAGGGACTAAATTTTCCAGAGTTTTATCTTAAAAAAATTTTTAAAGATAAGGGCTATTCTTTGCCTATACTTTCAGATTCATTAAATTTACTTCATTTTCATCCAGAAGGTAAAAGGCTATATAAAAAGTTTGATCCTTTATCCCTTGAAAAATTCAGAGAAGGAGATTTCTATATTTATCTTTCCTGCGGTCTAAAACATCTTTATCCTGAGGCCCTCTTTGTTTTTCTGGAAAAAGTGAAATCTTTGAAGGTCAAGCCCAAGATTCCTTTAAATCAGGATTGTTGCGGAATAATTTATCTTTCCTTAAGAAGCAAAGAGGCTTTAAAAAGACTTGCTTTAAACAAAATCAGTCTTTTTAAAGAAAATAAACCCATTGTCACCTTTTGTGCCACCTGCTACTGGATGTTTAAAAGAGTTTATACCCTTCTTTTTGAGGAAGAAGCTGACTTTAAAGCCCTTTCTGAAAGAACCTATTTTGCCCTTGATTTTTTAACAAATTTTTTAAACCTTGAGCCTTTTTTTGAAGAGGATAGCCACATTTTATATCATCTTCCCTGCCATTTAAAAAATAACTTGACTTTTCACGAAAGGTCATTAAATAAAATATTAAAGAATTTTTCTTTTAGCTGTTGTGGATCTGCTAAGATTACCCTTTGGCTTAGAGGTTTTCAAAAGGGGTATTCTAAATTCTGGAAAAGAGAGCTTATTGGAAAGAAGATTCTCGCTACAGCCTGCACAGGATGTTATTTAAATTTCGGTTTTCAGGTAAGAAGACCCCCAGAGATTAAACATTGGATAGAAATTCTTAAATGAAAAAATATCCTTCCTATCTTGAACTTCTTGAAAAAGGAGAGCTTGAGAAAAGAATTGAAGCGCTCTATGAAAGGATGAGCCCCTGCCGTATCTGTCCCCATGAGTGCAAGGTTGATCGCTTAAAGGGAGAGAAAGGTTTTTGCAAGGTGGGAGGAAAACCTGTAGTTTCCAGTTATGGTCCTCACTTCGGGGAGGAAAGGCCTCTTGTTGGGACCAATGGTTCAGGAACGATTTTCTTTACTTGGTGTAACATGGCCTGTGTTTATTGCCAGAATTGGGATATAAGTCACCTTGGAGAGGGGGATGAAATTACTGTTGAGGATCTTGCTAAAATTATGCTTATTCTTCAGGTTTGGGGGTGTCATAATATCAATCTTGTAACTCCTACTCATCAAATCGCCTTTATTGTTGAGGCTATTAAGATTGCAGCTGAGAAAGGATTGAATCTCCCCATTGTTTATAATTGTGGTGGTTATGAATCAGTGGAAACTTTAAAGCTTCTTGATGGAATTATTGATATTTACATGCCAGATATTAAGTATATGGACGAAAAGGTAGCCTTTAAACTCTCAAAAGTAAAAAATTACCCAAAGGTTGTTAAAGAGGCTGTAAAGGAGATGCACCGTCAGGTTGGAGATCTTATCATTGAAGATGGAATTGCTAAAAGGGGTTTGATAATTAGGCATCTCGTTTTACCAGGAGATCTTTCCCAGACAGAGGAAGTAATCAAATTTGTAGCAGAGGAAATTTCAAAGGATACCTACTTTAATCTTATGGATCAATATAGACCTTGCGGGGATGCCTGGAAATATCCACCCCTTGATAGAATGATTAATAAAGAAGAATGGAACAGGGCCTTGCAGTGGGCATACAAATATGGGCTTAAAAGGCTTGACGATAGAAGGGCCAGATTCTGGGACTAAAATCTTTGCCATAGGTGATATTCACGGATGTCTTTTTGCCTTGGAGGCCCTTCTTGAGAGTCTTCCTATTAACTGGGGAAGGGATTATTTGATTTTTCTTGGAGATTATATTGATAGAGGCCCAGATTCAAGAAGGGTTTTAGAACTGATTATGGACTTAAAAAAAGACTTTCCAGAAAGGGTCTTTCCTCTTAAGGGAAATCATGAATGGATGTTTGAAAGATTTCTTTCTGGCCTTGATGTGGAGATTTTTTTGTATAACGGTGGCTCCTCTACTTTAAAAAATTACTTCGAGGAAGGAAAATTAAATATCCCTGAAGAGCACAAAAATTTTATTAAGGAGCTTCCCCTTTTTTTGGAGACAAAACATTACTTTTTTGTGCATGCAGGTATTAATCCTAATAAACCCCTTGAAGAACAAACCGAGGAAGATTTGCTTTGGATAAGGCAGAGTTTTTATTTTTATGAGGGGAAATTTCCCAAAAAGGTCATCTTTGGGCACACTCCTTTCCCAGAGGTTCTTCATCTTGAGGACAGAATTGGAATTGATACAGGATGTGTATATGGTGGAAAACTAACTGCATTAGAGTTGCCTGAGGAAAGGATATACCAAATTGAATGCAGGAGGTAAAAGGTGAGCGAGGAAAGAAGAAAACTCTCCTGGAGGGAAATTGACAAACTAAAGGATGCAAGTGGGCTCTCTAAACTGAGAAGAAAGCTTGAAAAAGAGGAAAGAATTCCTATAAAGGAAGATAAAAAAACTAAAGAGAGGTATCTCAAAGAACTGGAAAAGCTTTTTTCAGGAAAGGAAAACGGAGAAAAGGAAGAATTTCTAAATAAACTTCATCAATCTGCAGGTAAAAGGGATTTTCAGAAATTACTTCTTGAATTTTATAAAAAATTTGGCCTTCCAGATTCTGCAAGAGACTTAATCCTTTTCCTTGATGCTGAAAATAAGGAAATTTTATACCAAACCTTTGAAAAAATAAAAGAGAGATTTTCAGAATTTAGCCTTTCAGAAAAACATGGAATTTTTGCTAAACTAAAGGCTTTACAACTTGGCACCAAAGATGAAACTTTAGCTTATAAAGCAGAAAGGCTTTTGAGAGAACTTTCTCTTTAGGAATGCAGGATCTTCTTAAAGACTTTCTCCTTTATTTAACTTCCTTTAAAAATTATTCTCTTAATACCCTCAAGTCCTATTCTTCGGATATAGAGGATTTTCTTGATTTTTTAAGTAAAAACAGGCTGCGTCCTTCTGAAATATCCTATTCTGTGGTGATGGCTTATTTTTCTGATCTAAAGGACAGGGGATTTAACCCCTTTTCCATAGCAAGAAGGCTTTCCAGTTTAAGAAATTTTTTGATATTTTTAAAGGAGAAAGGAATTATAGACCCAGACTTTCTTGATCTGCTTGAAAGCCCAAAACTTCCAAAAAGACTTCCCAAGGTCTTAACCCTTGAGGAGGTTGAAAAACTTCTTATGGCTCCAGATTTATCCACTCCTCTTGGTTTTAGGGACAGAACCATGCTTGAGCTTCTTTATGCGACGGGACTTAGGGTTTCTGAGTTGGTTAACCTCAGACTGGGAAATATCAATTTGAATCTGGGTATTCTTAGGATCACTGGAAAGGGAGAAAAAGAACGCATAGTTCCTATAGGGGAAGTTGCCCTTGAATATCTTGAGAATTATCTTGAAAATATAAGACCCAAATTGGTTACTCAAAAGAGCAAGGATTTTGTTTTTTTAAACAGAAGGGGAGGGCCTTTAACGAGACAGCGTTTTTGGCAAATTCTAAAGGACTACGCTAAAGTTTCTGGAATTGACTTGTCAAAAATCTCACCCCATGTCCTTAGACACTCCTTTGCTACCCATCTCCTTGAAGGGGGAGCTGATTTAAGGGCCCTTCAGATGATGCTTGGTCATAGTAGCCTTGTTACCACTCAAATATACACCCACCTTGATATTAAAAAACTTAAAGAGGCTTATGAAAAATTCCATCCAAGGGCTCGCTCTTGATCACACAAAAAATTCCTTTCGAAGAAATAAAAAAATATTTAATTCTTCCTGAAGGAGCCTTCAAATTTCTTGATTACATAAGAGCCCTTGCAAGAAAAAGGGGATATTTTCTTTATCTTGCAGGAGGACCAGTAAGAGATTTCCTGCTTAAAAGACCTGTTAAAGACCTTGACCTTGTCCTTGAAGGAAATTGGGAAGAGCTTCTTGAAGAAATTTTAAAGACCTTTAAGGGTAAATTGCTCTTTAAATCCCCTTTCTTGACTTATAAAATTCAGCTCAACGAAGATTTTGCTATTGATCTTGTTACTGCAAGAAAGGAGTTCTACCCCGAACCAGCTCACCTGCCTGTGATTGAGCCTTCAAACTTTAGGGAGGATATTTTACGAAGGGACTTTACTGTAAATGCCTTGATTTATGGTTTAACTTCGCCTTATGAAGAAACCCTCATTGACCTTGTTGAAGGGCTTTATGATCTTCAAAAGGGGCTGATAAGACCCCTTCATATTAAATCCTTTATTGAGGATCCAACAAGGAGCTTAAGAGGGATACGCTATAAGGTGCGACTTAGATTTGACTTTGCAGAGGAATTTTATATGGCTCTGGGTTTAGCTGAAGAGGTCTCCTCTTTCAAAAAACTTTCTTCCACAAGGCTGGCAAATGAATTTTTACTTTATTTCTTTAAAGAAAAATTTGAAGATCTTCCCTTACTTATTGAGGAAACTTATAGACTGAAACTTTTTGAAAGGTTTGGCTTAATTCCAAGAAAGATCAAAAAAGAGGATTTTGAAATATTAGATTTTGCAAAAAAGGAACTTCAAAGAAGGGACCTTGAAAAATTTTTCTTACTTTTCCTTATCAGCCTTAAGGAAGAAAATTTAGAAAGGCTTGGCTTTCAGGAAAGAGAAAGAGAAAAAATTTTGAGGCTCTGGGAAGGTGTCTTCAATAATGAATCCTTTTTAAAACTTGAGATACCTGAAAAAGTAGAAATCCTTGAAAAGCTTCCTCCTTATTTAGTTTTTAGACTTTCTCTTGAAAGGCCTTATCAAGAATTGGTTTTAAAATTTCTTAAGGAATTTCGCCATATAAAGCCAGAATTGAGCGGAAATGATCTTCTTTCTATAGGAATAAAGGAAGGGGAAAAAATTGGGAAAATTTTAAGGGAGATAAGAAAAAGAAAAATAAAAGGAGAATTAAAAAACAAAGAGGAGGAAATTTCCTTTGTTAAAACCTTGATTTTTCAGGGATTTTAAATTAAACTATTTTATATTCTATTTAAAAAGAGGGTTCCAATGGAGGAGTTTCAAAAACTTCTTGAGGATTACTTTTCACAAACAGAGAGGACTTATCAAACAGGGGAAAAGGTTAAAGGTATTATAGTTCACATGGATGACAAACATGCCTATGTAGATATAGGGACTAAAAAGGAGGCTCTCTTGCCCCTTGATGAGCTTAAAGATTTTGAGGGAAATTTCCTTTTTAAAAGGGGAGATGAAATTTCGGCTCTTATTATTAAGAAACTTTCAGGAGATGCTTCTTATCTCCTTTCTTTAAGAAAACTCTTAGAGGAAGAAATTAAGGAAGAACTCAAAGAGGCCTATGAAAGGGGAAATCCCATTCGGGTAAGATTATTAAAGCCTGTGAAAGGAGGCTTTGAGGTTACCTACAGAGGCATCTTAAAGGGCTTTTTACCAAAGTCACAATATCAGGGCTCAGAAGATGGGAATATTGTTGTAATAATTATCAAGTTTGATGAGAGATCTTTTGTTGTTTCCCAGAGAGCCTATCTTGAGAGAGAAAGGGAGTTTAAATTGAAAGAACTTATGAGTCTTATTGAAAAAGAAGGGATTCTTGATGGGCGGATAAAAAAAGAGGTAAAGGGAGGATATCTTGTTGAGTTTGAGGGAGTACTTACTGGATATTTACCCTTTGAGGAACTAACAAGAAGAAGGCTTTCTTCATATGAGGGTTTCCTTTCAGAGGGGGAAAACATTCGGGTCAAAGTTATTCAATGGAATCCTGAGACTAAAAAATTAAGGCTTAGTCTCAAAGCCCTGGAACCTGATCCATGGGATGAGGCCTCTTTTAAATATGCCGTTGATCAAAGGGTAAAGGGAAAAGTAGTAAAAGTTATGAACTTTGGGGCCTTTGTGGAGATAGAACCAGGCCTTGAGGGCCTTTTGCCAGCAAGTGAGATTTCCTGGAAAAGAGGCTTAAAACCAAAAGATGTCCTCTCAGAAGGGAATATAGTGGAGGTTGTTATAAATGAATTTGATCCCAAAGAAAAGAAGATGATTTTAAGTTTAAAAAGACTTGAGGAAAATCCCTGGGAAAGGATTGCAAAGGAGGTAAAGATTGGAGATATAGTGGAGGGAAAAGTTAAGACCATAACTTCTTTTGGAATATTTGTTGAGATCATAGAAGGAGTTGATGGGTTTTTGCCTAAATCTCAGGTTGATTGGGATAGAGTAGAGGATTTAAATCAAATTTACAGTGTGGGTGATAAAGTTAGGGCCAAAATAATTGAATTTGACCCTGAGAAGAAAAAACTCCTTTTGAGCATTAAAGAACTTTTGCCTAATCCTTGGGAAGAGATTTCAAGCAAGGTTAAAGTTGGTGATGACATTGAGGGAGTAATTATGGGAGAGGCCAAAGGGCAGGGGTATTTTGTAAGGATTTCCAAAGGGGTTGTTGGCTTTTTACCTGTAAAGGAGATCTGGAAAGAAGGGGAAAAACAGAGAGTTTTGAAGGAAGGGGAAAATATAAAAGGAAAGGTTATTCTTTTTGATCCTCAAAAAAAGAGGCTTTGGATCTCAGAAAGGGCTTATTTTAAAGAGAAGGAAGAAAAGGAACTTTTGGCTCTAAAAGAGAGTTATAAGGGTTCGTCACGAAGTCTGAAAGACATTTTAAAGCTAAATCCTAAAGAAAGTGAGTAGGGCTCAATGAAAAGACCCTGGTTGGTTTACGGTCTTGCCTTTATTGGTGGAATTGTCCTTTTTTTTATTTTACTGAGTTTTTTTCTTTCCCTTCTTTTTTATTTTTTAGGAGAAAGAGTTCCTTCTGGCTTAAAAATTGGGGTTCTTGAGGTAAAAGGGCTCATTCTTGATAGTTCTGAATATCTTAAAGCTGTAGAAGAGTTAAAGGCAAAAAAAGATATAAAAGCTGTGGTGTTAAGGATTGACTCCCCAGGAGGATCGGTTGGGGCTGTTCAGGAACTCTACGAAGAATTGAAAGAACTCAAAAAAGTGAAGCCCCTTGTTGTATCCATGGGAGGAGTTTCAGCTTCTGGGGGGCTCTATCTGGCATTAGCAGGGCAAAAAATCTTTGCCAATCCTGGAACTATTACTGGAAGTATTGGAGTTATGATTCAGCTTCCAAATTTTGAAAAACTTATGGAAAAAGTTGGTGTTTCAGCTGAAGTTATTAAAAGTGGGCCATACAAGGATACTGGATCAGCCTTTCGAGGGCTTACGAGCGAGGAAAAAAGGTATCTCCAAGAAAAGGTATCTCTCCTTCATGAACAGTTTGTAAAGGCCATTTCTGAGTCAAGAAAAATTCCCATTGAAAAGGTAAGAGAGTTTGCAAACGGCAAAATATATACAGGAGAAGAGGCTTTAAAACTAGGGCTTGTTGATGAGCTTGGAAATTTTTATAGAGCCGTTGATGAGGCAAAGAGGCTTGCAGGCATAAAAGAGGCAAACCTTGTATTTTATCCCAGAAAAAAAGGGTATTTGGAACGCTTTTTTGAGGAAAAGTTATCCTTTAAAAACATAAAGCTTTATGATCCCTTAGATATTAAGGTTCTTTATCTTTATCAACACTAAAGATGACCAAAAGAGAACTTTGTGAGAAATTGGCTCTTCACTTTCCTGACTTAGAAAAGAAGGATTGTGTATTTTTGGTGGATACCTTCTTTGAAATACTTGCGAAGGCTTTGAAAAGAGAAG
This sequence comes from uncultured Caldimicrobium sp., assembly GCA_964595655.1. Lineage (GTDB taxonomy): Bacteria > Desulfobacterota > Thermodesulfobacteria > Thermodesulfobacteriales > Thermodesulfobacteriaceae > Caldimicrobium. The sequence goes on from CAZQQV010000013.1 coordinate 25,613, forward strand.
GAAGAATAGAGCTTAGAGGATTTGGGATATTTGAAATTTCTAAGGCAAAATCTTATTTTTTTGTTAATCCTAAAAATTCTCAAAAATATTACCTCCAAGGTAAAGTACGAGTTCTTTTTCACATGGGAAAGGAATTTAAAGAGAGACTGAATACCCCCTTTCTTGCAGGAATGGATCTTGGAACCCAAACCTTTAGATTGATTCTTGGAAAGAACTTTAAAGGGGAAATCCTTTTTTTGAAAAGTTTTAGAGATAATGTAAGGCTCGGAGAGGGGCTGGTTGAAGGGGGAAAAATTTCTGAGAGTGCTTTAAAAAGGGCTATAGAGGCTCTTAAGGGTTTTCGTAAAATTATGGATAACTTAGGGGTTTCTGATTACTATGCTGTTGGGACAGCTGTGTTTAGAAGGGCTGAAAATGCAATGGATGTTTTGTCAGAAATAGAGAGGGAGACAGGTATTTCCATAGAGGTTATTTCTCCCGAAAGGGAAGCAGAACTTACTCTTGAGGGAATTCTTTTTGGTCTAAAAAAGGCTGGTTATGATTTAAAGGATTTTTTAATTGTAGATGTGGGAGGGGGCTCAACAGAGTTTATTTATATGCAGGGAGGTAAAGTTTTTCATATTCAAAGTTTAGATGTGGGTGCTGTGATTTTAAAAGATATATTCAATCTTCGATATCCCTTAACTAAAAGCATGCTTAAGTCGTTAAGAACTTATGTAAGGGAAAAACTTTCCCTTCTTCCAAAGGGAGATTTTGAAAAAATTGTAATTACAGGAGGCACAGCAAGTCTTCTTGGCAGTCTTGATTTAAAATTAACAAAATATGAATTTAATATTCTTCACGGACATATCATTACCCGAGAAAGGATTAACAAATTTATTCAAAGGATGAGTGAAATGACCCTTCCAAGATTGAGAAAAATTAAAGGAATGGAGGAGGGAAGAGAAGATATTGCCCTTCCAGGTTTCATAATTTATGAAGAAATTCTTGATTACTTTGGAAAAAATGAGGCTTTATTGAGTGAATATGGGATTTTAGAAGCAACTTTACTTTATTTAAGCAAAAAGTATAATTAAACAAGATTTTATGTGGACCAAGGGAATGTTATAAATATTTTTTATATAAACGAAAAAAAATTTCAAAACTCTTTAAAATAGGTAAAGAGAAAAAAGCAAGTCTTATGGAAGGGATAAAAAATAAAAAAGGAGGGGAAAGCATCTTATGTTAGAAATAATTGGTGAGGCTTATACTTTTGATGATGTCTTGCTTGTTCCTGCTTATTCTGAGGTCTTACCAAAGGATGTGGATGTTTCCACTTATATTACTCCTAAAATTAAACTTAACATTCCTCTTATTTCAGCTGCTATGGATACGGTGACCGAAAGCAAGATGGCTATTGCTATGGCAAGAGAAGGGGGGCTTGGGGTTATTCATAGAAATATGTCCATTGAAGAACAGGTTAGGGAGGTGGAAAAGGTAAAAAAGTCTGAAAGCGGAATGATTTATGACCCTATTACCGTTTCTCCTGATACACCCATCAGGGAGGTTCTTTCCTTAATGGAGGAATATAAAATTTCAGGAATTCCTGTGGTAGATGGTCCTGAGAAAAAACTTGTGGGTATAGTAACTAACAGGGATTTGAGATTTGAAACTCACCTTGACAGGCCTGTGAAAGAGGTTATGACCAAGGAAAATCTTGTTACTGCAAAACCTGGGATTACCCTTGATGAGGCTGTAAAAATCCTTCACGAAAGGCGCATCGAGAAGCTTCTCATTGTGGATGACAATTTTTGCTTAAAGGGTCTTATTACCATTAAGGATATTGAAAAAATCAGGAAATACCCCAATGCTTGCAAGGATGAACTCGGAAGACTGAGAGTTGGAGCAGCCATTGGAGTGGGCAAAGATAGGCTAAAACATGCAGAGGCCCTTCTTAAGGCAGGATGTGATGTTCTTTTTATTGATTCCGCCCATGGGCATAGTAAAAATGTTATTGACACTATTATAGAAATTAAATATCATTTTCCTGAGTGTCAGCTTATTGCAGGAAATATTGCAACAGCTGAGGGAGCTGAAGCTTTAATAAAGGCTGGTGCTGATGGTATAAAAGTGGGAGTCGGCCCGGGATCAATCTGCACTACAAGAATAGTTGCTGGTGCAGGAGTTCCTCAGATCACCGCCATTCATAATGCGGCAGTGGTTGCTGATAAATATGGTATACCTGTGATTGCAGATGGTGGGATCAGGTTTTCAGGAGATATTACCAAGGCCATAGCTGCAGGAGCTCATGCTGTAATGATAGGAAATCTCTTTGCAGGAACAGAAGAGGCCCCTGGTGAAATCATTCTCTATGAAGGAAGAACTTACAAGGTTTATAGAGGTATGGGCTCCCTTTCTGCTATGTTTAAAGCAGGAGGTAGAGAAAGATACGGATATTCGGCAGAAGACATATCAAAGTTTGTGCCAGAGGGAGTTGAGGGTAAGGTTCCCTACAGGGGTCCAGTATCTAATATGATTTATCAATTAATTGGAGGGCTTAAGTCGGGTATGGGCTATTGTGGCTGTAGAAACATTGAAGAATTGAGAAAAAAGACTAAATTTATTAAAATAACTCCAGCTGGCTACAGAGAATCCCATGTGCATGATGTTATAATTTTAAGAGAAGCACCCAATTATTGGGTAGGTAAATAATGCCCTTTTTTGAGTGGAAAGGAAAATCCATTTCCGGGGAGGTAAGAAGCGGAGTTCTTGAGGCTCCCAACCCTCAAGTCGTAGAAGTTTATCTTCGCAGGCTCAATATCATTCCCATTAAAATTCAACAAAAAAAAGAAAGCACCCTAAAATTACAATTAAAGAGAGTTAAAGATAAAGAACTTGCTCTTTTTACCCGTCAATTTGCTACAGTTCTTGAGGCTGGGCTTCCTATTGTTAGAGGATTGGAAACCCTTGCACTTCAACAGAAAAATCCCTATTTTAAAGAGGTTCTTTTGGATATAAAGAAAAAGGTTGAGGCTGGAAGTTCACTAAGTGAGGCCATGGCAAATTATCCTAAAGTTTTTAATAATCTTTATCTTCAAATGGTTCGCTCAGGCGAGTCCTCAGGAAATCTTGATGTGGTGCTAAAAAGGCTTGCTACCTATCTTGAAAAGATCATTTCTCTTAAATCCAAAATTAAGCATGCCATGATTTATCCTTCGGTGATAGTTTTTGTCACCATAGTTGTGGTTTCCATTATCATGATTTATGTGATTCCCAAATTTGCTGAGCTTTTCAAAGAGGCAGGCCAGAGCCTTCCCCTTCCTACCCAGATTTTGATAAATATCAGTCACAATTTTAAAAGCCTCTTTGGATTATTTTTAATTTCTGTTGTAGCTTTAGGAATATTTATTAAGTACTATCGTAGAAGTGAACAAGGAAAATACAATACTGACAAAATTCTTTTGAAGTTGCCTTTGCTTGGTCAGCTTTTCCACAAAGCAGCTCTGTCTCGCGTAGCAAGGACTTTAGCTAATCTCATAGGCGCAGGTATTCCTTTACTTCAGGCCTTAAGTATTGCAGGAGAGACTTCAGGAAATAAAGTTATTGAAAAGGCCATGGAAGACATAAGAGTAAATGTTTCTGCAGGGCATACTATTGCAGATCCCATGTTTTTTACAGGAGTTTTTCCTTACATGGTTGTGGAAATGGTTAGAATTGGAGAACTCTCTGGAAACCTTGAAGAGATGCTTACCAAAGTTGCAGATTTTTATGAAGAAGAGGTGGATAGGACTGTTCAAACCCTATCCACCCTTATTGAACCTATTTTATTAATTATTCTTGGCGTTATAATAGGTGGAATTCTTGTAGCCCTGTATCTACCAATTTTCCAACTCGGTGGAGTGGTTGGAGGAGGCTAAGAGGCCTTCTTTTTGCAACTTCTTTTACCGCTTCCACAAGTGCCCTTTGAAGAAGCTTGAGCCTCTTGAGCTTCTTCCTTTAGCATAGTTCCAACCTCTCCACATTCAGGGCACTTCTTGGGTTTACATCTTGACTCTTTAGAAGCTCCACATTTAGAACATTTCCAGACTGCCATACCTTCACCTCCTTGCAGGTTTTTTCATTGAAAGTTAACTCAAAAAATAAAATTTACAATAGTAAACTATCTTTAAAATCTTTTTGACCAATTATCTCTATTAAAAGTAACCCACTTGACATACAGGGATTCTAATGGTATAGTTAACCAAAAATTTAGATTAGGTTAACAAAGTGGAGGAAAGAAGAGATGAAGAAACTTAGAAATTTGGGGTTTTTGGGTTCAATTATATTTTTAATTACTCCAGGATTTGCTCAGGAAAATTTCTTTCAACTTAAGGAGGTTAAAATCACAGCTCCTCCTTTTTCTGAGGGGTTTGAAAGAACTTCACAAGAGGTGAAGGTTATAAGGGAGGAGGAGCTTAAAAAATTTGGTTTAAACCTCTTTTCAGCCCTTGATATTAGAGAAAGAGGAGGGTTTGGGGTTCAGGAAGACCTATCTTTTAGGGGAACAACTTTTGAGCAAAACTTTCTTCTCTTTGAGGGAATTAGAATTACCGATTTGCAGACCTCACATCACCTTATGAATCTTCCCTTTTCCCTTGGAGATCTTTCAGCTGTTGAGATTTTGAGTGGAGGAGCAAGCCCTCTTTATGGGGCAGGAGGTTTTGGAGGAGGTATAAATTTTCTCCTCAAACCTTCAAAAAAAGAGTTTTCCCTCAAAGCAGGATATGGAAGTTATGACTATAAAGAATGGGATTTTCAAGGGGGGGTCCCCCTTTTAGGGAATAAGGTGTTAAGTTTTCATTTTTCACAGAAAAAAAGCCCTGGATTCATATGGAATAGAGACTTTGACATAAGAAATTTGAATTTCTACACCAAAGATTCAAACACTACCCTTTTTTACGGTTTTATAGAAAAGGATTTTGGGGCAAGATTTTTTTATACTCCCCGATATGATGGCGAATGGGAGGAGACAAAAACTCATCTTTTCTTAGTAAAGAGGCTTATACCCCTGGGAAAAGCGCTTTTTGAGCCAGCCTTTGTTTATCGCAAAAATTATGATTTCTATCTCCTTGATAGAAGAAGACCCACTTTTTATAAAAATAAACACGAAACCTCTTTATATAGGGTAAAATTTCCCTTTGTCCTTGAAAAAGAAAAAACCCTTATTGGTTTTGGCTTTGAGGGAAGTTATGAGAACTGGGATGGTTCCTTGAAGAATGGAAGGTTAAAAAAAGAATTTTTACGAAGGGAGTATTCTCTCTTTTCCTTTGTAAAGCCTGTTATCAGTGATAGAATTTATCCCTCCTTTCAGCTTAGATACGATTTTCATCCTCAGGAAAAGGACTTTTTATCCCTTGGAGCAGGACTAAGTTATCTTTTTTCTCCAAAGATGAAGTATAGAATTTCCTTTAATCATTCTTACAGGCTTCCAAGTGCAACAGAGCTCTATTATGATAGCTTCGGAATAAAAGGTAATCCTAATCTTTCCAGTGAAAAGGCTATAAACATTGAGACAGGTTTAGATGTATTTCTTGAGAGACAAACATTTTCTTTCACTTTATTCTATCGCAAAGGCTGGAACCTTATTGACTGGATTTATAATGAAACTGGAACGGTTGCTGAAAATCTAAATCTTAAGACTGTGGGTTTAACCATTGATTATAGGCAAGTTTATAAAAACCTAAATTTTCTTTTAAGTTATACCTATTTAAATCTCTTTGGAGAAAATATAGACTCTGCCAGATATCACGGAAATTATTTAAGACATAATTTTAGCACTGGTATTGAGGTCAAATTGCCCTATAAAAGTGAACTTTTTTGTTTTCTGAATTATCAAAAAAGATATGGTCAAGATGGAGTTTATCTTTTGGATTTGGAAATAAAAAAGGAGGTATTTAAAGATTTTAGGCTTTCCGTTTGGGGAAAAAACCTTTTAGACGAAAGCTATTATGAAATCAGGTATCCGGAAGCAAAAAAGGGGGTTTTAGGACCTCCCCAGTGGATAGGAGTTAGGCTTGAGGGTGGATGGTAATAAATAAGGGGGCCTTCGCCCCCTTGAAAAGGCTTTATCCTAAAATGGCTTTTAGGTCTTCATCAGGAGTTGAAATAGGTTTCAAATTGTAGTTTTCAATTATAAAGTTTGCCACATTTTTGCTCAAGAAAGCTGGCATGCTTGGCCCAAGTCTCATATTTCTTATGCCGAGATAGAGAAGGGTTAAAAAGATGGCAACTGCCTTTTGTTCATACCAGGAAAGAATCAAGGACAGTGGAAGTTCATTTACACTCACATTAAAGACTTTGGAAAGGGCAAGAGCAATCTGGATAGCAGAGTAGGCATCATTGCACTGGCCTATATCAAGAAGCCTTGGGATGCCCTCAATAGTTCCGAGATCCTTATCAAAGAATCTGAACTTTCCGCAGGCAAGAGTTAAAACCACGCAATCCTGGGGCACTTTTTCTACAAATTCAGTGTAATAGTTTCTTACAGGTTTTGCTCCATCACATCCTCCAACAAGGAAAAAGTGTCTGATTTTTCCGGCTTTAACAAGTTCAACTATCTTATCAGCTACCGATAGAACAGCATTTCTTGCAAAGCCTGTCATAACTTCCTTTCCGGGAATATCTTCTTTGAATCCCTCCATGGAAAGGGCCATTTCAATCACGGGTGTGAAATCTTCATTGGGTATGTGCTTTACCCCTGGATAACCCACAGGCCCAAGAGTAAAGACCCTATCCTTGTATGAGTCTTTGGGGGGCATAAGACAATTTGTGGTCATCACAATGGGGCCTGGAAAGACCTCAAATTCCTTTTGCTGGTTCTGCCAGGCTGTTCCATAGTGTCCATAAAGATGAGGAAATTTTTTGAGTTCAGGATAGCCGTGGGCTGGAAGCATCTCTCCATGGGTGTAGATATATATGCCCTTTCCCTCGGTCTGCTTAAGAAGTTCATAGAGGTCCTTTAAGTCGTGTCCTGAAACAAGAATAGCCTTTCCAGCTTTAGCTGAAAGAGGCACTTTCGTAGGAACGGGATTTCCAAAGGCAGAAGTATTGGCCTTATCAAGGGCTTCCATGGTTAATAGATTCAATCTTCCTGTTTCAAGGGCCCTTTCAACCCATGTCCTGAGATCAGAAGTTTTGTCTTTATAGATATTTACTAAAAGTTCTTTAAAGCCCTTGTAAACTTCTTCATTTCTTACTCCGAGTTTTTCAGCGTGATAGGCATAGGCTGCAATTCCCTTAAGGCCATAGAGAATAGTTAATTTAAGACTTGCAATGTCCTCTCCTTCTTCCTTCATAACTGTAGGTTCAATTTCCCTTTCTTCTGCCTGTTTAATAAGTTCCTCCATGGATTTAGCAGGCTTAAAATGTGCCCAGGGAGTATCAACCTCAACCTTAGCCTCATGCTTTAAGGCCTCTCTAAGTTCTACCGCTTTTTCAATATAGTCCCTGATTCTCTCTGGATCAAAGTTCACATTGGTAAGAGTGGAAAAGAGAGCTTCCATTAGAAAGAAATCAACCTCGGGCTTTTTCACGCCCTTTTTTTCAGCCTCTAAGGCTACCTCTGCAAGGCCTGCACAAGCGTAAATCAAAAGATCCTGAAGCACATCAGTTTCATGGGTTTTCCCACAAACTCCTCTTACAGTACAAGCAAAACCCTTGGCAGTTTGTTCACACTGATTACAAAACATAGCTCCAACCTCCTTTACTGTTTTTTTTATAATAATTTAAGACCTCTTTAGTAATTATCTTTGA
>CAZQQV010000014.1:0-27674 GCA_964595655.1 uncultured Caldimicrobium sp.
AACCCGTTGAGGTTACCACAAAAAATACATATCCCGAAATCAAAAGACCCCAAGGAATTTCTCTATAAACTCCATAAGCATGACGATAACCAATGTGCATAGCATTAACACCAAACATCGCTGCAAGTAGCACAATCAAAGCGCTCAAACCCACTAAAAAATAAAAGGCCCTGGTTCCTGAGAGAAATTCTAACAAACTGGAAAGCCAGGTTTGAGAAAAGGTAGTTACTTCGGCGTTTGTGGCTACTGGATTTTTCCTCTCACTCATCCTCCCCCTCCTTTATTTTGCTCTTAAAATACGAATTTCTTTTTTGACTTCCTTATAAGGTGGACTGTCTAAAATCATAATCTCTCCATATTTTTCCTGAAACTTAATAAGGTCTTCAAGAGTATTAATTTCTACAACCCAATTTTTCTCTTTTTGCTTCTTTTCACAAACAATCATTCCGTTCTCTTCTCTGTGGTTAACTCCACCTTCCCACCATTCCTTAAACCAAATTTTCTTTTTGGCCTCTTCAATACTTGGAACCATTCTGTAATCAAGAGGAGTTAATTCCTCCTCCACTGCTTCATCACAGGGTTTTTCTTTACTCCATAAAGGCACCCTTGTTCTACTAACTATGAACTTCATACCCCCCTCCTTTGAAATTTATAGTGTTATGTGATACGCTGGCTAACTTTTTTCTTTTCCAAAAGATTACTTATTAACCAGCCAACAATAGCTCCACCTATCACAAATAAGGCACCAGAAATAATCACACTCACTATCATTAATATGCCCACTAATAATCTTGGGCCTGTTGAAGGCTCAATAGGAGCGCCAAATAACAACTCCGCAAGTTTTAATCCAACAAGACCTCCCGTATATGCAGAAGGCAAAAATCCCAATATCACAAATACAACCAAACCCACAAAGGACCCTATCAGGGCCCCCTTCTTATACCTTTTCATAATAGATCACCTCCTCTTTTGCAAGGGAGGAGGCCTCCCTCGACTCCTTTCGGGGGCTTATGGGGCTTGGGGTAAGGGAAGCTCCTCCCTCTAATTTTAAGCCTTAACTTTTGCCTCTGCCTTAGAACCAACCTTCTGGGATATCGCGTATCCCGCAAGCGCACCCCCAAGCACAAAGGCAACTGCCGTTACAATTACTGCTCCAATCATACATACAGCAGTAAAAACTCTTGCAACAACTCCCATGCTTCCTGGCCCCACAACAAGCTCTGCAAGCTTCAATCCCACAAACCCTCCCATCATTGCACTGGGAAAGAATCCAAGGAGCACAAACAAAATCAATCCAACCCCTGTCCCAATGTAAATAGCTCTTCTTGCATCAACTCTTCCTAACATAATCCCACCTCCCTTTTATTTTTGTCTTTTCATTATCAAATAAAGAGCCAAACCTATAAAACCTCCAAAGCCTACCATCAAATTAAAAGAAACAAGAACTCTCTTAAGAATCTCACTTGCTGTTATCTCTTCTAACATATAAAAAGCCATCTGAAAGACCATAAAAACCAACACATAAATAAGGCTTTCAGTTTGTCTTATCTCTTTTGGAGTACTTTTCTGAAAGGTGCCTTTCATTTCTCTTACCTCCTCTTTGTCTCATAAAATTTATTTCAAAAACCATGCCAGATAAAAACTATGATTTTTCTTGTCTTTAAGAAAGCTTTATTTGCAGAATTGCAAAAAAAGAAACTTTTTTAGAAGGGGAAATTTGCAGAATTGCAAAACTTAATGATCAAGAGAATCAAGAAAATCGAAGATTAATTTTCCTGCAATTCCACCTAAGAGGCCTCCTATTAGGCCGATGAACATAATTACAAGCGTTGTTCCAATTAAAACTAAAGGAGAATCCTTAGGAACAGGTCTTCCTAATAGTTTAGATAAATCCTGAGAGACCGCATCAAACCAGGTACCACCAAAATAATCTCTAAAAGCAAAATCCATCATAAAGGCAACAGCTATACCAAATACAAATCCAACAAAAAATCCAAGTTTAAAGGGTTTGGACACTTTTCAGGCTTCGGCAATTTGATATTTTTTGAGTTTTCTATACAAAGTGGCTAAATCAATTCCAAGAAGTTTAGCCGCCTCCTCTTTATTATTTGAACATTGTCTTAAAGTATTTAATATGATATTTTTCTCAAATTCTTCTATGGCTTCTTTTAACGGCTTGGAAATAATGCTCTCAGACCTCCCTTTTTTAATTCTCTCTGGAAGTTCATTTAAGGTTATATATTCTCCTGTAGCAAGAATTATTGCTCTTTCGATTACATTTTTTAATTCTCTCACATTACCTGGCCAGTCATAATGTATCAAACAAGAAAGGGCCTCATTGGTAATGCCTTTAATATTTTTTCCATGAACTTTACTCAATTTGTCAATAAAAAAGTAGACCAAGGCTGGGATATCTTCTTTTCTTTCTCTAAGAGGGGGAATTTTTATTTCAATCACATTAAGTCTATAATAAAGGTCTTCTCTGAATTTCCCCTCTCTTATAAGTGTTTCAAGGTCCTTATTTGTGGCTGCGATAACCCTTACATCCACCTGTTTTTTTACAGTATCTCCGAGGGGAATGAATTCTCCGGATTCAAGAAATTTAAGAATCTTTGCCTGAAGATTAAGGGGCATATCTCCAATTTCATCCAAAAAAAGGGTTCCACCATTGGCAAGCTCTATAAGTCCTTTTTTATCACTCACAGCGCCAGTAAAGGCCCCTTTTTTATAACCGAATAGCTCCGATTCAAGAAGATTCTCCGGTATAGCTGAACAGTTAATACTTATGAAGGGCTTATCCTTTCTTGGACTATTATAATGAATAAACTCAGCAAGAACTCCCTTTCCTGTTCCCGATTCACCTAAAATCAATACTGTGCTTTTGGTAGGAATAATCTTTTCAAGAAGTTTTAGAATTTCCTCCATTTGTGGCGAGGTTCCAAAAAAGATATCCCCTGCAACTCTTTGACTTAATTGGTATTTTAAAACCTCAACCTCTTTTTGAAGATTTCTATGTTCAATGATTCTTTTAATGCGCATTTTTAGATCTTCATTTATAAAGGGTTTAACAATATAATCTGAAGCCCCCTTCTTAATGGCCTCAACAGCAGATTCTATACTTGCATAGGCTGTCATAATAACCACTTCTGTTGAAGGTCTAAGTTCCTTGGTCTTTTCAAGAACAGTCATTCCATCTATACCAGGCATTCTAAGATCTGTTAAAACCACATCGTAATAATTCTTTTCGATCTTTTTTAAGGCCTCTTCACCATCAAGAGCTATATCTACATCATACCCCTCTTTGTCTAAAAGAAATTTCAAAATATTTAAAATATCCTCTTCATCATCTACCACTAAAATTTTAGGTTTTTCCATAAGACTATTTCACTCCTTCTTTAGGTTTAGGCAGTTTAACAGTAAAGGTTGATCCCTTCCTTACTTCACTTCTCACTTCAATCTCTCCACCAAAATTTTTAATAATACTATAGGATACTGAAAGGCCAAAACCTGTTCCCTTTTCTTTGGTAGTAAAAAAGGGATCAAAAATATGGGGAAGATGCTCAGGGGGGATTCCTATTCCTGTATCAGTAAAACTTATTTCAACATAATTCTCAGTTGCTCTGGTTTCAATTATTAGATCCCCTCCTTCTGGCATGGCATCAGCTGCATTCAAAATGATATTTATAAAAACCTGGGAAAGCTGATTGGGATCAACCATGACTTGTGGAACCTCTTTTAAATCCAATTTAATATTTATATTCTTCATACGTTTATCAAATTTAACAAGATTTAGACTGCTTTCTAAAACCTCATTAACATTGGTTAGTACCATTTCACCTTTGGTGGGCTTAGAAAAACTTGAAATATTTCTTATAATCTCAGAAATTCTTAAAATATGTTTGGAAATTACCTCCAAGGCCTGATTGGGAAATTCACCAAGATCCATCTCTTTTAAAACCTGAACATAAGATGAAATTGAAGTCAAAGGATTTCCAATTTCATGAGCAAGCCCTGCTGAAATGCGAGCAAGGGCCTGCAATTTCTCAGATTGCATAATCCTTTCTTCCATAAGTTTTAAATCGGTTATGTCCTGAATAAGACAAATGTAATTTATTTTTCCCTCTGCGGTTTTAAAAGGGGTTATTTGAATCTGATAAATTTTTCTTTGACCGTTAGTTATGATCTCATGAACAAATTGCGTGGAATTATTAGCATTTAAACAATCCCCAATTTTAGAAAACAAATCACATATATTAATTTTTTCAGATAAGTCCTTTTTCTTATATAACTTTAAAATTTCTTGCATTTTGGAATTCATCCAAATGATTAATCCATTTTCATCTATAAGACTGATACCTGAATTTACAGTTTCCATAATAATGGAAAGTTTTTCTTTTTCTGTTTGTAATTCTTCAGTTCTTTTAGTTACTAAATCTTCAAGATGGGTTGTATAATTCTTAATTTGTTCGCGAAGATTTATCTCCTCTGTAATATCATCACAAGTTAAAACAGCTCCTGTAATTTCACCACCAACTCTTAATGGAGTAACAGTGACATGATGATATCTTATATCTCCATTCTCTCTTAATGGATATCCAAGTAATTCACCATATTCGCCTTTAAAAGCTTTATTAATCATATTTTTTAAAGCCCTTCTGTATTCTTCCATTTGTTGAGGACATATTTCAAAAAAGTTTATACCTATAATACTTTCTTTCGGTTTTTTTAAAAGCTTAGCATACTGAGTATTAGCAAGGATAATTTTATAATTTGTATCCATAACCACGATTTTGGATTGAGTACTTTCTATAATTCCCTCAAGTAAAGAGTAAAACTTAAGTTTTTCCTCTGCAGTAACTCTTTTAGTATTAACATAATAAAATAAAGAACCTAATACAACCAATGATAGAAAAATCGATATTACAATCAAGGAATGAAGCTTCATGCTCTTATTTATTACTGACATCAATTCTGAATAAGGCACACTTAAACAAAGAATCCATTCTTGATCTAAAAAAGATAACTTTGAATAATAAATAATCTTGTCTTGTTTTTCAGGAGAATAATAATATTGATAACCATAAACAATATTTTCTTTAAGTATCAACCTTTCAACTTCAAAATCTTTATGACATCTCAAACATGCTGGATTATAATCAAAAATATTATTTCCTACCATATTAGGTTGTGTAGGATGATAAATAAGAGTGCCATCTCTTGAAATTAGCCAAGCATAACTTCTTTCACTAATCCGAATAGGTTTTAAATGCCTTTTAAAGATCTCATCTAAACTCAAAAACACTTGATATTCATAATAAACACCTTTTTGAGGAAAAATTAAATGATAAATGAGCATCCTTTTTGATAAATCCATCTCACTTAATATTTTTAAATTAACCTTACCTGACAATTTGTTTTTTGTATATAATATTTTTAACCCCGTTAGTTTTTGAAAATCTTCAATAAAAAAGCTTTTAAAAAAGCTTTCATCCATATAAGGGGATTTATTTTTAATATAATTTTCAGTAGAATAATATTTTTTAGGAAAAACATTTAAAAGAAAGGACAATTTTTCAGAAAGACTCTGGGTAAGTAATCCCAATTCTCTATGAGTTACTTCTAAGGCTTCCTTTTGAAAGGACCTTTCAAAAAATAAATTTAAAGTGATAAAGAAGGAGAAAATAATAAAAAGAATAATAAAAAAGAGAAGATTAAATCTCATCGATATAAATTATATTAACTTTTTTCAAAAAAAGAAGGGCCCCCTTAATGAAGGCCCGAGATTTTTTTATGAACTTTGTTTCTTAAGAATATCCTTATAATAGAGATCAAACACCACGGCGGTGGTTCTATAAACAAGATGAGAAAATTTGCTATAAGGGATAGCCAGAAAGAGAAGGAAGACACAAATAATATGCCCAAGATAAATAAAGGCCACATAGTTATAAAATACAGGAACTAATCTTGCAACCTCAATAAGAAAGCCCGTTATGCCTACAAACAAAATGAGCCAAAGGAGAAAAGCATCAGGATAAGCTGTTTTTAAGGAATTCTCAAGAACAGCCTTGTTTCTTCCTGTTATTAAGGAAATAACTCCATACAACAATAAAATTCCACCAATATTTCCTAACCATTTAACCGGATGGGTAAAAGGATTCCAAGGGGTGTGCATGCCAAGGATATCAGCAAGAAAAAACACAGTACCCGTTGTGATAAAAAGTATAATAAAGGCATAAAGAAGCATTTTGTGAGGATTAGCTCTCCATGAATTTGCTCCACATTTTTCAAACCTGCTGTGAGCAAGGATTTCTCTTATGGCTGGGCCTAAATATGTTTTAATAATCGTTGCAAATCCATATCTATAAGCCACAGGAACATTATAATATTCAAGATACATATTCCACATTCTGTTTACAGCATTGGCCATAATAATTATTACAAAAGCAGCAAGGGGCAAAAAGATTAAATCAATCATTAACACCCTGGCAGGAAGTTCTATAAAAGCTATTTTATAATGGATTTCAGGATTATAGGGAAAACTCACAGGATTGGTTAAATCAGGAACCCCATGAAAGGTTAAAAACATAACAGGCAAGATAAAAGCTAAGGCTATAAGAATTAATATAGGTAATCCCCAAAAGTGGCTGTAAAAGGTATGCATAAATTTAAAAGGCACCAATTCACGAGTAACAAGAAGCCTAAGAGATGCAAGCACATCTCCAGGTCTTGCATTTCTGGGACAGTATTTAGTACAATCTCCACACTGATGGCAAAGCCAAATACTGGGATCACTTATTAAGCGATCCCTAAATCCCCACTGAGCAAGGATCATTTGTTTCCTCGGAAAAGGTGCCTCATCAGGAGAAAGAGGACAAACCGATGAGCATGTAGCACATTGATAACATCTCTTTACAGTATCCCCACCAATGGCCTGGATCTCCTTCACTGCAGATAAATCTGCATCAACCTTCAAAACATTATTACTCATAGGGCTTCCTCCTTACCAGCCTTTAAATGGATTTTCACCATAACTCTTTATGGTTTCTGCAAAATCATTAGCAACTTTTACTATCTTTTCTAACTCATCAATAGCAACTGTATCAATTGTAACTCTCTCCATCTCTAAGGCAAGTTGTTGCAATGTTTCCTGAACGTTTTCCATACGCCTATTTGCAAGTTCGCTTCCCTTAATAAAATGACACTGATAATTTTCTCCATACTTACACCCAAGAAGAAGAATACCATCATACCCCTTACTCATGGCATCCTTAACAAAGGCCACATTAACTGCTCCTAAACACCTAACTGGAATTATTCTAAAATACACTGGTAAACTCATTCTCTTATAGGCTATCATATCAAGAGCAGGATAGGCATCATTTTCGCATACAAAGGCCATAAGTCTGTATTGTTCATAACCCTGTTCAGGCATTTCAGTTGCCTTAATCATACTTCCAATCATATCAATTGAATAGTCTTTGAAATTGATAATTCTCTGCGGGCATGCTCCAAAACAGGTTCCACATCTTCTGCAACGGGTAATAAAAGGAATAGGAAAGGCCTTTTCATCCTCGTTCAAAGCACCAAAAGGACATTCCTCTGTACACCTCTTACACTGAGTGCACATCTTGAGATCCCATTCAGGATAGGCATAATCCCAAGTTCTTGGATGAACCGCATGCCCAACCTCAATGGCAGTGAGACACTGGATAGCCTTTAGAGCTGCCCCCCTCGCATCCTCTATGGCCTGATCAATGGTCATAGGTTGATGAACTGCACCTGCTGCATATATTCCGGTTCTCCTTGTCTCATAGGGGAAACATATATAATTCGAATCTGCATATCCATAAAAGAGCTCAAGCTCAGGAAGAGCTGGACCTTGCCTATATTCAAGATTAAGCACAGGCTCCTCTGCGGTAACTGGAACAATTCCTGTAGCAAGAACCACTACATCCACCTCAAGCTCAAGCTTTTCTCCAAGTAAAGTATTATCCACCACTACTCTTACTTTTCCGTTTTCTCCCTCGCTTACACTTACCACATTTCCTTTAGTGAGAAAAACACCTGGATCATCCTGAAGAGTCTTATAAAAGTTTTCATAGATTCCCATAGTTCTCATGTATTCGTAAACAATATAAGCCTTGGCTTCAGGATCAGCCTCCCTTACATACTTGGCCTGCTTAAGACTAGCTAAACAACAGAACCCTGAACAATAAGGTAAATGATTCTCATCCCTTTGTCCTGCACACTGAATAAAAAGAACACTTTTTATAGGAGCTCCATCTGAGGGCCTAACCAGTTTGCCCTCAGCAGCCATTTTCTCAAACTCCACATTTGTCACCACATTAGGAATAACACCATAACCGAGGTGAGAAAGCTTGCTTGCATCATAAGGCTTAAATCCAGCAGCAAGAACTATGGCACCAATCCTAACTTCTTCTTCCTTTCCACCCTGCTTAATTTTAACATTAAAGAGCCCAGGGCCACCAGATATTTTGGTGACTGTAGCTCCTTTATAAACCCTTATCTTATCATTAGCTTCAACCTCAGAAATAAGGCCCTTTACAACAGGCTCAACAAGATCTTTATAAGGAGCCTTTATATCACAATGAGCCTTCATCTTGGCGGCAAAACCACCAAGCTCTTTTTCTTTCTCAACCAACACTACCTCATATCCAGCCTTGGCACACTCAAGAGCAGCCGTTAATCCTGCAACTCCTCCACCTATAACAAGAATGGTCTTTGATATCTCCTCCTCAGGTTTAAAAGGCTCAGGAAGCTTATAAGCCCTCAATTTTGCAATGCTCATATTAACATAGTCTTTAGCAAGAGCCATTAGCTCATCCTTAAAGGAAACTCCACTTGCAATCTCCGTTGAATCATCAAGAATTTCACCATTCTCTCCCACAGGGAATCTACTCCAAACAACACCTTCCCTTAAACTCACCCTATCAACAGCCACTTTTCCAAAATTAAAAACATCATAATTTACGCGAAAAGAACAGGCACAAATAGAAACTGCATCAAGCCCATGCTCCTGTATTTTGGAATTAATAAATTCTTTACCCTCTTTGGAACAAAGAAACTCGGCACTATAAACTGCTAAAGCTCCCTGCTCTCTTGCCTTTGCCTCAAGTTCTTCAATATTTAACCTTTCTGCAATTCCACAACTTTTACATATAAAAACACCTATTTTATCCATTTCTTACCTCCTTTTATGCCCTTTTTATAATCTGAAGCGCTTTAATTACCGCACCAGTTGCTGTCTCATTTGATGTCATAACATCAAGGGGTTTTTTTGCACAACCAACAGGTATTATTCCTTCTGTCTCCCTTACGAATCCATTTTCATCAACTGCAAGCCCAGGAATATTTTCTCCTGCAATGCTTGGCTGCATACCCATGGCAAGAACAACCATATTCACTCTCTCATTAACCCTTCTTCCTGATAATGTATCTTCAGCTGTAACAATTAAATCCTTTGTTTCAGGATCCTCCTCAATTTTAGCAACCTTTCCTTTGATGAAATTAATTTTTGCCTCATTTTGAGCTCTCCTCAAGAATTTTTCATACCTTCCTGGAGTTCTAATATCGATATAAAAGATCAAAGACTCAGTATCAGGAGATTTTTCAGCAAGATATAAACTGTGCTTAAGACTTGCAAGACAACATATATAGGAACAATAAGGCAAATGATTTTCATCGCGAGACCCCGCACACTGAACAAAGGCAACTCTCTTTGGCAGAGATCCATCTGAAGGCCTTACAATATTTCCACCAGTTGGTCCCCAAGGAGAAGCCATTCTCTCCATCTGCATATTGGTAATAACATTGGCAAATTTTCCATATCCTAGATTATCAAGCTTTGTTGCATCATAAAGCTTCCAACCAGTTGCCCAGATGATGGCTCCAACCTCTACTTCAAAAACTTCTTCTTTCATATCTGGATCAATAGCATTATATTTACAGGCCGAAGTGATCCTCTCTAAATCTCCAGGAGCAAGGGCATTTTTATCAAGAACATATCTCAATGGAAAGGCCATAGGACTTGGAAGATAAATGGCCTTTCTCTTTCCCAAACCATAATCAAACTCATTTACTACCTCTCCTTCACAAACCTTTTCACACTCACCACAAGCTGTGCAGTTCTCATTAACATAACGTGGTCTCTTCCTTAATTTAACCCTAAAATTACCTGGCTCACCTTTAATCTCAAGAACATCGGTCATAGTATATACAGTTAAATGAGGATTAGCCTTCATTCTTTTGTAATTGATTTCTAATCCACAAGTCGGAGGACAAAGCTTTGGAAAATAATACCTAAGCTGCCCCACTCTTCCACCTAAGGTTGGCTCTTTCTCTACAAGAATTACCTCAGTTTCCATCTCAGCTGCCTCAATAGCAGCTGTTATTCCGCTAATTCCGCCTCCCACAACCAATATTGTAGAGCTTCCCATTTTAACCTCCTTTAAAAAGCTTTCTTTTCAGATTTGAAAGGCCTACCATTATAGCCTCTCAAATCTGAAAAGCAAATAAAAAAAGAGGGGGCTTAAAGCCCCCTCAAAATCTAGCTAACTCTTAGGGTCCAAGAGGATCAGGAATTATCTGCACATAGGGATAAGTTTCAAGAGTCCATTGCTTTGTCTCAGGATCCCACCTGGAAAGAGTAAAACATCTCCAGTTATTATCGTCAATATTCATGAAGTCCGCTCTGTAATAGTATCCAGGATATCTTGTCTCTTCTCTGAAAAGAACATGGAGTAAGTGTGCTTCTGCTGTCCAAACTCTGTGTCTGTTTTCCCAGGCTCTCATAAGCTCATGGAGATCTCTTGCGGCTGCAAGTTCCATATCTTCCTTAAGCATTCTAAGTAGCTCAAGACCTCTTTCGAGCATCACCTTGTTGGTCATGTAGTAAGTAGAAGTTCCAGCCACATACTCATCCATAAGCTTCATAAGCCTTGCCTGAATGTGACGTGGAATGAGATAATTGGGATTTACCTCATAAACTGTGGTTGCATTCTTGTATTGCTCAAATCTATACCAAGGTCCATAAATCTCTTTTTTGAGCTCCTCAGGTGTCTCCTTAATGGTGGGCTTGTAATCTTTGTGGTCAAGACAGAACTTAACCATGGATTTAGCAGCAATTCTTCCCTCAACATGAGATCCTGAAGAGAATTTATGTCCACAAGCACCTACTGTGTCGCCAGCACAGAAAAGACCCTTAACAGTAGTCATTCTATTATAAAGTCCAATCTCTTTCCAGGGAGCTTTGTATTCTTCAGGAACCCAATCTTCATCTGGTCCACAACACCAAGCACCAGCACATCCAGCATGGGATCCAAGGAAGTAAGGCTCAGTGGGCATAATTTCAGAGGGTTTCTTTTCAGGCTCAATATTCAAGCATGCCCAAAGTCCTGCCTGAGTTATACACATGTCAAGGAAGTCTTCCCAAGCTTCTGCAATCAAGTGTTTAAATTCTTTCTTGTCCATGGTCTTTTCTGCTTCCTGAAGGGCCCATTCGGTGTGCATAAAAATGGGACCCCTTCCCTCTTTCATCTCAATAAGCATAGCATGGTTTCTCAAACAGGTTCCCACAACTGAAGCCTCACTATAAGGAGCAAATTTCTTAAGTTCATCCTTGTGTTTTGCTACATAGTCCTCATCAAAGGCATTAGTTGCTCTTGCTTTGAAGAGCAAGAACCAAGCACCAACTGGTCCATATCCATCCTTAAATCTTGCAGGAACAAATCTGTTTTCCATAAGAACAAGTTTAGCCCCACTCATAGCACACATGGCATATCCAGAACCAGGGTTCCAAACAGGATACCAGGTTCTTCCCTTACCTTCATCAATGGATCTTGGACGAAATACATTAACGGCTCCACCAGTAGCAAGAAGAGTTGCATTGGCTTTTATAATGAAAATTTTATTTTCTCTTACTGAAAATCCTACTGCACCAGCACACCTGTTCTTTTCGTTGGCATCAAGGAGAGGTCTTACGATAAAACATCTTTCAAGTATCTCAGCCTTATCATAACTGGCAAGAGCATTTTTTGCAGCCTCAGCCACAATTACCTTATAGGACTCTCCATTAATCATAATCTGCCAGCGTCCAGAACGAACAGGCTTTGCTCCACCCTTAAGAGTTAATCCTCTTGCCTTTGCCTCAGCTCCATCAAGGGTCTTTCCAGTATTAGGATCCTGCTTCCAAATGGGAAGACCCCACTCCTCAAAACAATGAACAGTATCATCCACATGTCTTCCAACATCAAAGGAAAGATCCTCTCTAATAATTCCCATAAGGTCACATCTCACCATTCTCACATAATCATCAGGCTTGTTCTCTCCAATGTAAGTATTAATAGCAGAAAGACCCATTGCTACAGCTCCAGATCTCTCCATAGCAGCCTTATCACAAAGAATGATTCTTAATCCATGTGGCTTTGCCCAGCGGACAGCCTCAACCGCTGCACCACATGCAGCCATTCCACCGCCAACAATAAGTATATCTGTTTCCTTTTCAACGATTTCTGGCTCAGCACAAGGCAATCCAAAATTGTAACTCCAAATCTTAGGCATAGCTTTCACCTCCTTTTAATTTTTTTTAAATGGTCATCTTTTTGTCAATGCAAGGGAATACCTTGTTTAAAACTGCCTCAGGCTTTGCAGGTTGCCTTCCCTCAGCAGCCTCAGTAAAGAGCTGATTAGTATTAATCAAAGATGGATCAGGATCAGGCTTTCCTACTGTAGGATCAGCAGATCCTTCAGGGGTTGTTCTAATAGGATACTTAAATCTCAAAACAACACCATTTCTGAACTTAATGGTCCACATAATGTCAGTAGTTCCCCTCATGGGCTGGCAGGTTCCATGAAGAGGAGCAAAATCAGCATAGTGTCTAACTGAAATTGCACCCTGCGGACAGCTCTTTACACAGGAATAACACTCCCAGCACTGATCAGGCTCCTGGTTGTATGCCCTCATTGCCTCAGGATCAAGGATCATAAGGTCATTAGGACAGATATACATACAAACAGTTCTGTCTCCACCCTTGCATCCATCACACTTCTCAGGATTCACATAACTTGGCATGGTTCCACCTCCTTTTTATTGTATTTTCTTGTGTTTTACTCAGTTTCAATATCTGGTGGTGGCAAATACTCTGATTCCTTGGCAGCAAGCTCCTTTATCTCATCAAGTCTAGCAAGAACTGCCTTAACCACCTCCTCACCAAGACTCTTCTGCTTCGCTATCTCTTCAAAAAGAGCCCTTTTAAAAGCAACTGGCGTATCTGTAATACATGCACGAGAATCAATTCGTGCAGTTTCAAAGGCCTTAAGTATTTCGTTTTTAATCTCCTCTCCAACCTTAACCCTCAAAACCTTTAACTCTCCACCAAAAACTGCCTCAATATGACTTTCTACCGGAGATCCTTTAATTTTACTCAATCTGTAATCATCCAGAAAAACCTCAAGTATATATTCCATCTCAACACCCCCTTTATATTTTCTTTAAATTAATCAAGATCAGGTAAATCAACTTCAAGCTCTTCTTCTTTCCACTGCACATACTTTTCATTCACAAAGGGATATCCAAACTTCTTCCACCACTTAACAACCACTTTAAAGACCTCAGGCCTCATAATAACTACTGGTGGCTGAACACCTTCTGCAACAAGCCCTCTAATAAGAGATCCTGAAAGCTTTTCCTTTTCCTTGGTATGATTGCAGTTTTCACTATAGGCCATCTCCTTACAAACTGGACAATACCAGAACTCTCTCATATTCTGTGGCCTAATCAAAAGCCCTCCATCTACTTCATTTACAGGCTTATCAAATCCATAACTTGGAATTCCTTTGAGCCAAAGAATTTGTGTAGCAAATTTGTCATAATATTCACCTACAGCCGCATGGTCACGTCCAAACATATGATGAGTGCATCCCATATTCTGGCGAATTATTCCATGAAGCAAACTCTCAAGGGGATTACCATATCTCATATCCCAGAGAGTAAAGGTAACCATATGTCTCTCTGGTTTAATATATCCTGCCTTATGAACTGCCTCATGAGCCTCTAAAATTGCCTCATCAGGATAGTCTCCCCTTCTCTTAACTCCAATAATTGCATTTACAAGAATTCCATGACAGGGTTCAACATCTCCAGTATAGGCTGCATTCTTCATAAGAAATTCATGACCAACATGGGGAACATTTCTTGTCTGATGAGCAATAGCCGTTCTCCAACCTCTCTGTTCCATTACCTCTCTACATTTCCTGGGAGGAAGCCAAAATCTATCAAAGGGGGGCTTAAAAATAGGCTCATTAATAATGGTATATTTTCCTGCAAGAATAATAGGATTGTGTGACCTATAAATAACCCATCCAGGATGTTTATCATCAAACTTCTCTCTCACTACTTCAGGATTGGTCTCAGGGGAACCAAAGGTTCTATTTGCTAATTCTTCAGGATCAATTTCATAAATCTCTTCAATATCAAGAATAGCAAAGGGCTTTCCCTTAAGTCTGAGAATCAACCTATCCCCTTCACTAACTCCAAGGGCCTTATAATCCTCCTTAGAAATATCAAAAAGTATGGGATATGGAAATACCCATCCAGAAAGCAGCCTTCTCTTAGAAAGAACACTTTCAAGCTCAGCAGAAGTCATAGAACCTTCAACAGGACTGAAAAATCCATAACACACAGACATTATCTCACGATAAACGTTTCTTACAGGTACTCCTCTTTTGTAATGAAGAGTTGGCTTAATGTCATACACAGGGCACTTTGTCCTTTTGCAGGACTCAAGAAACTTTTTAGCAACCTTTTTGTCAGTTATAACCCTCTCAACGAGCTTCCCACCATGAGGCATAGGCCTCTTAAAATAAAGCTCTGACATCCTGCACCTCCTCACATGGAATTATTTTCAATCCAAAAGAATATAATTTTTAGCTAAAAAGTCAAAGTCAATTATCATTAACCTAAGGCGGTAATCTTTTTTTAATTCATTTTTTTGATTTTTTTGAATCAAATTTCTCATCCTTACTTTAAATTTTAATTTTAAAAATGGAAAAGAAGCATGCTTAGATACAAATAAAGGGTCCTCTGAATAAAATCTACGGCTGGCTTTGGATATACCCCAAGAAGCACTACTACAAAAACCGAAAAAATGATGGTAACAAAAAGAGAAAGGGGATACCTTTCTTTATCAAAGTTATATAAAGGTTTATCCATATAAATAACCTTTATCACCCTTAAATAAGGATAAGCGCCTATTACTGAAAACAATAAGGCAAGAATGGCCACTCCCACAAAATTTCCCTTTACAAGCATTATGAAAATGTAAAATTTGGCCATAAATCCTGCTGTTGGAGGAACTCCAGCCAATGAAAAGAAAAGAACTAATATCAAAAAGGCTACAAACGACAATTTTTGACTAATTCCGCTCATGGAGGGAATCTCAAGAAAGTCCCTCTTTATACTTGCCAGATAAATTAAAAGACCAAAGGTTCCAAGGGTTGTAAAAAGATAAATAAACATATAGAAAAGAATAAAACCGTAACCCACGTAATCTCCAGATAAAAATCCAAGGGAAGCATATCCCACATGGGCAATTGAAGAGTAGGCTAACATTCTGACAATATTGTCCTGTTTAAGGGCAAGAAGACTACCAATTAAAACAGTGATTAAGGCAACAGGAATAAGAAATGTTCCAAGCTCTATCCTTAAAGGCGAAAATCCCAAAATCATTAATTTTATAAAGGCCCCTATTAAGGCAAATTTAACTATACCAGCAAGAAAGGTTGTAACTGGAAGAGGTGAGGCCTGATATGCATCAGGAGCCCACATATGGAAAGGAACAAGAGATAACTTAATGGAAAATCCAGTCAATATTAAAATTAATGCCACAAAGAGTTCCCTTTTGCTTAAGCCCTGGCCAAGATGAGTAAAAACATCTCTGAAAATGAGACTCCCTGCGGAATGATAAACCAAAGCCAAGCCCAAAATTATAAAAGCTGAGGCCAAGGCCCCTGCTATGAAATATTTTAGGGACCCCTCAAGGGAATTTCTCTCATATATAAAATTACTTGCTATCAAAAAGTATATGGGAATACTCATAAGCTCCATTCCAAGATATAAAGTTAATAGATCCTGAGAAGCAATCATTACAAAGGCTCCCATAAGAGAAAAGAGAAAGAGTCCATAAAATTCACCATACTGTAAGGCCCGAAATCTTTGTAAAAAGCCATAGGAAATTAATAATACAAAAAATGCCCCAATTAAAAGAAAAAGTTGAAGAGTTGCCGAATAAAAATCCCTCTGATAAGCCTTGGTAAAAGCTCCAAAGGGAGTAAACATTAAAAAAGCCAAACCTAATAAAATGGAAATCAAGGAAAGATAATAAGCATAGTTTTTATTTCTAATAAATTTATCTATAAGAAAGAAAAAAATGCCTGTTATTAAAAAAATTATCTCAACTGCAAGGACAGAAAAATTAAGGTTTAGTGCAAACACCACTTGCCTCCTTTAAGGGAGATTTGTTAGGAGATAAGAAACTGAGGCTCTCATGAAATCAAGAAAGGGATTAGGATAAAATCCAATCAGAAAAACGAGGAAAATCATGGGAATTAGTGCTGCAAGCTCATTCCACTTCATGGGTTCCAAGTGGTATACATTAGGACTTGGTTTCATGAAAAATACCCTCTGATACAGCCAGAGCATATAAGCTGCCCCGATAATAACCCCCGTTGCAGCCAATACCACCATAGCTTTGTTTGATAAGAAAGTGCCAAGGAGTATTAAAAATTCTCCTATGAAACCATTGGTCCCAGGAAGCCCAATACTTGCAAGGGTAAAAATCATAAAAAAGGCTGCATAAAGGGGAAAGGTTGAGGCAAGCCCTCCATAATAAGAGATAGCCCTGCTGTGGGTTCTATCATAAATGACTCCTACACACATAAAAAGTGCTCCAGTAACAATTCCATGATTTATCATTTGAAGGATGGCCCCTTTAATTCCAATGGGATTCAAAGAAAAAATTCCTAAGGTGACAAAACCCATGTGACTTACTGAACTGTAGGCAATAAGTCTCTTTAAATCACTCTGCCAAAGACAGGCAAGGCCTGCATAAATAATGGCAATCACTGAAAGGGCTAAAATTAGCTTGGCAAAATAAAGGGTTGCCTGTGGAAAAAGTGGCAAGAGAAATCTTATCATTCCATAACCACCGAGTTTAATGAGAATTCCTGCTAAGATAACAGAACCAGCAGTTGGAGCCTCTGTGTGGGCATCAGGAAGCCAAGTATGAACTGGCCACATAGGAACCTTTATAGCAAAGGCTATTAAAAAACCAAGAAAAAGAAGCCTTTCTATATGAGGAGGAAAGGTCTTTCCAAGAAGGGCTGTATAATCAAAGGTCCCCTGTTGCAAGAATATATAAATAATGGCAACGAGCATAAAAACAGAACCAAAAAAGGTATAAAGGAAGAACTTAAGGGTCGAATAAATTCTTCTTGGCCCCCCCCAGATTCCAATAATTAGATACATAGGAATAAGTAAGGCTTCCCAAAAAAGATAAAAAAGAAGTAAATCTAATGATAGAAAAACCCCAACCATAGCAATATTGGTAAAAAGCAAAGAAAGGTAAAACTCTTTGACCTTTTCAGTAATTGATCTCCAGGAAATTAAAATACAAAGAACAGTAACCAAAGTTGAAAGGGGAACAAAAAGAATGCTTATTCCGTCAACACCAAGGAAATAATAACTATTCAAAAAATCAAGCCAGAGTTTTTTTTCTACAAACTGAAAACCAGGTTCCTTATAATTAAAATTAGCTAACAATATTAAGGATAAAACAAAATCTAAAATCGCGGTAAAAAGGGCAACAATCTTTATAGCAAATTCCTTTTCTCTCGGAATGAGAAAAATAAGTAATATTCCTAAAAGGGGTAGCCAAAGAATAAAAGAGAGAAGATTTGGTATCTCAAGCATTTACTTCCTCCTTACTTCAGGTACATAAATAAAAGGTAAATTACAAGGCCGAGAATGATGAACCAGTTGTAGTAATTCACAATTCCTGAATGAAATCTTCTAAAAAATCCAGCCATAGTTTCAGCTGTTTTGGCAGACCCATTCACAGTCTGATCAATAACAAAGGTATCAAGGATTAGATTAACAACAGTTCTGGCAAGAAATAAAGTGGGCCTAACTATTATAAGATCATAAAGTTCATCAAAATACCACTTTCTATAAAGAAAAGTATAAAGCCTTTTAAATCTTGAAGAAAAAGCTGTTTCAAGAGAGGGAGACTTGACATAGACAAGATAAGCTAAAGAAATACCTAAAAGCCCAGCCAAAACAGATAGACCCATAAGTAAATATTCCAGGGTATAATTGGCATGCTCGAGTTCAGGATGACCCAAGACACTTTCAAGAAACCTTTGAAAATGCGCTCCCCCACCTAAGATCTCTGGAATTCCAAGCCATCCCGAGAAGATAGCACCAATTGAAATTATAATAAGAGGAATGGTCATAACCCAAGGAGATTCATGAGGGGTGTGCCCATGAAGGGCCTCTTTTCCTCTAAATTCACCAAAAAAGGCCTTAAAGAAGATTCTAAAAGTATAAAAGGCTGTCATTGAGGCAACTAGTAAACCAATAAACCAGATGATTTTTCCCCAGGGATATTTAGAAAAATAAGCATAAGTAAGGATTTCGTCTTTGCTAAAAAATCCAGCAAGACCAGGAATTCCTGAAATAGAGAGACTTGCAATTAAAAAGGTCCAAAAGGTTATGGGCATATATTTTCTTAATCCACCCATAATTCTTATATCATTAGGGTCTTGAGCATGATGGAGGGCATGAATTATACTTCCTGCACCAAGGAAAAGAAGGGCCTTAAAATAGGCGTGAGTAAAGAGATGAAACATCCCTACTGCAAAGGCCCCAACTCCACAGGCCATAAACATGTATCCCAGCTGGGAAAGAGTTGAATAAGCAATCACCCTTTTTATATCAAACTGGGTGGGTGCAATAGTTGCTGCCATAAAGCAGGTTATAGCACCAACAAAGGCAACCATAGCCATAGCATAATCGCTCAGTTCATAAAGGGCATGAAGCCTTGAGACCATAAAAACACCCGCTGTGACCATGGTTGCTGCATGAATAAGGGCAGAAACAGGAGTTGGACCTTCCATGGCATCTGGAAGCCAGACATGAAGAGGAACTTGAGCACTCTTACCCATAGCCCCGCAAAAAAGTAAAAAGGCAATTAAAAAGGGAATATGAATCTCATAACCGTAAATACTGATATAGCTCTCCTTAATCAAGGGCAATTTTTCAAAAATTTCGTGATAGTAGAGGGTTCCAAGGTAATAAAAGGCAGCAAAAATTCCAAGGGCAAAACCAAAGTCCCCAACCCTATTGACAATAAAGGCCTTCTTTGCAGCATCACTTGCACTCTTCTTTTCATACCAAAATCCTATGAGAAAATAAGAACAAAGCCCAACTGCCTCCCATCCGAGATAAAGCTGAACAAGATTATTGGAAAGAACAAGCATCAACATACTGAAAGTAAAAAGGGAAATATAAGAAAAGAAACGATAATACCCAGGATCCCCTGCCATGTAACCAATAGAATAAACATGAATGAGAAAGGAAAGAGAAGTTACCATGCAGATCATCATCACAGAAAGGGGATCCACAAGAAAGCCAAGACCAACCTTTAAAGAACCTGCAACAATCCAGCTATAAAGGTCAAAATGGTAAACCTTTCCACCTAAGACATCAAAAAGAAGGGAAATACTTAAAAGAAAGCTTAAAAATAACGAGATAACAGGCAAAAGATGAGCCTTTTCTCTAAAGTATCTTTTTCCAAAAATCAAAGTAACAATGCTTGCCAAAAAGGGCAAAAAGGGAACAAGAAAGACTCTTAACTCAAAGGTATTTATAATCTGAAAAGAGGCCTCACTCATACTTCTATCCCCTAAAGAAATTTATTTCGTCTACATAGACTTTTTTAAGCTTTTTATAAATTAAAACTGCAAGGGAAAGCCCAACCCCCGCCTCAGCAGCAGCCATACCAATAAGAAAAAAAACAATAAGATAGCCAGATATGTCCTTTGTGTGATAAGAAATAGCAGCAAAGAGTATAATAAGGGCATTCATCACAATCTCCAAGGAAGCAAGAAGAATAATTATATTTCTCCTAAAAAGAACTCCCGCAAGCCCGATAACAAAAAGTATAAGACTTAATACAACATAATACTCAAAGGGCACCACTTTAGCTTACCTCCTTTAATTTTCTTAGTAAAAAGACCGCACCAAAAATCACCACAAGAAGAATAACGCCAATTACCTCAAATTGAAAAAGAAAATGGGAATATAAATATCTGGCCATCCAAAGAAGATTTGACCCCTGTGAAAGGTCATAAGTCAATTGAGCCTTAAATGCAGGATTTAAAGCTGTAAGAAAGGCAAGATTCTTAAAAAATAAATATAGAAATACTATGAAAATTATGAAACCATAAGAACTTTTCCTGACAAAAACCCTCCACCTTTCCTCTTTTCGAAGGTTTATCATATACACCACAAAGAGAAAAAGAACAAGCACAGCACCTGCATAAACAATAATCTGAACCGCTGTAAGAAATTCAGATCCAAGCGTATAAAGAAGGAAGGCCTGATGTAAAATCATAACAAGCACCCATAGAACAGCATGGACAGGGTTGCGAGAAATTATCGCCAAAAAACTTGAAAAACACATGGCCAAGGCAAGATATAAAAATGCTAAAATATTCCAGTTCATCATCTATACCCCTGTAAAAGTTCTTTTTTTGGCTGGTAAGTATTTTTCTGGAATTCCTCTTGGTTTCCAGAAGGGATTTAGATAAGGTCTTTTCTGAGTGGCAATGAACTCATCCCAATTTTTAAGAAGTCTCTCTTTGTCAAAATAGAGTTCATCTCTTTTATAACCAGCGTACTCAAAAAATTCTGTCAAAACAATGGCATTTACAGGACAAACCTCTTCACAATATCCACAGTATACGCACCTTAAGGCCTCTATGTCATAGCGGGTAACCTTTCTCTTTTTGGTTTCAGCATCAATTTCGTATTCGATGTAAATACACTTTGAGGGACAGACCCTGGCACATCTCATACAGGCAATGCAGAGGGTATCATTTGTCTCTGGGTCTCTAACTAAGGCATGCCTTCCACGAAATCCAGGGGCAGGAATAACCTTGTCCTTCTCAGGATATTGAATGGTAACAGGCCTATCAAAAAGAAGTTTTTTAAGGGTTAAGGCAAGGCCTTTCCAAATTTCAATTAATAAAATTTTTTGAATAAGATTCATTCCCCTCTTCTCCTATAAAAGAAGTTTAATAAAGGCTGTCACAAAGAGATTTAAAATACCAAGTGGAATTAAAACCTTCCAGCCAAGGCCCATAAGCTGGTCATAACGATAACGAGGAAGGGTTGCTCTAACCCAGATGTAGAAAAAGAGAAAGGCATAAACCTTGATCAAAAACCAGATAAAGGGAAGCCCTGGCACCTCAAAGGGCCCGGCATATCCTCCAAGAAAACAGGTAACTGCAAGGGCACTCATCACAATCATTCCAAAATACTCAGCCAAGTAAAAAATGGCAAAACGAATTCCGCTATACTCTGTAAAGTATCCTGCAACAAGTTCTGTTTCTGCCTCAGGAAGGTCAAAGGGAACTCTATTCGTCTCAGCAAGGGCTGAAACCATAAAGATGAAAAAGGCAACAATCTGAGGAATGAGATAAATTTTATAGGGTGTAGAAAGCTGGGCCTTTATAATGTCTTGAAGGTTAAAAGACCCTGCCATAAGAACCACAGAAAGAAGGGAAAGAGACATAGCAATTTCATAGCTTATAACCTGGGCACTTGCTCTTAAGGCCCCAAGAAAGGAATACCTGGAATTTGAGGCCCATCCTGACAAAATCACTCCATAAGCGCTAAGAGAACTTAAGGCAAGAATAAAAAGAAGCCCCACATTGAGATTACTCAAAACAAATCTATCCCAGAGTGGAATAAGGGCAAGCCCACTTGCAGCACAAACAAGAGAAATAAGAGGAGCTATGGCAAAAATAGGGCGATCTACCCCTGGATGAATGATATCTTCCTTTTGAATTAGCTTCAAAACATCTGCTATAGGCTGAAGAAGTCCCCTTGGCCCCACTCTATTTGGCCCAAGCCTTTGCTGCATTCTGGCAATTATTTTTCTCTCCGCATAGGTTAAATAGGCCACATGAAACATAGCAATAAGTAAAATGATTAAAGCTGAAACTATTATAACGATAATATTGAAATCCATTCCCCCTCCCCCTAAGGAAGAAAAAACTTTTATAAGCTATCTATCACAATCCCCTAAAACCACATCCAGGGTTCCAATAATGGCAATAAGGTCAGCTATCATGTGTCCTTTGGCAAGCTCTGGAATAGCTGAAATATGCACAAAAGATGGTGTTCTAATTCTCAATCTCCAGGGCTTGTTGGAACCATCACTTACCACATAAACTGCAAGTTCTCCCTTTGGAGATTCAATGCTTGCAAAGGCCTCCCCTGGTGGAACCACATTTACCTCTTTTCCTGTGAAAATAAAACCCTTTTTAGGATGGGGTTTTGGCTCGGGCTCCCTTACTTTGTCAGGGATGAGTAAATCTGGAGCCCCTTCTGCAATAACAGGTTCCCCCTCTGTTTCAGAAAGCTTATCCAAGCATTGCCTGATAATATAATTGGACTGTCTCATCTCCTTCATTCTCACCTTATATCTATCGTAGGTATCCCCTCTTTCTCCCACAGGAACCTCAAACTCCACTTCATCATAGGCGTCATAAGGCCTAAATTTCCTGACATCATAGGGGACCCCTGAACCTCTTAAAACCGGCCCTGTAAGCCCAAGATTGATAGCCTCTTCAGCCGTAACAATCGCTATATCCCTTGTTCTCTTAAGCCAGATTCTATTTACATCAATAAGAGTTTCATAATCAAGAATCCTCTGAGGAAACTCTTCTGTAAATTTATAGAGTTCATCAATTATCTCCTTGGTGAAATCAAGCCTTACTCCTCCCACTCTTACATAACTATGGGTAAGCCGTGCACCACAGATTTTTTCAAAGATATTTAAAAGCCATTCGCGGTCCCTAAAGCAGTAGAGAAAAACAGTCATTGCGCCAATATCAAGGGCATGAGTTGCAAGCCAGAGAAGATGACTGGAAATTCTTGCCATCTCACAAACAATAGTTCTTAAAAGCCTTGCCCTTCTCGGAACCTCTAAGCCAAACAACTTCTCAAAGGCAAGACAAAAGGCGGTGTTATTGGCTGCAGAGGCAATGTAATCAAGCCTATCACTCAAAACAATGGTTTGATTGTAATTTAGATTTTCAGCAAGCTTTTCCACACCTCTGTGAAGATATCCAATTCTTGGGTCACAGCTAACAATAGTTTCCCCATCGAGCTCAAGCACAAGCCTCAAGACCCCGTGAGTTGAAGGATGCTGGGGGCCCATATTTATGATAAAAGGTTCTTCCCAGGCCTCAGAATTTACCTGCCTTTTAGTCACCTCAATAAGAGTTGTGCTCATAATTTTTCGCCTCTTGCTTTAGCCTTAAATTCTTTGTAAGTCTTCCACTCTTTGTCCTCTTCAAGATATAAAGGATAATCCTTTCTTAAAGGATAACCCTCCCAATCTTCAGGCATAAGAAGCCTTCTTAAGTCAGGATGCCCCTTAAACTTAATCCCAAACATATCATAACACTCTCTTTCAAACCAGTTTGCAGTTTTCCAAAGGGAGGTCAAACTATACTGCCAGCAATCCCCCTCAGGAATAGGCACTTTCACCCTAATTAGTAGCTTATCTTCCATATTGTAAAGATGATAAACCACTTCAAAGCGCTCCTCCTTTTTCTCAGCCTTATAATTCAAATAATCCACTCCGCAAAGATCAATAAGATGCTTAAACCCAGAATCTTTTAAAAATTTTATCAATTCAAGAAAACCCTCCCTTCTAATAACCAAAACCGGACAATCCCTTTCTTCCACCCCAAGAAGAAACTTCTCAAACCTTTCCTTAATCTCTTTGAGCAAGTGTTCCATAATCTATCTCCAAAAGCCCCATCTTCCTTTTTCTTTTTTAATTTTTTCTTGAAGCTTCAAAAGACCATAAATTAAAGCCTCTGGCCTTGGAGGACACCCTGGAATATAAACATCCACAGGTAAAAATTCATCAACCCCCTGAACAGTGGAATAGGTTCTAAAAATACCTCCGGAACAGGCGCAGCTTCCCATGGCAATTACATACTTAGGTTCAGGCATCTGTTCATAGACCCTTTTGACTGCAGGGGCCATTTTTTTGGTAACTGTTCCAGCAACAATTATACAATCTGCCTGACGAGGAGTAGCACGAAAGATTATCCCGAAGCGGTCAAGGTCAAAGTGACTTGCTCCAGTTGCCATCATCTCAATAGCACAACAGGCAAGCCCAAAGGTCATGGGCCAAAGGGAGGATGCCCTTGCCCAGTTAAAAATTTCATCAAGAGGAGAAATAATAACCGGTGTTCCAGGGATTTGACGAACTCCTGGAGCAACTTCTATGGTTGATTTCTCTATTCCCATTGGAGAGCCCCCTCACTCCAAGCATAAAGATAGGCAGCAAAAAGAAGCACAACAAAAATCAAAATCTCAACAAAACCAAACCAGGAAAGTTCTTCAAAAACCACCGCCCAGGGATAAAGAAATACCACCTCCACATCAAACACAAGAAAAATAAGGGCAATTAAATAGAATTTGACTTTAAAGGGAACTTTGGTATCTCCAGAAGGATCCATCCCGCATTCATAGGGTATGAGCTTTTCACCATAAGGTCTTTTCACAGAAAGAATTTTATTTCCTATCAACATGGAAAGTCCAATCACAAGGACCAAAAAAGCAAAAATCAGAAAGGGCAAAAGATTACCCATAGACTACTCCTTTTCTGTCTTAACTTCTTTGATAATTAGAGCTTCATTGGGACAAGCAGAAACACAATAAGGCTTCTCACCCCTTTTAACTCTCTCTATACAAAGATCGCATTTTCCAATTGTTCCTGTATTAAAGTTAAAGCGAGGAACACCCCAGGGACAAGCCTCCATACAGTTTTTACAGCCCACACAGATCTCTTTATAGAAAGCAACTACCTCTCCCTTTCTTAAAAGGGCACCAACTGGACAAGCTGAAGCACACTGGGGCTTCTTGCACTGCAAACAGGCGAAATAGGTAAATTTGGGCCCCACCTTGAAAATTCGGCAATTTGAAAGGCCCTCATGTCCCTCAGCACAGGCCTTAACACACTCTTCACAACCCGTACACTTTTCAATAATGTGCACTATATTGTAGCTCATAACACTCCACTTTTTAAGTAAATTATTTCATTTTGTCAACTCCAATATTAGAAAATTAATCCTATTTATGAGGAATTTTTGGAAATTTTGAGGGGTTTTGCACCAATTTTTATGGCGAAATCAATTTTTACTATTCCTTTAAAAAAATTTGAATTATTCCTCTCTCATCCTGATGAACTCTGCATTCTCCATAAAAGACAAGAAAAAGAAGACTTAAAAAATAAAAAATAATCTCAAGAAGGCTTCCTACTTGTTTTTTTCTGAGAAATTCCTCCCAAGTAAAAAGGCGCTCTTTATAAACAAACTCTCTTAAGTCCTCAAGATAATCCTCAATATTTCGCTCGGAAACTACAATTTTTATAGCAGGTTCCTGCTTTAATTTTTCAAGATAGCGAAGAAAAATGCCTATCAAAATATTTATATCCCCCTTTTCATCTGGTGAAAAACTACTCTCAAAACCATCTACCCTGGGTAAAAATACCCTTTCTTCAAGAACCCTCTCCAAAGACAATCCCCACAAATAAAGAAAATCCCTTTTAGGTTTTTCCTCAAAGGCTTCTAAAGGGGCTTCCTCTTCCTTTTCACTTTGATCAACCTCCTCAGAAAAATTTAAAAGAAGCTTGCTCTTTAAATAGAGGGCATAAGAAAGCCTCATCAAAAACTCAAGAAAGAGATCGCCAAGACTAAAGCCCGGGTCTCTAAAGAGAGTAAGGAGCTGAGAAGAAAGCTGAGAAAGGGGCAAGTTCAAAAGGGTTTCGCGTCGATAAAGAAGAATTTTCTGAAAGTCTTCAAAACTTTTAAGTAAACCCTTTGAAAGATCTAAGTTTTCCATTTACTGATGGTATGAACCTTTTTAAAGCAGAGATTCATGACGACTTTTATACCACTTTCTTCTGCAAGGGCCTTGGCCTCTTCGTTGGCAATTCCTTCCTGCATCCAGATCACCTTGGGTTTAAGCTTTATAGCCTTTTCAACAATTGGTTTAACCTCTTCACTTCTTCTAAAGATTATCACCACATCTGGATTTAAGCCCTCAGGTAAACTCTCTAAATCAGGATAAACCTCTCTTCCAAGAATTTCCTTGTGGGCAGGATTAATTGGATAAACTTCAAAGCCCTCCCTAAGAAGATATTCCATAACTATATAGCTTGGTCTTTCAGGCTTTGGACTTGCACCCACAATAACAAGCTTTTTGTATTTCCTTGGAATTTCAAGAATATCCCGAGGAATCTGTGAATAATCAGGCAAAACACATTCAGCCCTTTCTGATTTCAATTCTATCGTGCAAATCTGGAAAAATTTTTCAGGATCAAGAGAGGCTCCTCCCACAAGAACACCATCAATATCAGGCTCCTTCATAAGCTCTTTTACATTCTCTGGAGTTACACTTCCTCCATAAAGAACCCTTATCTTCTCAGCCTTGTCTTTTCCGTATCTTTGACTGAGTAACTCTCGGATGAAGGCGTGAACCTCTTGAGCTTGCTCAGGGGTTGCATTCTTTCCAGTCCCAATTGCCCAAACAGGCTCATAGGCAATAACTATCCTTTCTGGATCAGGATCTTCAAGAAGAGAAAGACCCTCCTTTAGCTGTTTTTCAACTACTTGAAAGGTTTTCCCCTCCTCTCTCTCAGAAAGGGTTTCTCCCACACAAAGAATTGGATTTAGCCCGTGCTTATAAACCCCTTCAACCCGTTTTTTTATGAGCTCATCACTTTCTCCAAAGATGTGTCTTCTTTCAGAGTGTCCAAGAATTACATACTCAACACCTATTTCCAAAAGCATAAGAGGGGAAATTTCTCCAGTAAATGCCCCTTTTTCAGCAAAATGGGCATTTTGGGAGGCAAGCTTAATCCCGCTTCCTTGAATAAGATTTCTCACATAATAAAGGGCTGTAAAAGGAGGAGCTATCACAATTTCGCGACCGGAAAGATCTTTTCCATGAAGAAGGCTCAAAAATTTTTCAAAATATTCTTTTGATTCTTTGAGAGTGTAATTCATTTTCCAGTTTCCGGCAAAAATTGGTCTACCCATGGGTCACCCCTTAAAATAAAATTTATTTTCTATCACAATTTTGAGGTGGCAGCAAGCCCTTTAGGTCTTGCGAAGAATTCGCAACAAAGTTTCAGCTTTCGCAACATTTAAAAATTTGCATAAGCGAAAGCTAAGTATTTCTAAAATTTTCAAAATATATATAAGGGCATCTCATATAATTATTTCAAAACTGCATATAATTATTTCAAAACTGCAAGGCCTGGAAGATCTCTTCCTTCAAGATATTC
>CAZQQV010000014.1:27774-32605 GCA_964595655.1 uncultured Caldimicrobium sp.
CATATAATTATTTCAAAACTGCAAGGCCTGGAAGATCTCTTCCTTCAAGATATTCAAGGAAGGCACCACCTGCTGTTGAGGTATGAGAAAAGGCTGTAATAACACCTGCCTTTTTTAAAGCTGAAAGGGTATCCCCGCCACCAGCAACAGTTACTGCAGAAAGGGTTGCAATCTTTCTTGCTAAAGCTATAGTTCCAAAATCAAAGGGCTCCTTCTCAAAGTATCCAAGAGGTCCATTCCAGATAACCGTTTTTGCACCCTCAAGGGCTGCTGAAAAATATTCAACAGTTTCCTCTCCGATATCATAAATTTTGTCCCCCTCTTCAATCTCCTCAAGGGAAACGAGATAGGCCTCACCGTTTCTCTCCACAATGGCATCTATAGGAAGATAAATCTTAACCTCCTTTTCTTTAGCCTCAGCAATTATCTCCTTGGCAGTATCTACAAAATCTGCCTCAATCATGGAGTCCCCCACTTTATATCCTAAGGCATAGAGAAAAGTATTAGCCATAGCTCCACCAATAATAAGTTTATCAATCTTATTTAAAAGATTTTTAAGAACACCGATTTTGGTTGAAACCTTACTTCCACCTACTATGGCAAAAAGGGGCCTTTCGGGCTTGCCGATTACCTTGTTTAGATATTTAAGCTCCTTCTCTGTCAAAAAGCCAATCCCCCTTTCCTTAACAAGCTCAGCAACTCCAACAACTGAGGCATGAGCCCTGTGACAAACAGAAAAGGCATCGTTAATATAAACCTCTGCAAATTTTGAGAGAGCTTTGGCAAACTCAGGGTCATTTTTAGTTTCTCCCTCGTAAAATCTTATGTTTTCTAAGAGACAAACCTCTCCCTCTTTGATTTCCCTAAGAATTCTTTCTGCCTCTTCACTCGTAATATCTTCAAGAAAATAAAGAGGGGCTTTGAGTTTATTTTTAAGATATTCGTATACGGGTTTCAAGGAGAGTTCGGGAAGTCTTTTTCCCTTTGGTCTTCCAAGATGGGAACAAAGAAAAACCTTTCCTCCAGAATTTGAGGCATATTGGATGGTTGGAAGGGCCTCTATAATTCGTGTGTCATCAAGTATTTTTCCCCCTTCCAGGGGCACATTAAAATCAACCCTTATAAAAACTTTTTTTCCCTTAAGATCAAAGTCCCTTATGGTTTTCATTTTATGCCTCCTTAAAGGGAATTTATTTTCCTGAGAAGATTTGCAATTTCCAGGGCTGCAAAGGCTGCTTCAGCTCCTTTGTTTCCTGCTTTGGTTCCAGCCCTTTCAATGGCCTGCTCAATGGTATCGGTGGTTAAAATACCAAAAATTACTGGAACCCCTGTTTCAAGCATAACCTGAGCAATACCCTTTGAGGCTTCTGCTGCAACATATTCAAAATGAGGGGTTGCTCCTCTAATTATTGCCCCAAGACAAATAACCGCATCAAATTTCTTACTTTCTGCAAGCTTTTTGGCAACAAGAGGAATTTCAAAGGCCCCAGGAACCCAGGCAACACAAATTCGCTCTTCAGCTACATTATGGCGCCTCAAAACATCAAGAGCACCTTCAAGAAGTTTTTGGGTAATAAAAACATTAAAGCGACTCACCACTATGGCAAAATTTAAGTCCCTTCCATCAAAATACCCTTCAAAAACCCTGAAGCCCTGCATTTCGGCCCCCCTTAACTACTTATAAATTATAATTTTTTCTCCGTCTCTAATATACCCCATTTTTACCCTCAAGAGTTCTTCATAAGCCTGATCGGAACTCTCAAATTTCTTTATCTCTGACTTAAGAGACTGATTCTTCATCCTCAACTTTTCAACTTCTTCACTTTCTTTTTTAATCAACCAGTTAAGAAAAAAATAAATAGAAAGGGTAAAAACTATCAAAATTGATAGAAAAAAAAGAAAAAATCTTCTTAGACGCTTTTTTCTCTTTTTTTTAGAATAAGGCCTAATAATAATTTCGCGAGACTTTAGCATAGCTGCTTTTATTATAAAGTAAATTTTTCTAAATGTATAGAGTAAATTTTTAAAGATGAATTTTAATACCAGCGCCAGGGAGAGGAGCTTTGCTGAGGCTCCTTAGGCTGACTTTTAGTCTGAGGAAGCTCCTCTCCAGAAAAAGGGGTCTTTTCTTTTATACTTTCTCCAGAGGATGAAACCTCCCTTTCCACATTTGGATTAATATTTGGTTGGCTTTGAAAGAGAATTGAAGGAGGGGGCGGAGGGGGAACATTCAACTTGAGTTTTAAGGGATTTTCCTTTTTAGGAAATAAATTGGAGAACCACTTAAAGGGATTAAATGGCAAGAGTAGTGATTTTTCTTCATTTAATGGGGCCGGAAAGGCCGGCCCAGAGGTCAACAAAAGAATTAAAATTATAAAAAATATCACTTTTTCTCTTTCTCAAGGGCCTTTTCTTTTTCTGCAACAAGAAGCCTTGTTTTTATAACGGTGTCAGGGGTTAAACTTATAGAATCTATACCGCACTCCACAAGAAACTCTGCAAAATCAGGAAAATCACTTGGGGCCTGACCACATATTCCGATTTTTCTTCCCATCCTTTTAGCAACCCCAATAACTTCTTTAATCATTTTCTTTACAGCTGGATTTCTTTCGTCATAAAGGTGGGACACAAGTTCAGAGTCTCTATCAAGGCCAAGCACAAGCTGAGTTAAGTCATTTGACCCAATGGAAAAACCATCAAAAACTTTGGCGAATTCTTCTGCTAAGACCACATTACTTGGAATTTCGCACATGACATAGACTTCAAGCCCATTTTCTCCTCTCTTTAAGCCATATTTTTCCATAACCTGCATCACTTTGACACCCTCTTCGGGGGT
Source organism: uncultured Caldimicrobium sp. (assembly GCA_964595655.1). Classification (GTDB taxonomy): domain Bacteria; phylum Desulfobacterota; class Thermodesulfobacteria; order Thermodesulfobacteriales; family Thermodesulfobacteriaceae; genus Caldimicrobium. Next base: position 30,611 of record CAZQQV010000014.1, read on the forward strand.
TCTGCAAAAGGGAATCATAACCTTTATATTGGTAAGGCCCATTTCATTTCTTGCCTTAAGAAGGGCCTTACATTCAAGGGCAAAGGCAGGCTCAAATTTGGGATCGTAATAACGGGAAGCTCCTCTCCAACCAATCATGGGATTGTGTTCTTCTGGTTCAAAAAGGTATCCGCCAAGAAGGTTAGCATATTCATTGCTCTTAAAATCAGAAAGTCTAACAATTACATCCTTTGGATAAAAGGCAGCTGCAATGGTTGCAACCCCTTGAGCAAGCTTATCCACAAAAAAGTCAGCTTTATTGGTATATCCATAGGTTTTTTCCTCAATTATTTTCACCAATCTTGCAATTTTTTTATCCTGAGAGGCCTTTTTCTTTAGCTCATCAAAATAGACGAGGGCAAGGGGATGAATTCCAATATGAGAGCCTATAATAAATTCGAGGCGGGCAAGGCCAACTCCATCATTGGGAATCTGCCCCTGAGAAAAGGCCTGCTCAGGGATACCCACATTCATCATAATCTTTGTCTTGGTTTGAGGAAGATTTTCAAGATCAATTCTTTCAACTTCAAAAGGAATAAGACCCTCAAGAACCCTTCCTTCTTCACCCTGTGTGCAATCAACGGTTATTTCCATACCTGTTTTTATCACCTTGGTGGCTGTTTCTGTCCCAACAATGCAGGGGATTCCAAGCTCGCGAGAAACAATGGCTGCATGGCAGGTTCTTCCACCTTTATCAGTAACAATGGCAGAAGCCTTTTTCATTATGGGCTCCCAGTCAGGATCTGTCATGGTGGTAACAAGAACCTCACCGTCTTGGAATTCCCCTATCTGACTTACATCCAATATCACCCTTGCTTTCCCTTGGCCAATTTTGCTTCCCACAGCCTTTCCTGTGCAAAGAACCTTCCCATCTCCCTTAAGTTTATAAACTTCATAAAATTTTTGATCCTTTATAGCATGAACTGTCTCTGGCCGGGCCTGCACAATAAAAAGCTCCCCTGTTCCCACCTCTTTGCCATCTCCATCTTTTGCCCATTCAATGTCCATGGGCCTTCCATAGTGTTCCTCAATAAGAATGGCCCACTGAGCAAGTTTAAGTATTTCATCATCAGTGAGAACAAAGCTCATCCTTTCTTCTTGAGTGGTTCTAACCTCTTTAAGGGGTTTTCTGGGACTGTCTCCATAAACAAGCTTTACATGCTTGCTTCCCAATTTTTTGGAAAGAATGGGTCTAAAGCCCTGTTTAAGGGTTGGTTTGAAAACATAAAACTCGTCTGGATTTACCTTCCCCTGAACCACATATTCACCAAGCCCCCAGGAACCAGTAATATAAACCACTTCTCTAAAACCTGACTCCGTATCCAAGGTAAACATAACCCCTGAAGAGGCTTTGTCTGAACGAACCATCTTCTGCACAGCAACGGATAAATAGACAGAGAAATGATCAAAACCTTTGTCTTCCCTGTATGAGATGGCCCTATCTGTAAATAGGGAAGCAAAACATTTCTGCACATGCTCAATTACCTTATCTGCTCCTCTTACATTGAGATAGGTTTCCTGCTGACCTGCAAAAGAGGCATCAGGCAAATCCTCAGCGGTAGCTGAGGATCTTACCGCTACATCGGGATCTTTTCCATATTTTTCTTCTAATCTCTGATAGGCCCTTCTGATCTCTTCTGCAAGCTTTTCAGGCATTTTAGCCTGAAGAATGAGACTTCTAACCTTTTTTCCACGTCTTTGAAGATCAAGCACATTGTGAGTATCAAGCCCCTTTAAGGCCTCTTTGATCTTGTCATCCAGATGATTTTCTTTTATGAAATATTTATAAGCCTCGGCTGTTATAGCAAATCCATAGGGAACATTAATTCCCTTGGGAGTTAACTTTGAATACATCTCTCCAAGCGAGGCATTTTTACCACCAACCAAAGGAACATCGTTATAGCTTATTTCATCAAACCACAGGATGAAGGGTTTTTCAGCCATACTACCCCTCCT
>CAZQQV010000015.1:0-31856 GCA_964595655.1 uncultured Caldimicrobium sp.
AAAAAAGGGGAATGAAAAATTTTGAAGCCCTTGTAAAATTTTAAAATTATAGAAAATCTTTACTTAAAAAGTGCCCTGTGAACCAAAGGGTTTATGTGATAAACAGTCAAGTTAAGAAAGAAGGGGACTATGTCCTATATCTACCCCTTTATTCTCTAAGAATCTCTTATAACTACAGCTTAAAAGAAGCAATAGGGCTTTCCAATTATCTCAGAAAACCTCTTTTTATCTATTTTCCTTTATCCAAAAGGGCAGGGCTAAAAACCTTAAGGCACCTACTATTTCTCCTTGAGGGTCTCATAGAATTTGAAGAAAGCCTAAGGAATTTTGGATTGAGTCTCTTTGTGAAACCTGAGGAAGACCTATTTGAGGGCATAAGAAGATTTGCTAAAAGGGCAGTTCTTGTTATTTCTGATTTCCCCTATCTTAAGGAGGAGAAAACCCTCTGGGAGAGTTTTTCAAAGGTTGAATTAGTGCCCCTTTTTCTTGTTGAGGGTAATGTGGTAGTTCCAGCCCGAGTTGTCTCAAAAAAGGCTGAACCCTACGCCCGAACTCTTAGACCAAAGCTTCAGGCCCTTTGGCAAAGATTTTTCAACGATTGTTCCTTCGATGTACCCAAAGAGGGAGGTTTTCTTCCTGAAGAAGAGGGTCTATCTTTGAAAGAGCTTTTGAGAGATGAAAAGGCCCTTTTTTCCCTTTGTGAGAAGCTTGACCTCGATAAAAGTGTTTCACCTGTTGGGACCTACTTTAAAGGAGGTTATAAAGAGGCTTTGCAAAAGCTTGATAGCTTTCTTAATGAAAAGTTCACCTATTATGCTGAAGCCCGCTCAGAGCCTGGTTATGAAATTGAAAGCAATCTTAGCCCTTATCTGAGATATGGTTTCATTAGTCCTGTTGAAGTTTTAAAGAAAATTCTTGAGAGATTTCCCTTTGAAGATCCAAATGTGAAAAGCTTTTTTAATGAACTTGTGATTTGGAGAGAGCTTGCAAGAAATTTTACCTTATATAATCTCTTTTATGACTCCTTTTACGGACTCCCCTCCTGGGCCAGAGACACTCTCAAAGATCACGAAGGAGACCCGAGGGAGCATCTGTATGAACTTTCTGAGCTTGAAAGAGGAGAGGTCTCTGACCCTATATGGAGATGTGCCCAGAGGGAACTTCTCTTGCGGGGCAAAATTCACAACTATGTGCGGATGTACTGGTGTAAAAGGCTTATTTTCTGGAGTAAAACCCCTGAAGAGGCCTTTAAAATTTGCCTTTATCTAAATAACAAGTATGCCCTTGACGGGGATGATCCAAATAGTTTTCTTGGGGTGGCCTGGTGTTTTGGGGCCTTTGATCATCCCTTTGTGGACCGCCCTGTTCTTGGCAAAGTGCGAGCCTTTACCCTTAAAGCTTTAAAGAGAAAAGAAAGCCTTTCCTTATATCTCAAAAAGTGGAGTTAATCTTTTAAAAATCCCTGTGCAAATCCCTGAAGACCTTGGCCCCGCTTTTACTTGAGAGAATTTTCTCGTGAATATCTTCAAAATAAAAGAGGAGTTTGCCCATTTCGGCATGTTCAATGCGAGAGACTTTAGAAAGATTTATGAGATAGGACTTATGGATGCGAAGAAATCCCAATTTTTTGAGTTTCTCTTCCAGTTTTCCTAAGCCCATTATACACTTCCAAAAACCCTCTTTGGTTCTGCAAAGGCTATGCTTCAGCTCTGCCTTGATATAGTAAATTTCACTTACTGGAAGACTCTTCAGGTTTTGATTTTTGTCATAGACCATGATACGAGCTATTTCTCCTCTGTAGGAAAGCAGCCGATGGAGAACTCGTCCCAGCTCTTCTGCCGTATAGGGTTTAACCAGATAGGCAATGGCTCCGCTTTTGTATGCAGAAAGGGCATATTCTTCATAGGCAGTTTGGATAACCACCATGAGATCCTCCCGCATAGAAATAAACTCCTTTGCAAGCTCAAGACCATCCTTTCCGGGCATCCTGATATCAAGAAAAACAATCTGGATCTCCGGGTTGGCAAGAAGAATTTCTTTAGCTTTGAAAGCGTGCTCTGCACGAAAAATCTCTTTAACCCCAAGACTCCTCAAAAGCCTCTCTAAGCGATCAAGGGCTAAAGGTTCGTCATCAACTATCAGGACTTTTAGAGTCTCAAAACCCATTTCTAAATTCTTAAGGGGAACTCAATATAGAAGGTTACAGGGTCCTGTGATATAAGTTTAAGCCTTCCACCATGGAGTTCAAGGCGTCTTTTCAAGATGGTGAGCCCCGTGCCTCTTCTAAAGATATCTTGACCTTGCAGGGGCTTTCCATTGTTCAAAACATGAATGGAGAGTTTGCTATTTATGCGACCTATGTGGATGACTATGTATAAGGGATTGTTAAAATCTGCACCATGAGTTATGGCATTTTCCACAAGGACTTGAAGTCCTAACTTGGGAAATAGAGCCTTCCATAAAGAGGGATCTTCACACTTAATTTCACAATGAATCTTTTCTTTTCTTCGCAGGTTTTCAAGTTGCCTATACTCTTCTATTATTTCAACTTCTTCTTTTATGGGAATGAGTGTGCTAAGCTTAAAGACCTTTCTCAAAAAGCGTGTGAGTTTAACCAGATATTCTTCGGCAAGTTGAGAATCGCGGTGTATAAGTTCTATTATATTATTTAAAATATTTGCTAGGAAATGAGAATCTAAAACCTTTGTGGTAGCCTGAATTTGGTAATCAAGGAGAAATCTCTCCACTTCCTCTTTTCGCTTACTCATACGCACAAAGAGAAAAATAACAAGCCCAGTGAGGTAGTTCAAAAGCCCCACAATAGTGCCTATTAGTATTAGGTTTTCTGTAATTCCATAGGGAAGGGGAATTCCAAACCAGGCAACTACATAGTAACTTACCAAAAAACCTAAAAAACCTGCAAGAAAGGAGGCTATGGCAGAAAAAATCCACCAAAGGATTTGATTTTTAACTCTTGGGAGGATATAGTTATTATTCAGGTGTACAAGACCAAAGGAGAAAAATCCCAGAAAAAGCCCAAGAATTGTTCCAGTTAAAAGCCCAAGCTTTGGCTTCCCGAGGGTCAAAAGGTAAATGAGGGCACTTAAAAGGCTTGAGAAGGAAATAGCCAGAATAAGAATAAATAGCCAGTCCCTTGAAGAAACCTTTAAATCAAAGGACTTCATAGGCCTTGCTTAAGTTGATAATATAAATTTAATACACCCACAGAGATTCCCAACCAGCCCTGATATGAAAAGCAATGTTCCCCTGAAAGATAAAGGCCCTTAAATGGGGTAACATTGCCTGGAATGTGAAAGGGGTTATTTTTAAGAGTATAGGGGATTCCTCCTGTGTGAATTTTATGAAGATACCTCTGAAAAGTAAAGGGGGTAGCTATAAAAGAATCAGCAAAGTGAGATATATCTTCACTTAAGACTTCACAGAGATTTTCAAGAAGGGTTTTCAATAGGGCCTCCTTAATTAAACTCACATTCTCTAAATTTCCATTCCACATGATGAGAGGGGTATGGGTTGAAAGGGTGAAGGTGACTTTTCCTTTTTTTAAGGGAAGAAAGGAGAGAAAGAGGTAGCCAGAAGAGTAAGGAGATTTTTTATTCTTAGGAAGGATCACAAGATAAGAGGGAGAAAGGTGTAGATTTCTTCCAGTATATTCACCATAGACAACCAAGGCAGAGTAGGGAGAAAGAAGCTCTTTAAATTTGCTGAAATAGGCTCTGATTTCATCATCCTCAAAGACCTGAAGATTTTCAAGAAATGGAAAGGCTAAGAGAAGCTCTTCAGAGAAAAACTCTCCTTCCACTTCTGCGAAGACCTTGAAACCATCTCTTACCCTTTTTATCTTTTCAACCTTTGTTTCAAGAAGATACTCAAGGGGGAGAGCTAAGGCCTCAATCAGCCTTCCCATACCATCTGTGACCTTTCCGATACCTGTAAAGGGATAGCCTATAGCCAGAAGAAGGGCTAAAGCAGAAACCTCATTTAAGGAGGCCTGAAGGGTAATTCTAACCTGGGCATCAAGGAAAAAATAAAATTCCTCTGGAATGCTATCCCCGTAAATCTCCTTTAGGAGGGTAAGAGCAGGTTTAAAAAAGAGTGGTCCTACCTTAAGGATTTGAGGAAGATTCCTTAAAAGAGTTTTTGCCTTTTCAGGGAGTCCATTCCAGTTGAAGTAAACCGTATGTTGAAGAAGGTTTTGTGTGATTTTATAGGAGAGCTCAAGGAGCTTTTTATGCCCCTTTAGTCCTGGAAAGGCGATATTCCACTCCTCAATGGAGGCCTCAAGTTCCATAAAGCGTCTAACCCAGTACTTACCATTGGTAATAATAATGGCTGGGTCTATAAGTTTTACATCCGCCACTTCAAGGGCTGAGTTGTTTATCAGGTCAAGGAGGGTTTTCAGAGGATAGCCCGGAAGAAGGGCTGGAACAGTGGTTGCTCCAATGTTATAGAGAAGCCCATTTCTCTCAAAGGTTCCAGCACATCCCCCGAGCCTGTTTGATGCTTCAAGAAGGGCAACCTCTCTTCCGCAACGCTCTAAAACTCGTGCAGAAAGAACTCCCCCAATCCCTCCCCCTATAACTAAGCACCTCTTCACAGCTAATTGCCCTCCTTTTCACCCCAGACCACATACAAAGGATCAGACTGAAAGCTCACTCCAAACCAGCGATCATCCGTAGGTCTTGGATAACCTCTCAAGCTATAAGTTCTCAGATTTTTAAAACCTGCGCAGAGTTTAAAAAGTTCTAACACATACCCCATCCTTTCAAACTCATGTAGATCAATCCAGAGCCTAATCACCTTAGGAGGAAAATACCGATTGGAAAAACTAAAGAAGGCCTGTCCCCCTGGTTTCAGAACTCGCTTCACCTCTTTCATAAGTTCCAAGGGATGGATAACATATTCTATGGATAGGTCACAAACCACGGCATCGAAACTCTCACTCTCAAAGGGAAGAAGGGGCTCAAGATTGATGTCCTTCACCACAAAATCGCTTAACCTTGGATTGGCCTTCATCTCATCGGCATTTATCCCAAGGCCTATGACCTCAAAATCTCCCTCAGGAAGATGGGACTCAAAGCTACTCATGAGATCAAGAATTTTTTTGCCTCTTAAGTGGTTTTTGTAAAATTCAATTAGGTGAGCGTGGCAGACTCTATCTATATGATAGGTGAGCCGTGGTTCTTTATAAAACTTCGTGTCCGGGGTCTCATCTAAGCGGGAAAAGCTTTCTTTCTCGTTAATCCCAAAATCAGTGGGAATTCCGTTGTAGCGGGCCTGCATACCAGGCCCTGTATAAAGGGCAAGTTCACAAAAATCCTTGCACCTCCCACCAAGCTCAGACTCCTTTGGCACAACCTCAAGGATCTCCATCTTCAGAGTGAGACTTTCTATCCTCCCTAAGGGATGGTTGGCATCAAGGAGATAGGTTCTTTCCTTGGCATTTATGTCTATGATCCTTCCTGGGAAGGGATTACCAGCATATATCCCTGGAAGGTTTCGGAAATAGCCAAGGGGATAAAATCTTCCCAGTCTTAGCCTTTTGTCAACCATCTTGGCAGGAGGAATAAATTGCCAATCTGCAATCTCAAAAATCTTCCCCCATGTCATAGTTAAAAAAGGAATTTCCAGAAATCTCAACCTCGGCTTTTGAGCCCTTGTCTCCCTCCCACACAAGTTCTCTAAAGGGAGATGGAAAAAGGTCCCCTTCACGCCAGACATTGATGTTGCAGAAATAGACATCCTCATGCTCTGCTAAAAAAGACTTAAAGCAAACCCTGAGATGAGCTTTGACCCTTTTTTTCTCATTTCTTCGGTTCATTTTTACCCCCCTTATTTTGTTTTTTACTCTAAAATAACCTCCAATTTACGGATAGGCTCAGGAGTTGGTTTGGAGAAATAAAAACCCTGAAAATAGTCAATCCCGAGATCTCTAAGAAAAAGAAATTCCTCTTTGGTCTCAATTCCTTCTGCAATGGTTTTAATATCATTCTCTTTAGCAATACTTACAAGAGCACGACAGGCCGATTGTTTCAGCCCGTCTTTATGAATATCTCGCACAATTTCCATATCAATCTTGAGGTAATCAGGTCTCAGAACCACAAGACTTTCCAAATTTGAAAAGCCTGAACCCACATCATCCAAGGCAACCTTAAATCCATTTTCTCGGTAGTAATCAAGAATCCGCTTGAGATGCTTAAGATCGTGGACCTTGTAAGATTCAACTACCTCAAAAACTAAATTGGAGGGGTCATATTCCATTTTATATGCCCAAGAAATAGTGCTTGAAAGGCAGTATCTGGGGTCATAAATTGCTGTGGGAATGAAGTTTATGAATACTCTTTTTTCTTTAATTCCCTTTACAGCTGCTGTTTTTATAGATATCTCCCTACTTGAGCGATCAAGGTAGAAGAGTAGATCAGTCATTTCAGCCACTTCAAAGAGAAGCTTTGGTGGAACAAGGGTTCCATCCTTTTTAACCCCTCTTATAAGACACTCATAACCGAAGATGTCTTTAGCATTTCCATCTACGATAGTGTGAAAGTGCACAGTCAATCTTGCTTCCCTCAACATCTCCACAAATTCCCGATTGGCATAGAGTTCAAGATAATAGGAAAGTTTCTTGAGCCTTTTGAAAATCTTGATGCTTAAAGGCTCATTCAGAGGAAGAATGGCCATTTCTATGTCTTCTTTTTCATGGGAAGATAAACCGGCAGAAATAAGGGCATCAAAAATTTTTTCAACCTGGCAGTTATTGTAGAGAAGATAATCCTCCTCTTCCTCAGGCTTAATCCCCAGGGACTCATCAAGCAGGTGTTTAAGCTTTCTTAAAAGGGCATCTGCCTTGGCTGTAAAGAGTATCTGACAGGCGCTGTCAAGAGGAAGCTCAGGCAGAGTCTCACATCTCTCACATTTTCCACTCTTAGTCATGTTCCACCTCCAAGCCTATTAAAATTTGTCTTCACCAAAAACTTAAAGAGCTCTTTGCAAAGTGGTTATTTTTTGAGGTAGCTGCAAAACCCTTGGCCTGCGAAGGTCTCCGAAAAAAAGTCAAAGGCATGTGAAAACTTTTGGCTAACAAAAAGACGAATAAACATCATAATTTTTCAAAGGTCTATTTATAATTTAAGGTGACTATCCTTGCAAAGATTCCAATTTTTACCAGTTTATTCTCGGACCCCTTAAAGATTTAAAATTAGAAACAGAAAAAGGTAGTATCATAAATTTCGTGTATGGCCAAATTGAATTTTAAGGGTTAGAGGTTTTTAAAATTTTAAGAATGTTGATAGGCTGAGTTTTTTTGAGCTTAACACAAAATTTAATAAAGAAGGAAGGTAGCTATGGAGATTGAAAAAGAGGGTTAAGAACTCCTGTTTGAAAAATTAAAAACTTTAGGGTAGCAAAGTGAAATCTAAAAGATAGAGCTTTGTGGTCTTGATGATTTGATAATAAAGATTTATGCAGGTGGCTCAACAAGGGATATTTCTCAATGTTAAATAAAATAACCAGCTGAAGCCACACTAACTCCTGATCCTTCACCAAAGGGTAACATTTCTTGATGAAAAATCTCTCCCCTTCCTTGAAAATTGCCCTTTTCTAATAAGAGAGATAAGAGATACAATGGCCCTGAACCGCAAATCTTCATTCTGTCATTTTCAGCAAACCTTCTTTCAAGCTCCTCACTTTTTCCTGAAAAGGAGAGCTCTAAGAGCTCTCTATCTAAGTGAAGGGCTCTTTCTGCAAGCTGAAAATCAAGAGGAAAGGGATCGCCATAGCGAAGCCCAAGATGGCAAAAATCAATCCCGAGCACCATATAGGTTCTCTCATCAAAAAGCTCCAGTAATCCCTCCACCAATTTATGAACAAGTTCCAGATTTTGCTTAAGAAGGTGGTAAGAACTAATTAAAAAGGGTAAAACTACAATTTCCTCTCCCTTAAGATAGTGAAGAAAAAGGGCCTGAAATTCAATGGAGTGCTCAAGCTTATGGGCCATATGATCTGGAAAAAGCTCAAGATTTTTGGACCTTGAAAGATATAAAAGCCCGCCTCTATCATTTCTCAGAATCCCAAAGGGGGTTGCCAAATCTTTGGTTAAAACCGAATAGGGAAAATCCAGGTGATGCCCAACCCCAAGAATAATAATTCTTGAGCCAGAGGGGATATTGAATCTGCGGTAAGCCTCCGCATAGGCCTTAGCACCAACTCTTAAATCTATATGAGGTGCAATTAAAATCTGTGGGGGCTTTGAACCATCTACCTTGGCTAAAGCTAATATTTCATTGATAAACTTTCGGGTATCCTCCCTTTCCAAAGGATAGGCGGAATTGGCATGAGCCATGGGGCGAATTTTCTGCTGAAACCACTGGGCATAGGCCCTCTCTTTAATCTCTTCAAAGGTTTTGCTCCATAAAAATCCCTTTTCATCAAGAAACTTCACAAGTTTCTCTATTTCCTCATAGGGAACAAGTTGTCCAGATCTCTTAGTAGCCTCTACCTGAAGATCTCGCAGATCGTGCTCACCATCCATCATGGAAAGAAGATAGACAATACCCTGAGGAATGGCTACTATTTCTTCAACAATTCCAACGGGATCCCTGAGAAAGAAAACAGGCTGTCCCTGATAGTCCCCAGGAATTAAGTCCACATATCTTAATACAGGTTTATAGTCAGGTGTAAGCATTACTCCGTTATTTCTCCGAAATCTTCAGGAGTAAGGGATTGACAGGCCTCTTTTACCCGTTCTACTGCAGCATAAAATTCCTCTTCAATGGTCCTCACCCTCACTCCAAAGGCCCTCTGAACAGCCTTTCTAACGATTTCTCCCTTCATAAGAGCATTTTCCCAGCCAAATTCCGCATACTTTTCATTGACAACTCTATTGAGATCTATTAAAGCCTCAGCCCTTCTTCTTCTCTCTTCTACTGCCTCAGATAAAGGTGCCCTTAAAAAGTGATCAATCTTTGAAACAAAGCTTTCATAAAAACTTGCAGGAAATCTTGCATCGTATTCCTCAATGGCAAATCCAAAGGTAATAAGCATGGGTTCTTTGAAGTAGGTAAAGAGATCTTCCTCAATTAATTCAGGAGATTCCCTCAAAAAGTCCATAAAGAGCCTGTAGGCTTGCTTGGCCTTTTCTTTGACATTCGGGGGTTTTTCTGTATTAAATTCAAGAATATAGTGATAAAGGCTTTCATCAACTATTATGCCAAGGATTTCTCTTGCCCCAAGATCCCTCATCGCTTCAAGCCTATGCCTTCCATCAACCACATAGTATTTACCACCCTTGGGAACCACAACAATTGGTGTTAAAAAACCAAGCTTTTCAATGGCCATCTCAAGGTGCTTTTTTAAACTCTCCGAGACATCCCTCTGAAAGGGAGGAGCCTCTATTTCATCAACCCTGAAAAGAGCAAGCTTTAAAGGCTGTTTTTTTACAGGGTCCTCAAAGGTGGCTATTTCCTTCATGGCTCTTCCCTCCTCTAATCTGCACTCTTTCTTAAAATAGTTGGAATCTCAAGAATATCCTCATCCAGCCATTCTCTCCAGTTAAATCTCTTAGGCTCTTCTTTTCTCTTCTTTTCCTCTAAGGACACCACCCTTTCAGAACCCCTTTCTTCCTTTTTGGAGCGCTCTAAGCCTGTAGCAATCAAAGTAATTCTTAAAGTTTCTCCAAGACTTTCATCAAAGACCACACCGAAAAAGACCCTCGCCTCAGGATGAAGCTCCTTAGAAATGGTTCCAGTTATATACTGGGTTTCCTGAAGAGTGAGGGTTTCAGGGTGCACACTTATATTGAGAAGCAATCCTTTGGCACCGCTTAAAGAAATGTCATCAAGAAGGGGGCTTGAAATAGCCATCTGGGTTGCGTGTTCTGCTCTGTCCTCTCCAGAGGCCTCACCCATCCCCATAAGAGCAACTCCTCCGCTTTCTGTCATAACTGCTCTAACATCGGCAAAGTCAAGGTTAATATAACCAGGAGAAAGAATTAAATCCGAAATACCTCTTACTGCATAATATAATACATCATCTGCCCTTTTAAACATTTCATAAAGCCTTTCTTGAGGCGCACCAAGCAAAATAAGCTTGTCATTGGGAATGGTAATTAAAGTATCCACATATTTTCTTAATTCTTCAAGGCCCTCTTCAGCCTGTTTCATGCGAATTTTTCCCTCAAAGGAAAAGGGTTTGGTAACCACTGCAATGGTTAAGATCCCCATCTCTTTACAAATACTTGCAATCACAGGAGTTGCCCCTGTCCCTGTTCCACCACCCATCCCTGCTGCAAGAAATACCATATCAGCATCCTTTAAAATATCCCTTATTTCCTTTTCGGATTCCTCAGCAGCCTTTCTTCCAATCTCAGGTTTTCCTCCAGCCCCAAGCCCCTTTGTCAAATTTTTACCCAGCTGTAACTTTACCGGAGCAGGATTAAGAGAAAGAACCTTATAATCCGTATTAGCAGCTATAAATTCAACCCCTGTAAGTCCTCTTTTTATCATATGAGCAACAGCATTCCCACCTGCTCCGCCAACCCCAATTACTTTAATATTGGGTTGTAACTTTACCTCTTCCTGATCAACCATGTCAAAGGCCAGTCCCATGGGTCTCCTCCCTTTAAATTTTAAGCAGCTCTTTTAACTTTTCTAATAATCCTTTACCCTTCTTTGGTTTTTCAATCTGGTTAATTAAATTTTGATATGCATAAAGAAGCATACCAACAGCCGTAGAAAATTTGGGATGATGGATTTCTTCACTTAGCCCTGGAAGTCTCTCGGGATAACCAATCCTTGCAGGAAGATCCAGATACTGATCCGTAAGATAAAGAAGACCGGGAAGTAAAGAAGATCCTCCTGTTAAGACCACCCCGCTTGTTAAATAGGTCTTAGGAATATTTTTCAACTCTGCTTCAATGAGAATGATTAATTCCTTTACTCTCTCCTCTAAAATCTCTGCGATAATCTTTTTACTTACCTGTTTTGAGGGTCTTGTGCCAATTCCCTGGATTTCAACATAATCATCTTCTTCAACCAGCTCTCGCAGACAAACCCCCTTTTCAATTTTAATTCTTTCCGCCTCAGTTCTTGTAGTTCTAAGACAGACGACAAGATCTCCTGTTAAAAGCTCTCCACCTACAGGGATAGAAGCACAAAAGCGTAAAACACTATCCTTATAGATAACAAGATCTGTGGTTCCTCCTCCAATATCTACAAGAAGAACACCAAGCTCCTTTTCTTCCGGAGTCAAAACTGCCTCAGCTGAGGCAAGCCCCTGAAAAATAATCCCGTCAACCTCAATTCCTAAGGCCTCAAAACATTTGAGTAAGTTTTGAACATGAGACCTTTGTGCAGTGATAAGCTGAACATGAGCCTCAAGCCTGTGCCCTGTCATTCCAAGAGGTTGAGTTATTCCTCTTGTGTTGTCAAGAACAAATTCCTGAGGAATTACATGGAGAAGCACTCTCTCTTGGGGAATTTCCATAGCCTGCGCTGCCCGAAGAACTTCCTCTAAATCTTGAGGAGTAACTTCCTTCTCCTTTAGAGCAATAACACCCATTCCCATGTGACTCTGAATGTGATCCCCTGTTACGCTCGTAAATACAAAACCCGGTTCCCCTTTGGCTTGAGAAAGGGCTCTCTGGATGGCTCTTTTAATACTCTGGGTTGCCTCCTCAATATTGATTACACAACCCCTCTTTAACCCCTGTGAAGGCACAACCCCTATACCAGTTATCCAGAGTTTTCCCTCTTTCTCCTCACCAAAAAGCGCACATATCTTAGTTGTCCCAACATCAACAGCTAAAATTCCTTCGCCCCTTCCCATTCCATTAGCTCCTAAATTTTAATAAAGCCTTCCCATAAGGGTAATCCATTCTTATAAGCTCAACCCTTTCAATCAACTGTTTTTCATAAAGGTAAACCATAATTCTGTCAAGATTTTTATACAACTCAATCCAATCTTCCTTAAAACTTAAGGGAAAATAAATTTTTAAATGACTTTTTGTAATAAATATAATTTTATCCTCCTCTAAGGTAATTTTTGAGAAATTTTCAAAAACAGGCAGGTAATTTTTGTTTTCTTTTATCCAGGAAAGAAAATTCAAAAAATTCTCTTTCCATTTTTCATTTCTAATTTCAACAAGAGGATAGTATAAATAATCATTGGGTAAAATTCCACCTATAATAACCCCCTTTTTATCAATAAGATAGCCCCTTTGTCCTTGAACAAGAATGGCTAAAGCCTCTCTCTCCTTTACAGCAATTTCAAGCCTTGAAGGCAACCTCCTTGCAATAATAACCTCCTCTATAAGGGGATTGCTTTTTAACCTCTTTTCAAGCTCCTTAAAATTAATCCTAAAAAGCCTCTCCCCACCCTTAAGACCCGTTAAATTAATAATTTCTTCTTTACTCATTCTCCGATTATTCAAAACCTTAATTTCCTTAAGGATAAAAAGATCAGTAAAATAAAGAACATATACAACGATAAAGATAAAACTTAAAAAAAACATCCCTCCCGCAAGATAATAAATATTTCTCTTAATCCAGGCAAGCATAGGGGATCCCCAAAAATTTTACCTCTGGTTCAAGTAAAATATTAAAAAACTCATAAACCTTCTTTCTTGCAAGCCTAATTAAATTTAGGACCTCTTCAGCCTTTGCCCCATCGGTATTTACAATAAAGTTGGCATGCCTTTCAGAAATCTTGGCTTTCCCCATTTGATAGCCCTTTAGTCCAGCCCTTTCAATAAGGGCTCCAGCGTAACAACAGGGCGGGTTCTTAAAAACAGAGCCAAAGGTCTTTTCTGAGACAGGTTGGGTGGCCCTTCTCTTTTCCCAGATCTCTCTTAATCTTTCCCTAATTTTTTCTTTCTCCTCCCTTTTCAATTCAATTTCTGCAGAGAGAATTATACCATCTACTTTAAAGGCCCTATATGTCCAGTCTCCCTCCTTTGGTTCAACCTCCTTTATTTCTCCCTCTTTAAATAGAGTTACTTTTTTGACAAACATGGAGGTACTTTTCCCAAAGGCACCAGCATTCATCCTGATTGCCCCGCCAATGGTTGCAGGAACCCCTGCTAAAAATTCAAAGCCGCAAAATCCCCTCTCATAGCCCACCTTGATAATCTCATTAATTCTTGTTCCTGAAAGAACCCTCATTTTTAAAAAATCCTTTTCAAAAAGAATTTCTATCCCCCTCAAAAATTTGGTGAGAACTACAACACCCTCAAAACCATTGTCACTCACAAGAAGGTTACTTCCGCCCCCAATCACATAGAAGGGAATTTGTTTCTCCTCAAGATATTCAAGCACACCTATAAACTCTTCCAATTTCTTAGGATAAACTGTTCTTAAAGCGGGCCCTCCAATTTTTATGGTAGTATGCCAAGAAAGGGGCTCCTCTTCTTTGTAAATAATTTCTCTATCTTTTAAAAATCTATCTAAATCTTTAAGCCACTTCATAGGTTCTCTTTTCCCCTTTGAGAAGCTCTTCACCTACCCGATAAATATTTCCTGCACCCATGGTAATGATAACCATATCAGAAGAGGCAAGCTTTTCAAGGAGGCTTTTTACATCTTCAAGGGTTTCTGCAAAAAAGGTGGGGCTTTTGCCACTTCTTACTTCTCTTGCTGCCTCATAAAAGGCCTCTCCAGTGATACCAGGAAGGGGGTTTTCACTTGCTGGATAAATTTCAGTAAGAAGAAGAAGCTCAGGCTCTTTCAAAACAAGAAGAAATTCATTCCAGAGAGCCCTTGTGCGGCTATATCTATGAGGCTGAAAAACCACACATAGTCTCTTTTCAGGATAAAGCTCTCTAAAGGTTTTGATTACACTTTCAATCTCTCTTGGATGATGAGCATAGTCATCAAAAAGAAGGGCTCCTCTAAAAATCCCTTTAAATTCCATTCTTCTTTTTACGCCCCTAAAGGTCTGGAGTATTTTTATTGCCCTTTTCGTGGACAAACCCAAGGTCTCAACCACTGCAAGGACTGCAAGAGCATTTTGAACATTATGTAATCCTGGAACAGAAAGCCTAAACCTTCCAAGCTTTTTCCCTCTAAAAGTTACCTCAACAAGTGGATAGGCACCTTCCTCAAGAACTCTTCCCCTAAGATCTGCACCTTCGGTCAATCCATAAAAGAGGAAGGGCCCTGAAAGCTCAGCTACAACCTCCCTTACTCCCTGATCATCCCAGCATAAAATGACCTTTCCCTCAGGATGACACTTCCTGATAAAACTTGCAAAGGCCTTTTTTATAGCCTCAAAATCCGCATAGAAATCAAGATGCTCCTTATCAATATTGGTGATCACCTCAATAAAGGGGTCATAAAAAAGAAAGGAGCCGTCACTTTCATCAGCCTCTGCAACAAGAAACTCCCCCTTCCCAAGAAGAGAGTTGGAGTTGATATTATTTATTACTCCTCCAACAATCACCGTGGGATTCATGCCAAGGCCCATTAAAACCTCAGCAGTCATGGAGGTGGTTGTAGTTTTTCCGTGAGATCCAGAAACAAGAATGCTTTTGGGATAGCCTTTCATAACCTCGGCAAGCATTTGTGCCCTTGGAAGAAGAATTAATCCCCTCTCTTTAGCAGTTAGTATTTCAGGATTGTTCTTTGAAATAGCAGAAGAGTAAACCACAATTTCTACATCCTCAACATGAGAAGGGTCATGCCCTATATAAACCTCAATTCCCTCCTTTTTTAAAGCCTCAAAATACTTACTCTTAACAAGATCGCAACCTGTGACCTCATGCCCAAGTTTTTTCAAAATTATGGCAAGCCCGCTCATTCCAACACCACAAACCCCGATAAAATGTATCTTCCTCTTTTTATCAAGCATTTTTCACTCCTGCAATAAGTTTTCTCATCTCAGAAAGGATTATCTCTGAAGGATTCTCTACTTTTAAAGTTTCATATGCCCTTTTCATTTTCTCAAGGGTCTCTTTATGGGATAATAAATCTTTAAGAAGATGCAAAAATTTTTCCTCTTCTATTTCCTCCTGCCTTAGTTTTATTGCCCCACCTATTCGGGAAAGAACCTCTGCATTCTTATCCTGATGCCCTCCTGTAGCATAAGGATAGGGTATAAGAATGGCAGGTTTCCTTAGGGCAACAAGCTCAGCAACGGTTGTTGCTCCGGCTCTTGCAATCACAAGGTCTGCCTCATTGTAGGCCCAGCCCATATCCTCAATAAAGGGAAAAATTTTTATATTCTCTTTAAATCTCCAAAAATAAGGACTCTTTTCATACTCCCTTTTTACCCTTTCAAAATCATCCTGGCCTGTCTGATGAATGAGGAAAAGATCAGGAAAACTTTCAAAGAGTCTTGGAAAAAGTTTAAGGGTTAGATCATTTAAAAATCTTGCACCAAGGCTTCCTCCCACAACAAGAAGCCCTCTTCCCCTGTGGGTTCTCTCTCTCGGAAGTAGAAGCTCCCTCCTTACAGGGTTTCCTGAAAAAACTACCTTTTTTTCGGGAAAATATTTTTTACTCTCCGAAAAACTTATAAAAACTCTATCAACCATTTTACTCAAAAGAAGATTTGCCTTTCCTGGAATTACATTTTGTTCATGAAGGGCGGTATTTATCCCGAGAAGTTTTCCTGCAATAACCACTGGAACAGAGACATACCCTCCTTCTGCAATAATGGCATGGGGCTTATAGTCTGCAAGAATTTTTCTTGCCTTGTGAATAGCCTTTATTAGTTTAACTATTGCTCTTATTTTATCCTTTAGAGGCCTTCCCACTATCCCTTCAACCTCTAACTGATAGACCCTAAAGGGCTTGTCTTTTAAAATATGCTTTTCCACAGGTCTTGTCCCTGAAATAAAAATTAATTCCTCTCCATTCCTCATAATTTCCTCAGCAAGGCAAAGCCCTGGTATCAGGTGTCCGCCTGTGCCTCCAGCTGTGATTACCCATCTCAATGGTAAACCTCTTTGGATGTGCCTTCTTTAAAATATTGAGGGGCATATTTTTTAACAAGCTCTTTAAAAACCTCTCCCCTCTCCTGATAATCCCTGAATTGATCAAAACTTGAACAGGCTGGAGAAAGAAGCACTATATCTCCTGGCTTTGCCACCTGAAAAGAAATAGCAAGGGCCTCGGCAAGTCCCTCTGCAAAATAGGTTTCAACAAGATCTCCAAGCTCCTCTTGAATGACAAATCTTGCCTCACCCATAAGAATAAGAGCCTTTACCTTTTCTTTTATTAAAGGCAAAAGGGGTTTATAGGAAGCCCCTTTGTGCCTTCCTCCAAGAATAAGAATAATTGGACCAAAAAGACCCTTTAAAGCCTGAAGGGTTGCATCCACATTGGTTGCCTTAGAGTCATTGATAAAAGTAACCCCACCAAAGGTCCCTACATATTCAAGGCGATGGGGAAAACCAGTGAACTCTTTTATAAGCCTTTCACAGGCTTGAGGAGAACCTCCGGCTAATCTTCCTGCAAGCAAGGCCATGGCAAGATTGAACCTGTTATGCTCACCAAGAAGCCGAAAGCCTCTTAAAGAATAAATTTCTCTCTCCCCAAAGGCCCATTTCAAAACCACATTATCTTCTTCAAGAAAAGCAGATACCCCTTCCTTTTCCCTCTCACTTACCCATAAAATCTTTCCCTTTATAATATTTTTAAATTTTTCAAAAAAGGGCTCGCCATAGGGAAGAAGGGCAAAATCCTCAGCACGCTGATTTTCAAAGAGGCGATACTTATAATAAGCATATTCCTCAAGACTTTGATATCTATCCAGATGATCAGGAGTAATGTTCAAAAGCAAACCAATATGGGGATAAAAGGTTTCAATTCTTTCCAGCTGAAAACTTGACACCTCAAGAACAATTTTATCAAGCTTAACTCCACTCAACACATATTCAGAAAGGGGGATTCCATAATTTCCACCAGTAAAAACCTTAAATCCTGAAAGTTTAAGAAGCTCAGAAACCATAGCAGTAGTTGTGGTTTTCCCGTTTGTTCCGGTTATAGCAATAGTATTGTCTCGCTCTTCAGGGCTCAAGAATCTAAAGGCAAGCTCAAGCTCACTGATAACAGGAACCCCCTTTTCAAGGGCAGGTTTAAAGACCTTTGGTGAAACTCCAGGGCTTACCACAATTAAATCTGCCCTTTTCAAAGTTTCAGGGTTGTGGCCTGCCGTCTCAAAAATTACTCCCTGTACCTCCATTGAAGAAAGATAAGAAGGAGGAAGCGCCTCCCTTGGCCTTTCTTCAGAAACTATTACCTCTGCTCCTTTGACAAGAAGAAGCCTCGTTGCCGCCTGACCACTCTTTCCAAATCCTATAACCACAACCCTTTTTCCTCTCAAATCCATTTTTTTAAATCCCTTTAGCGTATTTTCAGAGTGCTAAGAGCAATTATTCCGCAAAGCACAGAAATTATCCAGAATCTAACCACAACCTTATTTTCCTTCCAGCCAAGTAATTCAAAGTGATGATGAAGGGGAGCCATTTTAAAAATTCTCTTTCCACCAGTGAGCTTAAAATATCCCACCTGAAGAATAACCGACAAGGCCTCTGCCACAAAAATTGCCCCAGCAACAAGCAACATAAATTCCTGTTTTACCATAATGGCAATGGCACCCATTACTCCGCCAAGCGCAAGAGACCCCACATCTCCCATAAAAATCTCCGCTGGATGGGAATTATACCAGAGAAATCCAAGCCCTGCCCCTCCAAGAATTCCGCAAACCACAGCAAGCTCTCCTGCATAAGGAATGTAAGGAATAAAGAGATAATTTGCAAATTTATAATGCCCCGAGGCATAGGCAAAAACAAGATAAACTCCTGCAACCACAACAAAGGGAACAATGGCAAGACCATCAAGTCCGTCTGTAAGATTAACTGCATTAGAACTCCCAAGAAGCAATACAATTGTAAAAAAAAGATAGAGTATCCCCAGATCAATTATAACCTTCTTAAAAAATGGAAGATTAAGCGTAGTATTAAAACCAACCAGTTTGAAAAGAAGTACATAAAAAAAGAAAGATACTATTATTTGATAGAGGAGTTTTTCTCTGGCTCTAAGCCCAAGATTTTTACCCCTTTTTATCTTTAAATAATCATCCGCAAAACCTATTGCGCCAAATCCAAGAAGTGCAAAAAGAGAAAGCCAAACAAAGGGATTGGAAAGGTTGCACCAGAGTAAAACAGAAATAGTTACCGCAAGGATAATAATAACTCCTCCCATGGTGGGAGTCCCTGTCTTAACCTTGTGATGAGCTGGGCCCTCTTCTCGCACAATCTGACCAAATTGTTTTTTCTTCATGTAATTAATGAAAGAGGGCATCAAAAAATACACAAGAAGAAAGGCCATAAGGGAGCCATAAAAGGTTCGAAAGGTGATATATTTAAATAGATTAAAAATAGGAATCCAATCACTGAGAGGATAAAGAAGGTGATAAAACATTAGTTTCCCTCTCCAAGCAAATTTTTAACGATTCTTTCCATGCGCAAAGCCCTTGAACCTTTAACAAGAATAAAAGAAGGGGTGTCTTCAAGGCTTCCCCTCTCTAAAAAATCCTCAACAGTGGCATAAACTTCAAAGGGTTTCCCTGAATTTTTAAAGCCCTCTGCATAAAAAAGGGCCATCTCTCCTATAAAAATGGCTTTATCCACAAGTTCTCCTGCAAGCTCCCCGATTTCCCTGTGGAGTTGAGGGGCCATTTCTCCCAATTCTTTCATATCCCCAAGAATAGCTATTTTAAGAGCCCCTGCTGAGGCCTCATCCTTCAGCCAAAAAAAAGAAGCCCTCATGGAGCCAGGATTAGCATTATAGGTATCATCAAGAATAACCCAGTTTCCCCTCTTGAAAATTTTTCCCCTAACAAGTCCAGATAAATCCTTAGGAAGTCTCTCCAACACCTCCCTTATTTCAAGACCCGTTGCAAAGGCCACTGCAAGGGCTGAAAGAAGATTGAAAAGATTATGTTTCCCAGGAAGATTTATCTCAAAGGTATACTCCTCATTTTTAAAGAACATTTTTACTTTTAAGAAAGCGCCCTTCAATTCTTCTGAAAGAAGACGAAAGTCAGCCCCCTCCTTTTCTCCAAAGGATAACTTCCTTTGTGGAAAGGTCTCAACCCTTCTTCTTAGCAAATCCTGATCATAATTATAAATAATAACTCCCTCAGGATCGGTTTTTTCAAAAAGGGAAATCTTCTCCTCAAGAACTCCTTCAATGGAAGAGAGCCCTTCAAGATGAGCGGGTTGAATACAGGTAATCAGAGAAATAGAAGGTTTAGCAATTTCTGCAAGTCTTCTAATTTCTCCTTTTTGATTAGTTCCAACCTCAAGAACCACCCAGTCTGGCCTTTCTCTAATGCCCAAAATACTGAGAGGAACCCCTATCAGATTATTATAGTTAGCCTCATTTTTAGCAACCCTATAAAATTCTTTAAGAATTTCGTAAGTCATTTCCTTTGTGGTTGTCTTTCCGCAGGAGCCAGTTATAGCTATAACCTTGAAGTTTTTTTCAGTTCTATACCAGGCTGCAAAATCTCCAAGGGCCTTGAGGGTGTCCCTCACTAAAATGACAGAAATAGTCTTGGGAAGCTCTTCAAGTTTTAGATCCTTTGGAAAATAGGAAAGGACAAGCCCTTTAGCACCCCTTTCTAAGGCAACCTTCCAAAAGGAATGCCCGTCATAATTCTTTCCCTTTAGTGCCCAAAAGAGATATCCCGGCTCAAGAATCCGTGTGTCTGTGGAAATACCCTTAAAGGGAATCCCCATATCACCGTTTACAAGCATTCCTCCTGTTCCCTTGATCACTTCCTCAGTGGTAAATCTGTTTTCAACAAGCATCTTCAGAAAGTCTCCTCAAGATTTTTTTTACTTCCTCTCTGTCAGAAAAGGGATATCTTTTTCCCATAATCTCTTGATAGTCTTCATGTCCCTTTCCAGCTATAAGAAGCACATCTCCTGGTTTTAATTCCTCTATGGCAAAGGCTATGGCCTCCCTTCTATCAGGAATGATATAAAAGGGCTTACTTCCATTTAGGCCAAGCTTTATATCTTCAATGATTTTTTCAGGGTCTTCAAAACGAGGGTTATCAGAGGTTAGCACAACGAGATCCGAAATGGAACTTGCAACCTTGCCCATAAGAGGTCTTTTCCCAGGATCCCGATTTCCACCGCATCCAAAAAGGGCTATCAAACGCCCTTTCTTAAGAGGCAAAAGACTCTTCAAAGCACTTTCAAGGGCCTGAGGAGTGTGGGCATAATCCACAAAAATAAACGCCCCATTGTAAATTCCGCAGAGCTCAAGCCTTCCAGGTGGATTTTTAAGCTTCTTTAAAGCAGAAATAATTTCCCCTTCGTCAAAACCAAGCCCAAGTGCTAAACCAAAAAGAGTTGCCACATTTAAGGCCTGATAATCCCCAAAAAGCCCTGTCTCAACCTCATATTCACCCTTAAGCCCCCTTATCCTCAGTTTAAGCCCGGGGCTTCTCCCAAGAATTTCTGCCTTTATGCCCTCGTTCACTCTTATCATCCTTTCAGGCTCTAAAAATCTCTCATTAAGTAATTCTTGATAAAGTCTTTGCCCATAGACACTCTCAAGGGAAATAACGGCCTTTCCATCCAATTTCAAATAATTGGTAAAAAGCTTTTTCTTGGCTTGATAGTAAGATTCCATATCCCTGTGGTAATCCAGATGATCCCTTGAGAGATTGGTAAACCCTGCAAGATCATACATAAGCGGGAAAACTCTATCCTGATCAAGGGCATGAGAGGAAACCTCCATAACCACATATTTAATTGCCCTTTCTTTGGCCTCCTTCAAAAGAGGAGCAAGCTCAATAATAGAAGGAGTGGTCTCCTTTGAGGAATACCTTTTATCTCCTACCTCATAAAAAAGGGTCCCAAAATATGCGGACTTAAAACCAAGATTTTCAAGAAGTTCCTTCAAAAAAAAACTTGTTGAACTTTTGCCATTGGTTCCGGTAATTCCAATAAGAACTAAATCCCTTTCGGGATTTCCATAAAACTTTAAAGCAATTTTTCCCATTACCTCTTTTATGTTTTTGACCTGGATCTGGGTGCAATTCACGGAGGAATCAGGCGGACTTTCCCTGATAATACAAACTGCCCCTTTATTTAAAGCCTCAGGAATATAACGCTCTCCACTCTCCTTTGTTCCCCTTCTTGCAAAAAAAATAAAACCTGGCTCAACCTTTCTTGAATCATCAGTAATTCCAGTAATTTCCAACTTCTCATCGTAATTAAATCTATCAAGAATTTCCTCTTCTCTAATAAGTTCTCCCAGGGTCATCATAATCCTTTGACAAGATATTGAAGGTTGTTTTTTAACTTCTCAAAGGAATAAGTTTTTTCCTTTTCAGGAAGACCTCCAAAAAGCACATGCAAAAGGTCACCCTTTCTTGCAAGGTAAATCCATTCTCTTGAATCTTTAAGAAAGAAAAGGTATTCAAGCTCCTTTTCAGAGGGCTCACAGAGCTTCTCCTTTATTGGCAAAAAAGTAGGATTAACAGGTTTTTCACAAAGCTCAGCTAAACAATTTTTCACTAAAGAAAGAGGCGTTTCCACTTTGCCTCCTTTTCCTGTATATTCCTCAGCAAAGGAAATCTTTCTCTCTAACCATTCATTTTCTCCTTGGGAGTAATAGGCAATTAATTCCCCTGTTGAGATCCTAAAGAGGGCAATTCCTTTCAAGAAAAACTCACCATAGTTTTTATTTAAAGAATAAATCCTTTTTATGAATTTTGCATCAAGGGAGGTCATCACGCTTTGTCCTTTTTTAAGAAGGGGATCAAAGGTTTTTTCAAGGCCTGAGATACCTTCTCCCCCTGAGACATCACCAATCAAAGGTTTAAGCCCTTCAAAAATTGTTTTTCTTTCAACCTCCCCCTTTATAACAACATTTTCAACCTTTTCAAGCTTTTTTACTTCCTCCAGGGTAAGACTTTCAGAAAGTAAAAAAAGCCCCTTTTTAGGAATTTCAAGGGGTCTTTTTAAATAGGGCTGGATCTCTGCTGGCCAATCCCTTCCCAAAAGTGACTCTCCCTTCAAAATAAGGTAGGCTTTAAAATTTTCTTTATTGATAACAAGGGGCTCTCCCTCTCTATCAAGAAGATATCCCCTTTTTACTTTTAATTCTCCTGATGGGTTTAAACCCCTTCCTGAAGAAAGCCCATAAAAAAAGGCTAATCCCAAGATAAAAAAGGCAATGATGGAACAAAAATTAAGCTTGCACCTCATTTTAGATAAATGTAATCTCTCTCTTGAGGAGGTCTTAATCCAAGTTTTTTAGCCTTTTCAAGCACTATTTCTCGTGAAGTAAGATTTTTAAGCCTTTCTTCAAGAACATTTTTTTCCGCTAAAAGAGAAGCTTTCTCCCTCTTGATTTTGAAATAAACAAAGCCTTTATAAGAAAGCCCTCCCAAAACCGTTATGAAAACAGAAAGAAGAATTACTAATAAGAGAGTCTCAAGGCTTTCAAGAACTTTTTCCCGAAGAGAAACCTTCTCTTCAGCCCTTCCTTTTTCACTTACCTTTCTGTAATCTACATTAGGCTTTAGCGTATATACCTTTCCAGCCATGGTTTACCTCCTTTCAGCTACCCTCAGTTTAGCACTTCTTGCCCTGGGATTTCTCCTCACCTCCTCAAGGCTTGGAACTATGGGTTTTTTGGTGAGAACAAGAAGCCTTGGATCACTTTTAAAAGCCCTTTTTACAAGCCTGTCTTCAAGGGAATGAAAGGAAATTATCAGAAATCTTCCCCCGGGTTTTAAAACCTCTGGAACCTCCTTTAAAGCCCTTTCCAGATTTTCAAGCTCGTGATTCACCTCTATTCTTAGGGCTTGAAACACTATAGCCAGCAAATCCTTCTCCTTCCTCTTAACCGGTTTAAAAAACTCCCTTACCGCTGAGACAAGATCAAAGGTGGTCCTAAAGGGGGCCTCTTTTCTCTTTTTGACAATAAATCTTGCAAAACCTCGGGCCCTTGGAACCTCCCCTTTTGCAAAAACCCTGCATAATTCCTCTTCAGAAAAGGAATTGAGAATATCTTCAGCCTTTAGCCCAAGTTCAAGGTTCATTCTCATATCAAGGGGCTCATCTTTTTGAAAGGTAAACCCCCTTCCAGAACCCTCAATCAAAAAGGAAGAAAGTCCAAGATCAAGGAGAACTCCGTCAACTTTAAGTCCCTCTTTTTCCATTTCCTCTCTTATGTAAATAAAATTTTTGGGTATAATTTTTAATCTGTCTTCGTATTTTCTGAGTCTCTCCCTTGCAATTTGGAGGGTCTCCTCATTCCATTCAAAGGCATAAACTTTGGCACTGGGAGCTCCCTTTTCAAGGATGGCCCTTGTATGCCCGCCAAGCCCAAGGGTTCCATCCACATAAATTCCATCCTCCTTAACATTGAGCCATTGAAGAACCTCATCAACAAGCACTGGCTCATGATAATACAGGTCATCCTCCCTCAAGGTAAAGCAAAGTAAGGGTGTAAAGCCTGTAGAAATCCATCAAAATCAGATTTTATTTTTTCAAATCTTTCAGAGAGATTCTTGGGATTCCAGATTTCAAAATAGGTGAGCATTCCAAGAAGAACTACCTCTTTTTCCGCCTGAATTTCTTCCCTTAAAGCTTGGGGAAGAAGGATTCTTCCCTGTCTATCGGGTTCACACTCCTCTGCTGATCCAAGAAAATATCTCAAAAATTCCCTTGCCTCTTTCATCCCAAAGGGAAGATTGAGAAGCTTTTTTTCAAGCTCATTCCATTCAGAAATTGGATAGGCAACCAGACATTCAGGCAAGTTAGTTATAACAAGCTTTTCCGTGCCATACTTTACCCTCAGAACCTCCCTAAACTTGGAAGGAAGACTGAGCCTCCCCTTCTCATCAAGATTATGCCTGAATTTCCCTCTAAACATTTTTTCCCACTTTTTTCCACTTTATACCACCTAAGCATAAAGGAGAGGATAAAAATGTCAAGAGGAATTTTTTAAGGAAATTTTTTTAATAAGAGAAGAGCTTCTGAAAGGGTCTGGAAAAGGACAATTTTAGCTTGAGCGCTTTTTGAATGGTCTTTGAGAGTTTTTTAAACAGGATTTTGGAAATGTTTTTCCATCAATAAAAAAGTCCCTCCTTCAGGAGGGACACATTTAAATCTACCACTTTTCGCAAATAAGCTCAAAATAGGCCCGAGGAAGATCACAGGAAGGGAAGGGATCTGGAGCTTCAAGGCCTCTATAAATATACCCACAATTTCTGCATCTCAAGATAACCTCAACCTTCTTCTTAAAAAGGGTTCCTTCTTCCAGATTTTTGGCAAAAGCAAGGTATCTCTTTTCATGAAATTGTTCAGCCACTGCTATGGCTTCAAAAACTCTGGCGATCTCTTCAAATCCCTCTTCTCTGGCAATTTTTGCAAAGGTGGGTGGGCTGCATGCCTCAAGTTCTCAAGGGTATTTCCTATTTTTCCACCCTCGTTCCTCTTAGTCTGCCCATCTTTACACCCCCCCTTTAAATTTAAAAATTTATAACCTGATAATTATTCTTGTCAAGAGGTAAAATAATTATTTTCTACAAACTTTTCAAAAACTAAGGCGTGCGCCTAATAATTAAAGGGATTCACAAAAAAATCACTGAATAAAATCCCTCAAAAGCTCCTTCAATTTTTGAAGAAGCCTCTCTGTAAGAACTTTTCCCTTTTCTTTTGAGGCTTTGAGGGGATTTCCCCAGATTCCAGAGGGCCAGTATTTTTCCTTTTCCTTTAAAATCAAGAATTTTGGAAAGGAGGGATAATCCTCAAAGGCCCTGGAAACATCCCTTACAAGCTCCTCTTTCAAATACATCATGAGAGAGGTTTCCCATTCTCCTGCGTGAGAATCCCTTTCTGGAATTCCAAGTTCTTGTAAAATCTCTTTTAAAAGCTTTATAATATCAGCCACAAAAAACCTTGCATCTCCATATTTTTCAAGAAAGGCTTCTGCAGTATCAATCAAATAGGCATTGTGTGTGCCCCCTGCGTGTCCAGAGAGAATAACAAAATTTCTCAATCCCTGTTGATAAAAGCTCTCCAATAAGTCTAAAAGGAGATTTTTTAAGGTCTCTCCCCTTATGGTGATTGTTCCAGGAAGATCTCTTGTGCTTCTGCAAAGCCCAAAATAGATAGGTGGAGAGAGGAAAATTTTTATTTCTTTTACCAATCTTTTTGAAATTTCGTATATAGTAAAAAGGTCTGTCCCAAGAGGCAAATGGGGCCCATGGGCCTCAATTGAACCAACAGGAATAATAACACTCTTTATGGTTTCTCTTAAATTTTTAAACTCCTCTGAGGTTAACTCCTCAATTTGCATAGTTTACATTATATTCCTCTTTCTTGAAAATTAAAAGAAAAAATTTAAATTTGCCTAAGAATTATGAAGGGATTGCCTAACTTTTCAGGTATTAATGCCTCCTTTTTGGGATACCTCCTTGCTAAGGAATATTATAAAGAAACTGCAGACTATACTCTCTTTGTTATTTTTCCTGATGAAGAAAAAATCAGAGATTTTTATCATGTCTATAAGACGCTATCTCCTGGAAAAATTTCCCACTATCCCTCATCCCATCTTCCTCCTCTTTCTGAGGCTTACACTGTTGATGAAGAGGAAAAGGAAAGGCTGAAAATCCTCTGGGAATTAAGGAATTTAAAGGCAATAGTTCTTGATATAAAGGCCTTTTCAAGAAAAACCATTCCGGCTGAGCTTCTTAAAAAGCACTATATTTATGTCATTCCTGGTGAAAAAATTGAAAGAGATAGTTTTATCGAAAATCTTGTTTTTCTTGGTTATGAAAGGGTTGGCGTTGTAAAAAATAAAGGGGAATTTACGGTAAAAGGGGCAGTTATTGATGTTTTTTCCCCTCAATATGAATATCCCTTAAGACTTGAATTTTTTGGAAAGGAACTCATTACAATGAAATTTTTTGATCCTGAAACCCAAAAAAGTCTTGGATTAGCAGAGGAAGGAAGTATTCTTCCTGCAAAGGAACTCTTCTTTACAAATGAGACGGAAAAACTCTATGAAAAAATCCTCAATTTAAAGGATAAAATCTCTGAAAAAAGACTCTCTCAACTTCTGAGTTATATAGAAAATAAAACATTTCTTGAAAATCCTGAATTTCTTCTGCCTCTTTTTTACGATCTTAAGCTTTTACATGAAAATCTTGACTCTCAAAAGATTCTCTTTGTGCTCTTTGAAAGGGAAAAAATTTTAAGGGAACTTGAAGCCTTTTGGGAAAAAATTCGCAAATTTTCTGAAAAGGCAAAAGTTAAAGAAAAACTTCTCTTTGAGGAAAAACTTCTCTATGCAGAACCACAGGAAATAGAAGGCCTTTTCCAAAAACATTCTGTGATTGAGGCGGTGGAGCTTCCCTTAAGAGGTCCTTCCTTTAAAGCCTTTGAGATTAAAAATATTCATTTTGAGAAAACGAATAATCGTATCAATGAGGCCTTTGAATTCTTGATAGAAAGCTTAGAGGAAGGTAAAGAAATTCACATTTTTATTCAAGATGCTATTATTAAAACTACCATTAAAGAAGGGCTTCGCCAGAGGGGTTATACTCTTTACGAAAACCTTAATTTCCACCTTGGAGATGTAAGAGAAGGCTTTATTTATCCTGAGAAAAATCTAATTATTACCTCAGACTTTGAGCTTTTTGGAAAAAGACTCAAGAAAGAGAAGGAAAAGACCCTATCTTCCAGAAAAAGTCAATATTTCAGAAGGTTTGAGGATTTAAAACCTGGAGACTATGTGGTTCATAAACTTCATGGAATCGGAAAATTTCAGGGCCTTGTTTTTCTTAAAGTAGATGGCTTTGAGGGAGAATTTCTTGAAGTTGAATATGCAGATGGAGACAAACTTTTTCTTCCAGTGACAAAACTTTCTGAGCTTTATCCCTATGTGGGCGTTGGAGATAAAGAACCCCAGCTTGACAAACTCGGTAAAAAAACCTTTTTAAAAAGAAGAAAAGAGGTTGAAAAAAGGTTAACCGAGGTAGTTGAGGAAATTTTGAGGCTTTATGCTGAAAGAAAGGCCTTAAAGAGCTTTTCCATACCCATTGATACTCTTGCTTTAGCAGAGTTTGCACAAACCTTCCCCTATGAGGAAACTCCTGATCAGTTAACTGCCATTGAGGAGATTCTTGAGGATTTGGCAAGTCCCAAACCCATGGAAAGGCTTCTCGTTGGAGATGTGGGTTTTGGTAAAACCGAGGTGGCTCTTAGGGCTATTTTTGTTACTGCCCGTGCAGGGAAACAGGTAGCAGTTCTTTGTCCCACAACCCTTCTTGCAGAACAGCATTATAGAAACTTTAAAGAAAGGCTTGAACCCTTTGGAATCAAGGTTGGAATTCTTTCAAGACTGAGAGGCGAAAAAGAACAAAAGGAAACCCTAAAAAAACTCAAAGAGGGAGAAATATTGGTTTTAATTGGAACCCATCGTCTTCTCTCAAAGGATGTGGAATTCAAAGATTTGGGACTACTTGTAATTGATGAAGAGCATCGCTTTGGAGTAAAACAAAAGGAGCGCCTAAAACAGTTAAAAAAGAAAGTAAAGGTTCTTTCTTTGTCTGCAACGCCTATCCCAAGAAGTCTTCAACTGAGTCTCCTTGGAATTTTTGATCTCTCTTTAATTGAGACGCCCCCTCCTGGAAGAAAGGCTATAAAAACCATCTTAACCACCTTTGATCCTGAGATTATCAAAAATGCCATTGAAGAGGAGCTAAAAAGAGGGGGACAAATCTATTTTGTCCATCCACGCATCCAGGGGCTTACAAGCCTTGCCAATTTTATAAAAAAACTTGTGCCCTCTGCCCGAATTGAAATAGTCCACGGACAGCTTGAAGAATCCCTTCTTGAAAGGGCCATCTATAAATTTCTCAATCATGAGGTGGATATCCTTGTTTGCACACCCATTATCGGAAGCGGAATAGACATTCCTTCAGCCAACACTATCTTTATAAACCGGGCTGATCTTTTTGGCCTTGCCGATATTTATCAGCTCAGAGGAAGGGTTGGAAGGGGAAAAGAAAAGGCCTATTGCTATCTCCTTGTTCCGGATTTTAAAACCCTTACTGAAGGAGCCCAAAAGCGTCTTAAAGCCCTTATGCAATTTGTGGAACTTGGATCAGGCTTTAAGCTTGCCTTAAGTGATCTTAAAATAAGAGGAGCTGGTGAACTTCTTGGAATTAATCAATCTGGAAATATAAACAAAGTGGGTTATGAGCTCTATCTTGAACTTCTGGAAAACACCATAAAGAGCCTTAGGGGAGAAGAAATCGATGATTGGGAGCCTGAAGTTAACATTAAAATTCCAGCCTTTATTCCTCAAAGTTACATCCCAGACACCGAAGAGAGACTGAGCCTCTATAGAGAGCTCGTTTTAATAAAAGAGGTCTCTCAACTTGAAGATTTCAAAGCCTTTGTTGAAGATAAATACGGAAAACTCCCTGGGGAAGCAGAAAATCTCATAAAAATTTATCAGTTAAAACTTTATATGAAAACCTTGAAAATTCCCTCCATTGAAGAAAAAAACAAGCTTCTTCATATTATGCTGAAAGACCTTTCATTACTCCCTAAATTCAGAAAAATTTCCAGTTTAAATAATTTAAAAATTTTGAAAGTACAAAACGAAACAGACAAAGCAGTAATTATTATCAAAAGTGAGGGGAACTTACTTGAAGCTGCCCTAAGGATTTGTGAAAATTTATTGACGAGCTAATTCTAAAAGATCGCCCTTTATAGTATTCCAAAACTCCTTTTTCAGGCTTACCAGAAAAGCCAAGTGAAAATAGGTAAAATCCTCTTTAAAAGTTGTGTTTCTCAGGTGAGTAAAAAGGCCAAATTTAATCAATTTTGAAGACAAATCCAGGTTAAACTTTAAATAAAAAACTCCAAAGTCATCGGTTATATTAATATGTCCCCTTGTCCTTGCACAAAGGCCGCCAGAGGAGAGGTCAACAAGCTCACCTACAACAAAGGTTTTTTGAATAAGTTTTTTGAATTCTTCACTTATACTATGATTTTCGTCTATAATAAAATCGTAAACATGAATTTCTTTCAAGTCAGGATAAGATTCTAGGGAAAAGTTACTTTCTCTCAAAAGTTGAAAAGAGGGATTACTTATCAAATTTTGAACAAATTGAGGAGGAATGAAAGAAAAAAATACAGGTGTAGGTTTCTTAACCAAAATCCTTTCATCATATCTTGGATCAACAAATTCACCAAGATAACCCTTTTCATTTTCTTCAACAATTTTTACCTGAAAAACATAACGTAAGTTATTAAAGGGCAGTATGAGAAGACAAATATCACCTCTTTGAAACTCAGGTATATCGGAAGTTTTTTTTATGAATACCTTCTTTTTATCAAGAATTTCAATCTCAGGCTTATAAATCTTTTGTGCATAAAGGAGTAAAAATTTTTGTTGAAAACTCTCAAGCTTTTCCTTTATTTCAGAAGGAAGCAATTCTAAGGAATACAAAGAAATATTGCGAACCAAAACTCTTTCTTTTATTTTTAAAGCTATGTCAATTCTTTCCTTCACCGCAACTTCTCAAGATTGGTGTATTTAAGATGTAAAAGAGTTGGACCTTTGTTGACAAAGTTTACCTTTATTTTTTCCCCTAAAATTTCGAGAACCTCTCCTTCTCCAAAGTGAGGATGCTTGACAAGATCTCCAACCTTAAAGGGAGAGGTGCTATAGGTAATTTCTTCCTTCAATTTTTCCTGAAGGGAGGAGGTAAAGGATTTATGTCTATTTAAGGATATTTCTGTGTAAAGGGATGGAGGAATTTCTCTTATAAATCTTGATGGTTTTGCAAAAACCTTACCCTCTCCTGGCAAATAAACCATAAGGGGGGAAATTAGATAAAGCTTTTCCCTTGCCCTGGTAACAGCCACATAAAAAAGTCTTCTTTCCTCTTCAAGCTCTTCTTCATTTTCGAGACTGTGGAAAGAGGGAAATCTTCCCTCGATTAGAGAAATAATAAAAACCGTATGCCATTCAAGACCCTTAGCTGAATGAATGGTTGACAGAACTAACGGAGCTTCATCGGTATCCCACTTTTCATAATCGGTAATCTCTATAGGTTCAAGAAGAAGTTCTGATAAAAATTCATCAAGAGACTCATATTTTTCTGCAAGAGAGAAGAGACCCTCAATATCCTTCACTCTTCGATTATAATCCTCATAATAAATTCTCTCAAAAATAGGTTCATAGTAAGTCCATATTTGAGAAAGGATCTCTGAGGGGCTTTCATTATAGGCTCTTAAATTCATGTAGAGGTCAAGAAATCTCTTTAAGTCGCGAGAGGGGCTCAAACTCAAAATTCTTGGATAAGAAAAGGCAAGCCCCTCTTCTTTCAAAATATTGACAATCTTTTCTGCAGTGCGAGGACCGATACCCTCCATCAAAAGTAAAACTCTGTTCCAGGCAAGAAAATCCCTGGGATTTAATATTATCTTCAAAAAGGAAATTAAATCCTTTACATGGGCAGATTCTAAAAGTTTTAGACCACCATATTTTACAAAGGGAATACCCCTTTTAGTTAGCTCAATTTCTAATTCATAGGAATGAAAGGCAGAGCGAAAAAGAACTGCCATCTGGGAGAGTTTTAAGCCCTTCTCCCTAAGCTCAAGAACTTTATCAGCAATAAAGATACTTGCCTCTGCTTCATCTTTTGGTCTCAAAAAAACAGGTTTTTCTCCTTCCTTTTTTAGAGTAAAAAGGGTTTTAGTGTATTTAATCTTGGAGTTAGCAATAATTACATTGGCAAGATCAAG
Organism: uncultured Caldimicrobium sp.; assembly: GCA_964595655.1. GTDB lineage: Bacteria > Desulfobacterota > Thermodesulfobacteria > Thermodesulfobacteriales > Thermodesulfobacteriaceae > Caldimicrobium. Next base: position 30,815 of record CAZQQV010000015.1, read on the forward strand.
AATGGGCTGGGTGCTTCGATAATTCTGCTCAAGCTTTATAATCTTAGCTTCGGGAAATAGCCTTGGAAATTCAAAGATGTTTCTATAATTGGCCCCTCTAAAACCATAAATACTCTGAGAATCATCTCCCACAACCATCACATTTCTGTGTGCTTCTGCCATGTACTTTATAATTTCACCCTGCAAGGTATTAGTATCCTGATACTCGTCAACCATAATGAATTGGAAGCGCTCTCCCACCCTCTCCCTTACATAGGGAAACTCCTTTAAGATTTTCAACCAGTTTAAGAGAAGATCATCATAGTCCATAAGTTGATGTTCCCGTTTATAGGCTGTGTATTCCGCAAAGAGTCTCTGAATTTCTGGAAGATATTCAAGAAATTGAGGATATTCTGAGGCAACGATCTCTTCAACGGAGCGAAGCTGATTTATACTCTTACTATGAATGGTTGCCAAAGTATCCTTTTTAGGAAAGCGCTTCTTTTTGTCTGAAAGCCCAAGGCTTGTCTTCAAAAGATTCAAAAGATCCTCTGAATCTCCTCTGTCAAGAAGGGTAAAGTTTGGATCATATCCAATGAGACTTCCATATTGCCTGAGCATAAGGTTGCAAAGAGAGTGAAAGGTCCCCCCTGTAATTTTGTTGACATCCCTTTGAAGAAGGGCACAGGCCCTATCTATCATTTCCCTTGCTGCTCTTCTTGTAAAGGTTAATAGGAGGATTTTTTCTGAGGGAATGCCCCTTTCAACAAGATAGGCAAGACGGCAAACAAGGGTTCTTGTTTTGCCAGAGCCTGCCCCTGCTATAACCAAAAGGGGGCCATATATGGTCTCAACAGCAGCTCTCTGGGCAGGATTTAAATCCTTTAAATAATCTGATCCTAAGCTCTTCATAGCTCCATAAAATATAACGCCTTTTTCTCTCTTTTCTACTCTCCTTGGAAGCACTAATGCCTCACTTATTTTCGGTTTAAACCACAGATAAACCCTAAGTTTTAAAAAAGGATTCCCTAATAGCGGTCTTTAAAGACCTCTTTGAAAGGAG
>CAZQQV010000016.1:0-28705 GCA_964595655.1 uncultured Caldimicrobium sp.
TTTGCAATAACATGAAGCTATTTGACCTCTTGACAAGGTTTGTTTTTGGATTATTTTAAAATTGTTTAAAGATAGGCGCGTAGCTCAGTGGGAGAGCGCTTGCTTGACGCGCAAGAGGTCGGCGGTTCGATCCCGCCCGCGCCTACCACTTAAATTATTTTAAGGGAGATTAAAGTAAAGAATTGAAGATTCACATAAAAGATCTCGGGGAATTTCACTTAGACCCTGAAAAACCTCTTAAAACACTTCTTTCAGAAATAAAAAAGCTAAATCCCAAAAAAGAGCTTCCTATTGCCTTCAAACTTAACGGAGAAATTATTGATTGGCATACCCCCCTTCCTTCAAATTCTGAGGAACTTGTTCTTGAGCCCCTTTATCCAGATACAAAGGAGGCTCTTGATGTTTTAAGGCACACGGCTTCTCATCTCCTTGCTCAGGCGGTAAAAGAGCTCTTTCCTGGGGCTAAACTTGGAATTGGCCCAGCCATAGAAGAGGGCTTTTATTATGATATCTATTATGAACGCTCCTTCACTGAAGAGGATCTCAAGGCTTTAGAGAAAAAAATCAAAGAGTTAATAAAAAAAGATCTTCCTATTGAAAGAAGAGAGCTGATAAAGGAGGAGGCAAAAAAGCTTTTCTCACAACTCAAAGAAGATTTCAAGCTTGAGTTAATAGAAGAATTTCCGGATTCGAAAGTGAGTATTTATACACAGGGAGATTTTGTTGATCTTTGTAAGGGGCCTCATCTTCTTTCTACAGGACAGGTTAAAGCCTTAAAACTTCTCTCGGTATCTGGGGCCTATTGGAGAGGTGATGAGAAAAATCCCATGCTTTGGCGCATATATGGAACTGCCTTTTTCAAAGAGGAAGACCTAAAGACCTACCTTGACTGGTTAGAAGAAGTTAAAAAAAGAGATCACAGAAAACTGGGAAGGGAACTTGAACTTTTTACCATTGAAGAAGATATTGGCCCAGGGCTTGTAATCTGGCTTCCTAAAGGGGCAATTGTAAGAAAGCTTATTGAGGACCTCTGGAAAGAAGAACATTTAAAAAGGGGCTATCAACTGGTTTATACTCCTCATATTGCCCTTCGGGATCTTTGGAAAACTTCAGGGCACTTGGATTATTATGCAGAAAATATGTTTCCTCCCATGGAACTTGAAAATCGCTCCTACCAATTAAAGCCCATGAATTGCCCCTTTCATATCTTTATTTATAATCAAAAAAGAAGAAGTTATAGGGAACTTCCTATAAGATTTTGCGAGCTTGGAACAGTTTACAGATATGAAAGAAGCGGAGTTTTGCATGGCCTTTTGCGGGTAAGAGGTTTTACCCAGGACGATGCCCACATTTATTGTAGGGAAGACCAACTGGAAGAGGAGCTTATCCAGGTCTTAGATCTTGTAATTTACTTCCTTAAACTCTTCGGTTTTGAGGAATATCAAATTTTCCTCTCCACAAGACCTGAAAAATTTGTTGGAGATCCAGCTATCTGGGATAAAGCTGAGGAAGCCTTAAAGAGGGCTCTTGAAGAAAAGGGGCTTCCTTACGAAATTGATCCAGGTGAGGGAGTCTTTTATGGCCCAAAAATTGATTTAAAGATTAAAGATGTTCTTGGGAGATTCTGGCAGTGTTCTACCATTCAGGTTGATTTCAATCTTCCTGAAAGATTTGACCTTGTCTATGTGGGTGAGGACAATCAATTTCATCGTCCTATTATGATACATAGGGCCCTTCTTGGTTCTCTTGAGAGGTTTTTTGGCGTTCTCATTGAGCATTATGCAGGGGCCTTCCCATTCTGGCTTTCCCCTGTCCAAATAAAAGTTCTGACCTTAACTGATAGAAATATTCCCTATGGTGAAAAAATTTATCAAGAGCTTCTTAAGGCAGGCTTTAGAGTGGAAAAAGATTTTCGCTCAGAAAAAATAAACTACAAAATTCGCTCTGCTCAGCTTGAAAAGATTCCTTACATGGTCATCGTAGGAGATAAAGAAGAAGAAAGTGAGACCATAAGTGTGAGAAAAAGAACTGGTGAAGTGTCTTACGGTGTTAAACTTTCTGATTTTATAGAAACCCTTCAGAAGGAAAACAAACCTCAAGTCCCTTAATGATTTCAAAGAAATTCATCACTCCTTTAAAGGAGGTGATAACAATCAAAAAGAGGGGGAGTATATGCAGCAAGATTTGAAGAGTAAGTACAGAGTTAATGAAAAAATTCGTGCCAAAGAGGTAAGGCTCATCGGGCCAGATGGCAAGCAAATTGGAATTGTTCCCCTTTCTGAGGCTTTAAGAATTGCTGAAGAGTATGGGCTTGATCTTGTGGAAGTTGCACCCACTGCCAATCCACCAGTTTGCAAAATAATGGATTTTGGGGAATTTCTCTATCAAGAGGCCAAAAAAGCCAAAGAGGCTAAAAAGAAACAAACGGTTATTGAAGTCAAAGAAATCAAACTAAGCCCAAAAACAGACAAACACGACCTTGAAGTGAAAATCAAACATATTTTGAGATTTCTTGAAGATCACAACAAGGTTAGAATAAGGGTTATCTTTAAAGGAAGGGAGCTTGCTCATCCTGAGCTTGCAGATAGAGTTTTTACAGCTATCTTTCAGGCTATAGAAGGCAAAGGGCAGGTTGAGATGCCCCCAAAACTTGAGGGACGCCAGATGATTGCTGTTATCTCTCCCCTCAAGAAGTAATTATTAAGGTTCCCATTCGCAGAAATTTTTAAGTATTTGAAGGCCTGGCCTTCCACTCTTTTCAGGGTGAAATTGAAAGGCAACAAGATTTTTATAGGCAATCCCAGAAGGAAAGTTAATTCCGTAAAAAGTAAGCCCAAGCACAAGATTTTCATCTGCAGGTCTTGGATAATAACTATGCACAAAGTAATATTCAAAATCCGGATCAAGCCCTTTAATTACAGGGTGCTCCTTTAACCAGGAGACCCTATTCCATCCCATATGAGGCACTTTCAAGACCTCGCCATTCCAGACTAAGGGATCGGGGAATCTATAAACTTTTCCTGGAATTAAGCCAAGAGTTATGGTTCCACCATCCTCTTCGCTTTCTTCCATAATAATCTGGGTTCCAAGACATATTCCAAGAATGGGCACCCCCTTTTTAAAGGTTTCTCTTAAAAATTCATCAAGCCCGAATTCTTTGAGGCTTTCCATGGCAGATTTTGCAGCACCCACTCCCGGAAAGATAATTCTTTCACATCTTCTCAGTTTTTCTGGATCAGAAGAAATTATCCAGTTAAAGCCCAGATATTGAATAGCCCTTGCCACACTGGTTAAATTCCCAGCTTTGTAGTCAATGATTCCAATCATTATCCCTCCCTTTGGATCAATTTTTCAAGTTCTTCAAGAGGTGGAAGATCCTTGAGGGAATTTAAACCAAAGTATTCCAGAAAATAATTGGTGGTTCCATAAAGAGCGGGTCTTCCAGGGACCTCCTTTCTACCAACCACTTTTACAAAGCCTCTTTCAAGAAGGGTTTTAATGTGAGGAGAAACTTCAACCCCCCCTCTTTTTGCAGAAATTTCAGCCCTTGTGATGGGTTGAAAATAGGCAATGATGGCTAAAGTTTCAAGAAGGGGCTTTGTCCAGCGAAATGACCTTGGTTGAAAAAATTTTTTCAAATAGAGAGCTACCTCCGGATCTGACTCCACACGAAAGCCCCCTGCCACAGGTAAAATCCTCACTCCACGACCTTCATATTCCTTTTGCAACTCTTCAAGAAGACCTTCAATCTCCTTTGAAGAAAGCTCCTTTTCAAAAAGGGTAATAAATTCATTTACCTTAACAGACCTTCCTGCACAAAAAAGAACTGCTTCAATTACCTTTTTATAAAAATTTCTATCTCTTTTAGGAGAAGAAAAACCCCCTTCTTTAAAAGGAAGTGACTTTGAAAATTTTTGCAAACTATTATTTTCGTTACTTCCCATAGGTCATGAAAACTTAAGAGGTGAAATAAATTTCATTTTGATATAAAACGCGTCTAATTTTACCTTCCTCTATAAGTTTTTGAAGGGCCCTTTCAAGCTCCCTTTCGTTTCTAAAGACCTCACAGAGCTCTGAAAAGGGAGCAGGCCTTCTTGAAAGATAATCAAATAACAGTTCAGAAAGCTCCTTTTTGAAAGAAAGCTCTTCAAGTTTTTTTTCTCTTGGAGTTATTATTTCTGCCTTGTCTCCAAGATAAATTTTTATCCTTTCAACCTCCTCCAAACTTAAGGGCCTTGCAAGGGCATAGGCTGGAGGTCTCACCACGGTATTTAACTGAACCCTGTGAGGATTTATATATAAAATAGCCTCCTTAAGGGCCTTTAAATCCTCTTCAGTGTCATTAATGCCCTTTACAAACAAAATTTCAAGCCAGAGTTCCCCATCCATTTCTTCTCTTAAGGCTTTTAAACTTATAATAATATCTTCAAGACTTACCCCTTCTGCAGGTCTATTAACCAGCTTGAAGGATTTCTCTCTTGCAGAATCAAGGGAGGCAAGCACATAATCTACCTTTGATAGAGCCCTTCTTATGGATTCAATATTAAGGGTTGTGCTGTTAGTTAAAACTGAAACTGGTTTTTTAATTAAATTTTTAGCAAGTTCAACAGCCCTTTCAAAGTAAATGTTCAGAGTAGGCTCACCACTTCCTGTAAAGGTTAAAACCTCATACTCTCCTTCCCTCTCTTTAGCCTCATTAAGGGCCTTTTCTATTTCTTCCCAAGAAATATAAGGAGCCCTAAGAGTAGTGAGGGTCTTAGTTTTTCCCACTTCACAATAAAGACAATCCATGGAACATATCTTGGAAGGCACAAGCTCAACCCCAAGAGAAAGTCCAAGCCTCCTTGACTTTACAGGACCAAAGAGAATCCCCATAGCATTAAATATACTACTAACTTAATACAATTTCCACTTATTCACTCTTTCCTCAAATTAAACTTCCTTTACAAGTAGGCTTAAAGCTTGTCACCAATAAGGACAATACAGGCTTAAGGATAGAAAGGTTATTTACTTAAGAAGAGAGACAGCCACAGCTGAAACTTTGTATTCAGGAGTCTCCATAAGTTCGTCAAGGCCTGGGCTAACCAGTAAATTAGTTAAGGCTTTTTCAAAATGGAAATCCGTATAAAGAAGGCCTCTTGGTACTCTCTCATCAAGATGAGCTTTAAAAAGCACCTCCCCTCTGTCATTAAAGACTCTTACTTTGGCACCTTCGTAAATGCCAAGCTCTGCTGCATCCTCTGGATTCATATCAAGAACTGGATCAGAATAAATCTTTTTGAGAGAGGGACATCTTCTTGACATACTTCCAATGTTATAATGATAAAGTTTTCTTACTGTAACAAGAATAAAGGGATATTTAGAGGTTGGCTCTTCAAAGGGTGGTAAGTACTTTGCTATAGCCAAATGAATTTTTCCTTTAGGAAAGCCTGAAGTGAAGAGGATTGGTGTTCCTGGATGGTCTGGCTCTGGGGCAGGCCATTGAATTCCTCTCTCCTTTAATTGGGAATGGGTAATTCCCCTCCAGGCTGGCCAGACCCTTCCTATTTCCTCAGCAATTTCTGCAGGGGAGTTATAATTCCAATTATATCCCAATTTTTGAGAAAGCTTGGTTAAAATCAACCAATCAGGAAGGGCTTCTCCTGGTGGAGAGACTGCCTTTTCAAAAAGCTGAACCCTTCTTTCGCCATTCGTGAAGGTGCCACATTTTTCAAAAAGGCAGGCTGCAGGCAAAACCACATGGGCATATTTCCCTGAAAGGGGCATAAAGATATCTTGCACTACCAAAAACTCAAGATTTTTTAAAGCCTCCCAAACAGACCCAATATCCCCGTGACTCATGGCTATGTCATAGCCCATGATATAAAGGGCCTTTACCTTTCCAGAAAGGGCTTCCCTTAAAAGAGCTGGCAAAGTTTTTCCTTCTCTATCTGGAATAAATTCCCCCCAGACTTCCTGGAATCTCAATTTCACACCGGGATCAAGATAGCTCTGATATCCAGGGAGCACATAAGGAAGCCCTCCCACATCACAGGCCCCTTGAACATTGTTTTGTCCTCTTAAAGGCATTGCTCCACAGCCAGGTTTTCCCCAAAAACCACAAAGGGTAGCAAGGTTTGCCGCTGCCATAGCAGAATAAGAGCCGGTTCTGTGTTCAGATACTCCAAGCCCCCAGAGAATAAGAGCACTTTTTGCCCGTGCATAAAGATAGGCAGCCTGCTCAATTAAGAAAGGTTTTAACCCTGTATATCTGCTTGCCTTTGCAAGGTCCCATTCGCTAAGGATATAGTGTCTGTAAGCCTCAAAGTTTTCCACATATCTTTCAACAAATTCCTTGTTGTAAAGCTCTTCTTTGATAATGACATAGGCCATTCCATTAAGTAAAGGCACATTACTTCCAGGTCTAAGCGGTAAATAAAGATTGGCTTTATCAGCAAAATGGATTCTCCGCGGATCAGCTACAATACACTTTGCGCCCCTTTCCAAAGCACGCATTATTTTTTGAGCAACAATGGGATGGGCTTCAAAGGAGTTTGTGCCTATGAGGAAGAGTAACTCGGCGTTATAAATTTCATCGAAGTGAACACAGGCCGCTCCAGTTCCTACTGTGGCCGCGAGACCCGCGACCGATGGAGCGTGTCAGACACGGGCAGGATTGTCCACATTGTTTGTCTTAAAAATCCCTCTTGCAATCTTTTGCATCAAATAGTTTTCTTCATTGGAACACCTTGCTGAACATAAAAAACCCAGGGAATCGGGCCCATATTTTTCCTTAATTTTCAAAAGATTTTCTGCCACAAATTCAAGCGCTGTATCCCAGGAAACCCTCTCAAATTCTCTCAATCTATCTTTGCGAATCATGGGATGAGTAAGTCTTTCAGAGCTTTTGTAAAATTCAAAACCAAATCTTCCCTTAACGCAGGTATAACCATAATTTGGAGGAAGATCTCTTCCAGTGATTTCTAAAATAGTTCCGTTCTTAACCCAGACCGTAAGATTACAGCCAACGCCGCAATAACCGCAAACGGATTTAACAGCCCTTGCTTCCTTTCTTGAATAAGGCACAAGGAGATTTTTCTTCGTTAAAGCCCCAGTAGGACAGGCATCCACACAGGCCCCACAGTTAACACATCTTTCAGTAAATCTGAAAGTAATATACTCTTCAGGCTTTCCTTTGTTAACCACTTTAAAAAAGATGGCATCATATGGACAGGTTCTAACACACCTTTCACAGGCAATACACTTATTGGAATCAACTTCAATTAAGGGATGAGATTTTTGAATGGCATATTTAATTTTCTTTCTTGCGCCTGAAACAGGTACATCCTCTTTTATAAGAAGCTCTCTAAATTCACATTTGTGTATCCCAAGACAGCCACATCTTAAACAGCGATTGGCCTCTTTTATAGCCTCCTCTTCTGTTAATCCAATTAAAACCTCCTCAAAGTCCTGAACCCTCTTCTCTGGATCCCTCTCTTTGAGTTGAGCCCTCTCCTCAGGCACAAATAAATCAAGAAAATTAGAATCGAATTCTTCTGCCCTTTTTCCCCGTGAAAAATCATATTTGACTGTAATCAAACTCTTTTTGAGAGGAATTCCTTCAAGATAGGCATCAATAGCCTCAGCGGCCTTTCTTCCTGAGGCCACAGCCTGAATAACAGTTTTTGCTCCGTGAACAAAATCTCCGCCTGCAAAGACCCCTTTTAGACTTGTTTCAAGGGTTTGAGGATTGACTTTTATTGTGCCCTCAGGGGTGGTCTCAAGCCCTGCTTCAAGCTCCCCAAAATTTTTAAATTCATCCGAAGGAGCCTCACCCCAAGCCTTAAAAACAATGTCAAATTCCTCCTCAAAGGCTGTCTCTGGAAGAGGCTTTATCTCTTTTTTCTCAGTAAGGGAAGTCCTAACAAGAGTTAATTTGTAGCGGGAATTTATGGGCTCAAGAATCCAAGGGGCTGTAACATAGACAAACTTTACCCCCTCCTTTTCAGCATAACCAACCTCTCTCTGGGGGATAGGAACCTCCATCCTTGAACGGGGATAATACACCGTAACAGAACAACCCAATCTTCTTAAAACCCGACTAAGCTCAATGGCAGTATAACTACAACCAAGAATGGCAACTCTTTTACTATCATAGTCCTTAGTATTAACAAGGCCCTTGTTAAAATTATAAAGAAATTGAAAACCACTTTCTGCAAATTCCTCTCCCTGAAACCCAAAAAATCTCTCCTTTCTTGCTCCAATAGCAATGAAAATAGCCTCATACCCTCTCTCAAAAAGGTCCTTTAAAGTGAAGTCTTTACCCCAGGCCTTTCCACCCTGAAATTCAATTTCCATACGAAAGATATTTTCAAGCTCCTTCTTTAAAACCTCTCTTGGAAGTTTGAAAGAGGGAATTCCATAGCGCAATAATCCTCCAGGCTCTTCTTCCTTATCAAAAACCGTTACCCTATAACCTTTAAGTCTCAAAAAATAAGCACAGCTTATTCCTGCTGGCCCTGCCCCAATTATGGCAACCTTTCTATCTTTCAATGGAGGAAGCTCTATCGGTAGTTCTCCGTGCTCAAGGCAATAATCCGCAACAAATCTTTTGAGATTATTTATGGCAACAGGCTGATCAACAAGGGCCCTCCTGCAAACGGGTTCACAAAATCTGGGACAAACTCTTCCCACAACTGCTGGAATTGGAAGTTTCTCCTTAATTAAAGCAAGAGAAGCCTTAAAGTCTCCCTTGGCAATAAATCCTATATAACCCTGAATATTTAAGCCACCAGGACAAGGGGTATGACAGGGTGCCTTGCAATCTCCGTAATGATTGGCAACAAGACTTTCAAGGATTTTTCTTCTGATTTCCCTTATCTTGGGCGTTTCTGTTTCAACCTCTATTTCTCTCTCAATAACATAATTACAACTTCTAACTACTCCCTCACCCTTGACCTCAACAATACAAATCCCACAGGGATTTTCCGGATATTTTCTATCTTTTAAATAGCAAAGGGTAGGAATATAAAAACCTTCCCTCTTTGCTACCTCAAGGAGGAGTTCACCTTTTTTAGCCTCAACCTCTTTCTGATTGATCCGGATCCTCAGGGACATATCCAATTTCCCCTTGACTCAAATCAAAAATAGTTGCCCAAGCTTAAATCCGCAGTGTTTTCAAAAACCAAAACTACTTTCTCTAAAGTTCTAACCAAGACTCAGAAAATATGGTCTGTCCACTAAGAACTTTGTAGGTTTTATAAATTTCAAGCTCCTTTGGTGAAAGAGACTTTGGATCTGGCTCATCCCCATCCATCATCCTGTGAACAAGGGCTACCCAATCAGGGTGTTTCCCCTTGGCAATCTCAACAAGTTCTTTATCATAAACATCTACAATAGCACTGTAAACATTGTATTTCATAAGCATCATAAGAAGAACTCTATTAAGATAGGGCCTAAGATGAGGGGCAACTCCATTGGAAACATTAGAGAGCCCTACAGTGCTTTTGGCACCTGGGGCAATATCCTGAAGCATGGAAAGGAAAAGCAAGGCCTCCTGAATTTGTTCAGCCCCAAGGGTTATAGGAGTAATAATGGGATCCACCCAGATTTTCTCATTAGGTATACCATATTCGTTCAGCTTCATAATTAAATCCACTGCAAGGGCTGCCCTCTCATTGGCATCTCTTGGGAGCCCCTCTTGCCCCCAAAGAAGAGCTACCACATCACAACCAACCTCTGCAGCAAAAGGCCCAAGCCTCTCAAGTCTTTCAGGCTGAATAGATATAGAATTCATAAGAATCCTGGAAGGATTCTTTGAAGCCTTGATTCCTGCAATCATGGCCTCAGGATTAGTGGTATCAAGAGAAATAGGGGTATCTACCACCTCTTCAACTACCCTCACAATCCAGCTTGCAAGCTCTGGCCCGTCCTTCTTAGCAGGCCCGATATTTAAATCAAGGTAATCCGCCCCAAGCTCAGTTTCCTCCTTTGCCATCTGCTGAATAGGAAGGGGATTCCTTTCCTTCATAGCTGGCCCAATTCTTTTGCTCATTATATTTATACTTTCAGCAATACAAACCACAGTTTGTGCCATCTCTTTCCCTCCACCCTTTATTTTATTTTTACCTCAATTCCATTATAAACTTTTTAGGCAGCTTTTGCTTGCTCTCTCAACTCAGCTGAAACCTTTTTCAAAAAGGCAGGAAGCCCGCTTGCCTCCCTTGGCCCAACCAAAATCTCCCAGCCAGGAAGTTCCTCCTCAAGCTCTCCTTTTATACCTGCAAGATATCCAGGTATGGCAAGCTTTCTATGCTTCACCTTCTCTTCTATTCCACATCTCTTCACAAACTCTGCAATGCTATCAGCACCAAATTTTCCAGCTGCCCAGGCTGTAAGAACCGAAAGCCCATCAGTATTCTTAATTAAAAGCCAGGTTGGGACTCTGCTTCCCTCAATCTCTCCATTCACAATGAAATAGGTTAAGGCAAAGTTGCAGGTAATGACAACTGGAGACCACTCATCAGGTCCATTAACCGGATAAATTCCCTCCTCAACCACAAGGGGCTTCTGAGGATCAGTAAAGATATTCATCCTCTCAACAAGAAGATTGAATAAACTTTCTGCCTTGAAATCAGAAAGAATGATGAGGCTTGCATACTTAGCTATAAAGATACCTGTAATGGAGCTCTCAAGAAGATAATCATCAGTATATCTATAAGGAAAAACCATTACAGGAAATCCAAAGGGCTTAAAGCGCTTCTTTATGGCTGCCCTTCTTATAATCACAAGGTCTTCAAAGAGCTCCCTCAAGCTTTTAGAGCCTGGATCAAGCACAAGATCCTTTAGCCCCTTCTTTATGGCTTTGTCTGCAAGCTCAGAAAGTTCATCCAAGGAGTCAGCAGAAATGGCTAAAGGGGTTTTTGCTTCCTCAGCCAACCCCGCCATTTCATCAAAATTTTGCGAATTGGCTGCATATATAAGGGGTTTAAAATCACCACAAATAGAAATCCCTCTCTTTATAGCCTCAGGACTTCCTGAAAGCACTATCCCTACATGAGGAAGCTCCTCCCGAACCCTTTTTACCAAAGCCTCAAATTTTGAAAGATCGCCATCTCCCTCAAGCATGACAACCTCTGGCCTAAGGATAATCCCAACCCTCTCCCAGGAAAGCCTTTTATATAAATCAATTCTTCTATTAATCTCTGCCTCATCCATAGAGACCTTTATAAAAGTTCCAAGGGGAGGAGGATTTTCAAAGCGCTTTTCATGTCTAAAGAGAACTGTCTCCCCACCAAGGGAATAAATATACTCCCCTCCTCCAATTTTTACCGTTCTTATAGGTGGAGCTGTGGCTTCTGCTATCTCTTCAACCACCTTGGGATCCACATAGGGGCAAGCGGTAATCTCAGCCTGCCCAGCAGCAACCTTCATAGCAAAGGCCATACAGGTTGGAAAACCACATTCCTTACAGTTCTTTTTAGGAAGCTTTCCCAGAATCTGAATCCCTGTAAGTCCCATTCTCCTATTCCTCCTTATTGTCTAAACTTTATACCAAGGGTGGCAACTTAAGCACAGGATGATTTACCTTTTCTATCCAGGCCTTTACCTCTTCTTCAGTGGTTGCCACAGTCTCATCGGCAATCTTATCAACAAGGTCAGGAACTCCAAGCTCTTCAGCTCTTTTCTGAAGCTTTTCCCTTAGCTCCTCCTTGAGCATCTTTGGCATCCAAACCACCCTCAAAAGCCCGCCCTCTGCAGCCAAAAACTTTTTAGAAGTAATATAATGTTTAGAAACCCCCATAAAACCAGGGGTTACCTGACCTCCACCCACCATTCCAGCAAGGGTTGAAAACTTCATTCCCGTAGGAGTCATACCCATATAGTCCCTGTTTACAATCATTATACCATTAACCGAGGGCAAAAGCGCTGCAATTCCTTCCATACATCCACAAACCGTCATGGGATCAACAAGAATACTGTAAAGGCTTACCCTCTCTACTGCACCTCTTGAAGCCTGCTTCACATATTCATTTACTCCGCTAAACTGCCCAAGCACAGGGTCAATAAGCTCACCCTTTGGAATAGGCTGATTTGGCCCTGTGGGATTGATTTGATAACAGGCCTTCCCATCAAGCCAGTTGTAAGCTCCACAGGCTCCAACTCTTTCAGGTGTAATCACACACACATGATTGGGAGCAAAACTCTGACAAAGGGTGCAAGAGTAAAAGACATCCACCGTCTCATCAGTAAGACCAGCAAGCCTTGCATCCCTTGCCTCATAAACCCTCTTGGCAAGCTCTAAAATCTCTTTAACCTTTTCTTCCTCGGTATAAATGGTTACCTGACATTTATCAACAATGGCTCCATATTCCTGTCTCAACTTGGCATAAAGAATCCTTCCAATGTGTTCAAACTTAAAGCCCTTTTCAACAGCTGCTTTACTAAATCTCAACCAGACAAAGTTTCTCTGCCCAACATGCATAATTCCCTGGGCATAGTTTATAAGATGATGAAATTGCCTCTCAAGGATGGCCTCAAAGTCTTCCTGCATATTAACTCCAGCCACTTTCACCACTACCGCAAAGGGAAGCACATAGGGAGGCCCTTTAATTCCAAGCTTTTCCACATCACTTATCTCAGGCCCAATTACCTCAATCTTTCCATCCTCTACCTCTTCAAGGGGCGCAGAAAGAAGAAGCTCAACCGCAGGGGATCTTCCTCCACCACATTCAAGATAAAGGTCATCCTTTCTCACTCTCTCTCCCTCAAAGGCAGGAGCATAGGCAACAGGAATATCAAGCTTAACCGCAGTTACCTTAAGACCTCTTACCTCAACAGCTCTATCAACAATCTCCTCATGGGGCACCTTAGAGACCACATGCTCATAAGTGCAAATTCCATAAGGCTTAATCTCAGGAATATCCCAGTCAGAAATCACAGGAAAGCCCCAGTTTATAGCACCAGCCCCATTGGCATACCACTCATCACTAACAGGCCCAAAGGTAATCACAAAAGCAAAGGTTCTATCCTTGTTATAAAGAAGATTTCCCAAATAATCCCCAGGCTTTATTCCACCAAAGGACATAGCCACCCTGCAGGCAAAACCAATAGCAAAAACAACCGAAGTATAATCAGGCCCAAAAGGAATCAATCGGGTTGGCCAGCCAAGCTGAACCCCTGCTTCCTTAAGTAAATAGGGCATATAAACCCCATTGGTCTTATCATGCATAAAGACATAAAGATTCTTTTCTAAAAGCTCCTGGGCAATCCGCTGAGCAGTCTCTTTATCAGGAGGTGACCCAAGAATGGCAGCAAACCCAGGGGCTGTTCCATCCACAAATTCAACTCCCCTTTTTCTAAAGATCACATCATCTGCAGCTCCAAGCCAGATATTGTCCCCAATGGGCTCCTCAGTCTTGGTGTAAAAATTGGGATTCTCAAGATATCTTATAGCCTCAATGATTTCCTCAGCAAAAAAGGTTGCCATTCCTGCATCAAGAGCTGGACCAAGATAGGGAAGCCAAGTCTTCTCAGAAGGAATCTCAGGCAAAAGCCTCTTTGCCTCCTGTAAAACCTCCTCACAATCTCCAAGCCTCTTTACAGGATAGCCAAGCATAGCGTATATAATGGGAAGATAATAAGCGGTATTTGGAAAGCCAATTTCTGCCTCTTTACCAAATTTCTTAACAGCCTCTTCATACTTTTCCCAGGCGCGCTCAACAATTTTATGAGCGCCCCTTATGGCTGCTGTTGCAATAATCTTTGACATAAACTTCCCCCCCTTCTAACTTAAGCTTAAGCCTTTAAAAAGCTCTTTACAGAGCTCAACTGCCTTGGGATGTCTCATAATTAAAAGATCTCCCCCTGCAAGGGCAAGGGTTATCCCAGTTAAAGCCTCCATAAGAATACCCCTTGACTCCGCCTCTCCCATAAGTTCATCTGTTGGAAGACCAGCCTCCTTGGTTTTCCAAACCTCCTTTCCAATACTACAAATAAAGGGAACCTGAAGCTTGGTATCCTGAGCAAAAAGGGCTGCAAGCCTTATTCTCTCCATAACAGAATAGGTGTATTCAAGACCATATCCAAGGGCCCCAATGGAGGGATCCATAAGAATTTTATCAAGGGAAACACCCATATTTTCAAGAAGAATATTTAACTGCTTGGCAAGGTTCACATCAATCGGGCTTGAAGCAATCACTGGAAGATTATAACCCATAGCAACTGCTGCCAGGGTTCTATGATTAGCCTCAACAATGGGGCCAATAACTGCCCCCCTTTCCCCTATAATATCTGCAACCTCCCTCAAAACCTCAACATCCTTTTCCGCATTCCCAGAACCCCAAATAATTAAAGGAACATCCACTGCCTTAGAAACAGCCTCCGTAACTTTTTTGGCATGATCAGGTGGAAGATTTAAAAAGTTAGGATCAGTCCCCACAAGATAAAGACAAATAGCTTCAGCCCCATACTCCTCCACACACTTTTTAGCCCAAAGAGCTGGATCATGAAAGACATCACTGTAATACTTGGAAAGACTCTCAGGCCAATCCTCAGGCTTCACATCAAGTATCTCAAGGGCAAACTTAACCCCGTTTCTCATCTCTCCCTCAAAAAAGTGAAAATTCAATGCCGAAACCCCACCAACCTTTATAGCCTTATCTCCCCTACCAATCACCACCTCTTTAATCTCACCGCTTGCCTTCTCAAAATAAAGATCCTGAGGAATACTCTTTGCCCTCTCAGAAAGAGGCCTATAAACCCCTTTTAAAGTCCCAATTGTTATGGCCTTAAAGGGTCCCCCAACCTCAGGCTTTGCCTCAGGCTTAACTTCAACCTTTTCTTCTGTCTTTATCTCAGTCTTTTCTTCAGGTCTTTCTTCAACCTTAGGCTCTTCCTTCACTTCAGGCCTTGGTTTTTCCTCAGGAACTGCCTCAACCTGAGGCTTTTCCTCAGGCTTTGCAACAATTTCTTCTTTTACTACTTCTACCTTTTCTTCAACCTTAACCTCTGGCTTTTCCTCAACTTTAACCTCAACTTTAACCTCTGGTTTAACTTCTGGCTTTACTTCAGGTTTTGGCTTTTCCTCAGGCCTCTTTGTAATTTCCTTTATAACAGGCCTTGCCTCTCTTTTTCTTAAAAACTCCTCTTCAAGCCTTGCAATCCCCTCTTCAAGAGACTCCATTCCAGCCTTAAGGCTCTTTAAACTTGCCTTGAGATCAGAAAGAATTTCAATAAGGGTAAAAATTCTTTCTTCAGCCATTTCACCCTCCAGAGGAACCTCTTTTTCTACAACTTTTTCAACAATCACCTCAACGGGTTTTTCCACAATCTTTTCAACAATCACCTCAACGGGCTTCTCCACTACCTTCTCAACCACTCTCTCAACCACAAAAGGTGGAACAAACTCAGGAACCCCATCCCTTGGATAAAGCCCTGCTCTTTTTACAATCTCAGGAACAGCCTCCTCCCACTCAATGGCCATAATGTGAACTCCACAAACCCCTGGAATCTCCTTTACCTGCTGAATAATATCAACCGCTATCTGTATACCCTCTTCTTTCTTATCTTTTGCAGACTCAAGCCTCTTTATGACCTCATCAGGCACCTCAAGCCCAGGCACATGGTACTTCATATACTTTGCCATTCCAAGGGACTTTGGCGGAGTAATCCCAGCAAGAATATAAACCTTATCAAGAAGCCCAAGCTCTTTACATTTTTCCATAAATTTTCTAAATTTTTCTACATTATAAATAATCTGAGTTTGAATAAACCTTGCCCCAGCCTTTACCTTTTTGGCAAGCCTATAAGGCCTAAAATCAAAGGGCTCAGCAAAGGGGTTTTCCGCTGCCCCAAGGAAAAAGTAAGGTCTCTTTCCCTTTATTTCTTCTCCATTTTCAAACCTTCCTTCATTTAGACCTTTTACCAAGGCCAAAAGCTGAACAGAATCCAAATCAAAAACAGGTTTAGCCTGTGGATGATTCCCAAATTTGGGGTGATCCCCCGTCAAACAGAGAAGATTTTTAATTCCAAGGGCGCTTGCACCAAGAAGATCCGCCTGAATCCCAATGCGATTTCTGTCTCTACAGGTCATCTGCATCACAGGCTCAAGCCCCTCACTCATAACCAAAACCGCTGAAGCCATACTGGAAACACGCACAACTGCCGTCTGACAATCCGTAATATTTACGGCATCCACATAACCCTTTAATATCTTTGCCTTTTTCTTTATAACCTCAGGGTCTGCATTTCTCGGAGGCCCAATCTCAGCAGTAACCACAAATTTTCCTGCCTCAAGAAGCCTTTCAAGATGGCTCTTTGTCTCCAAGGCTATTCCCCTCCATTCTGTGTCAGATCTTGTCTAATTCTAACTCTAAGTCCATCTCCTCCAGCTGGCCTCCAATCCTTTGGCTCCCATATCTCAAAAAGTTTTTCAAGCTCTCCCCGAGCCTTTAGTCTCTCAACTATCTCATGCCAGATACAGGGCATATCCTTTCTCACCTCACACCTTCCTCCCTGCGAACCCCCACAGGGCCCATTCAGCAAATTCTTTGCACATCTTGCTATGGGACAAAGCCCTCCTGTTTTATCAATTATGCAATCTCCACAGCCCCTGCATTTCTCAACCCACTCCCCAAGGGCAATATTTGCCCCATAAAAGCTGGTATCAACCCCTGGATAAACCCTCACATCAGGATATAAATCTGCAATCAAATTTACCCCAACTCCACAAGCAAGGCTCACAACCGCTTCAACCTGATTTTTATATTCCTTAAGGGGCTCAAGATACTCCGGATCACACTGTCTAATAAAAGTTGCCTCAAGCACCTCAATAGGCCTATTTTGAAGGGTTCTTGCAAGCCTTATAGCCTCAGCAACAATGGCTACCTCTCTATCTCCCCCTGCAGAACACACAGCCACACACCCACGACATCCAAGCACAAGCACCTTCTCAACATTTTCAATATTTGCCAAAATCTCAGGAACAGGCCTTCTTTCCGCAATAATCATTGTCCCTTTCTCTCCTTTAACTCAAGGTTTAAAATCTCTTTGTAAAAGGCCTTTGCCTTTTCAATAAAGTCCTCCGCTGAAAGTCTTTCCACAAAAAACATCTTTATTCTCTCTTTCTCAAGCCCAATTTCCTCAAGAATCCTTTGTGCCCCTATTACCCTTTTTTCTGCCCGCTCACTTCCTTTTCCATTATGACAGGTCCCAGGAGCACAACCTGCAACCATAACTCCCTTTGCTCCTTCTCTCAAAGCCCTCAACATATCAGTAATCTCAATTTTCCCTGAACAGGGAAAACGCTTTATCTCAAGCTTAACAGGAAGCTCATAAAAATCCTCTCTCTCAGATAAATTAGTATAATTACAGCAAAGAATGGCAAGTTTTAACTCATTTTTAGCCATTAAAAACTTACCTCCAGATATTCAGGTTTTTCTATAAGCTCTATAGCCCTTGCTGGACATTCCCTAACACATATACCGCAAGCCCTGCATTTATTCTTATCAATAAAGGCAAACCCCTCTTCTCGTATGCTTACCGCTGAAAAAGGACAGGTTCTCACGCAGGTCAAACAAACGATACATTTGGAGGGGTTAACCCTTGCAAACATTCCCAATTCAAAAAGCCTTTCTTCAGAAATTAGCCCCCTATCATAAGCAAAATCTCTTAAAGCCTTTATAACATCCCTTGGCTTTACATCCATAGGACAAACAGGCACACAGGATCCACATTGAGAACAATACCAGATAACCTCCCAAAGAGCGCCCTCAAGCCTTCCATTCAAAAGCTGATGCACAATTTTTCTTGGATCAAATACAGGACTTGTTTTCTTAACAGGACAAATGCCCGAACAGGCCCCGCACCTGAAACACTGATCAAAGGTTGAAACCCTTTCTTGAACAAAACCCTTAACCTCTCTCTCTGCAATAGCTAAAGCCCTCAAAGCTCTCCTCCTATGACTTCATAATCTTTGAAAGAATGGGCTCTAACTCTTCCATACTTGCCCTTGTCTTTTGAGAAAGATAATCCACACTCTTTGGCCCATCCTTAAGAAGCGCTTTAACTTCAATCTCATAAAGCTTACTTTTAAGCACAGGCAAAAGCCTTTCTTCAACCCTTTTTTCTATCGTCTCCATGGAAAAATCCTGCAGTTTTTTCAATTCCTTTGCAACATTTCCATAAGCTGTACGAACTTGCATATTTTTACATACCTCTACAGCTGCGTCAAGATAAAAGGATAGATCCTCCTTTGAAATACCCTCTGCACTTCCAAGGGGCCCAAGCTCCTTAATCTTAAGCATAAAATTCTTCATATCCTCAACCAGCTTCACTGGCTCAGCACTTGAAACCCACTCCAATTTAAACCGCTCCTCCTTAAGCCCAATAAGTCTCATCAAATGCCACACAAGCTCTGCCATAATCAGGGCCTGAAGATTGCCCTCCACATACTTACACTCCCCCAGTTTGCAACCCCCAACCATTACCGCATCAGCCCCATTCCTAAAGGCCTCTATCACAAAAAGGGGATCAACCCTTCCACTACACATAACCCTTATTACCCTGTGGTAGGGCGGATAATTCTGGCGAGCCACCCCGGCCGCATCAGCTGCCGCGTAGCATCACCAGTGACACATAAAACTCAAAATCTTTGGCTCAAACTCCATTTTTATCCTCCTCCTGCAACCTTCTCTTTTCTTTCCTCTTCTTTTAGAGTCTCTCTTTCACCAAAGCCCTTTAACTGCTCCAAGATAGCATCTCCAGTAAAACCACCCACATCAATGGCAAAAACAGGGCAATGTGAGGCACAAACTCCGCACCCCTTACAAGCCGCTTTAATTACTTTTGCCTTTCTTCTCTTATCAACCTTCACCATTTCAATGGCAGAAAAAGGACAAACCTCAGCACAAATGGCACACCCAATACACTTTGGCTCGTTAACCTCAGCCACAATGGGCGGAACCTCAACAAAGCCCTTGGCAAGTGGAATAGCCGCCTTTCCTGCTGCAGCCCTTGCCTGAGCCAAAATCTCACTTAAGGGCTGGGGACTATGCGCAAGCCCGGCAATAAAAACTCCATCCGTTGCCGTCTCAACAGGCCTTAACTTCACATGGGCTTCAAGCAAGAAGCCCTCCTCACTCACAGGAATTTTTAACATATTAGCCACCTTATTTTCCTCTGAAGGAACCGCACCCACCGATAACACACAAAGATCTGCAGGAATTTCAACCTCCTCATTTAAAAGGGTATCAAATACCTTCACCACAGGTTTACCCTTAATAAGCTCAACCTCTGGCCTTTTTTCCTCCCTAAATCTTATAAACTTCACACCCTTCTTTCTGGCCTCAAGATAATACTTTTCATAAAATCCATAAGCCCTCATATCCATATAGAGAATAAAAACCTCTGTCTCTGGGCTTATCTCTTTTATCTTCAGGGCATTCTTTAAAGCCTGAACGCAGCAGAACTTACTACAGTGCTTAAGCTCCTCCCCCCTTGAGCCCGCACACTGAATCATTACAACCCTCTTAGGAAAGCCCCTCTTTGAACCACTGAAAAGCCTCTCTTCCAGCTCAAGCTGGGTAATCACCTTTTTTCCATCAAGGGGATATCTTGAGGGCCTATATTCCCTTCCCCCAGTTGCAACAACTATAACCCCGTGATTCACGATCTCAGAGCTTTCTCCTACCCTGATTGTGGTAGTGTAATTTCCAATATATCCAGAAATGTTATCAATCTCAGCCCCTGTAAAGACCTTAATTTTAGGATGGCTATTCACCCTTTCAATGAGATTTTTGAGAAACTCCTCTGGATTCTCTCCTGTAATCAAAAACTTAACTCTCCTTAAATTTCCCCCAAGCTCTTTTTCTCTTTCCACAAGATAAACCTCATAGCCCTGCTCAGCAAGGGACAAGGCTGAGGTCATCCCAGCCACTCCTCCCCCCACAACAAGAGCCGAAGGTGTAACCTTAACCCTCTGAAGCTCAAGAGGCTTAAGCCTTCTTGCCTTGGCAACTGCCATTCTAACAAGATCCTTTGCCTTTTCCGTTGCCTTCTCGGGATTATCAGGATGCACCCAGGCACACTGGTCTCTAATATTTGCCATCTCAATTAGCGCAAGATTCAACCCTGCCTCTCTCAGGGTGTCCTGGAAAAGGGGCTCATGGGTCCTTGGTGTGCAGGCTGAAACCACTATTCTATTTAAACGATACTTCTTTATCTTCTCTTTTAGTTGCTCAAGGGAATCCTGAGCACAGGCATAAAGAATATTTTCGGCAAGAACCACATTGGGAAGGGTCTTTGCATAATCCCTTACAGCCTTAACATCAACCACCCCTGCAATATTTACTCCGCAGTGACACACAAAGACCCCAATCCTTGGCTCCTCACTCATTAGCTCCACATCCTCAGGAGGATACTCCTTAACCACTGTGGCTTTCCATCTGCCCTCTTTCAAAAGCTCAGAAACAAGGGCAGCCCCTCCTGAGGCCTGCATGACACTCTCAGGAATATCCTTTGGCCCCTGAAAGGCCCCAACCACATAAATTCCAGGCCTTGTTGTCTCAAGTGGTGAAAGATACCCCGTTTTGGCAAACCTAAATTCATTTAACTCAATCCCAAAAATCTGAGCTAGCCTTTCAGCATCCTCAGGATGTGAAAGCCCAACTGATAACACTATAACATCAAAAAACTCCCTCTTGACCTCGCCTCCCTCATCCACATAGTTTACTGCAAGCCTTCCATCAACTCTATCAATCTTTCCAGGACGAGCCCTTATCACCCTAAATCCATATTTTTCAACGGCATTCCTAAAGGATTCATCAAAGCCCTTACCTTGGGTTCTCACATCCATAAAGAAAAGGGTAATTTCCGCCGAAGGCTCATGCTCCTTTATCACTGAGGCCTGCTTTACCGCATACATACAACAAACACTGGAACAATAAGGTCTATCACAGGTCAAATCCCTTGACCCCACACACTGAATGTAAGCAATTTTCTTGGGATGCCTGAAATCAGAGGGCCTTATAACCTCACCCTCAGTTGGCCCAGAAACACAGGTGATTCTTTCCATCTCAAGGGCATGGAGAACATCACTATACCTTCCATAGCCAAATTTTTCCAGAGCCTCCTTCGGGACCTTTCCAAAGCCTGTTGCAAGAATTATGGCCCCAACCTCTAATACCCTTTCCTCAGGCTTCTGGGAAAAATCAATAGCCTTTGGCCCACACACATTGGCACAGAGCTGACAGGTCTCATGATTTAACCTTAAACAGACTGAGGCATCTATATAGTATTTCGTTGGCACAGCCTGAGGAAAATCAATTCTTGCAGCCCTTGTAAAGGTTAAATTCTCATTATAAGTATCAATGGCAAGCCTTGGACAATACTTCATGCACTCCCCACAGGCGGTACACTTGTTAGGATCTATATAACGAGGATTAATCCTAATCTTTACCTTGAAATTCCCAGGCTCGCCCTCAACCTCAAGCACCTCTGTCAAGGTTAAAATTTCTATATTGGGAGACCGCCCGGCCTCCACCATCTTAGGGGCAAGGATTCAGATACTGCAGTCATTGGTGGGGAAGGTTTTGTCAAGCTGTGCCATTACTCCGCCAATCGAGGCCTTCTTCTCAACAAGATAGACATAATAACCCAGCTCAGATAAATCAAGAGCAGCCTGAATACCCGCAATCCCTCCCCCAACAACCAAAACTTGTCCTTTAGGATCCCTCATTATTTCATCTCCTCCCTTCTTAAGTTCTCTTTTCTTCTTCCACAGTGTATTTCACATGGGACCCAAAACAGCCAAGCCCGTGAAAAACTGGCACATATTTTGGACCCTCAAGGGCCCTTCTCATTGCCATATCAAAGAGTATCCTTGGCTTGGGCTTGTCAATTCCAAGAGCCTTCCTTCCATTATTAATTCTATCTATCATAATATTGGCAAACTCATTGGCAGTTCTTGCAACCCTCCAGGAACCTCCAAAGTATTTCTCAATCTCATAGAAGAGAAAATCTGTCACTGTTTTACTACCGAGAGTTGGAAAATCAGGCCCAAAAACTACCTGAACCCCTGAGGTCACAAAATACATTCCAATGGCAACCGCCTTTTCACTCATCCACTGAGGAGCACACCCTACTGCTGGAAGCTGATAAATATCCTCTCCAAGGCCTCCTGTGTGAACCATCTCAGTTGCAGCAATAAGAATCCTTGAGTTATCCACACAGGCCCCCATGTGAAGAACAGGAGGACACCCCACAGCCTCAAGCACCTCTCTAAGCCCTGGGCCTGCAAGCTCTGCTGCCTCTGGAGAGAGGAGTCCAGCCATGGCAAGCTGGGTTGCAGAACATCCTGTTGCAAGAACAAGCACATTGTTAGCAATAAGTTCTTTGGCTAATTCCACCTGAAGGGGCTCACTCACCCTATACTGATCACATCCCACAATGGCAGCAACCCCAAGAATCTTTCCATTTATTATGTTTTCATTCAAAGGCTTATAACTTGCCCTAAATCTTCCCCCAAGGATATACATTATGGCCTCATGGCTAAAACCAGCAACAATCTCTACAGAGTGATCAGGAATATTCACCTTGGAAGGATCTCTCAGTGGAAATCTTGCAATAGCTGTTCTTAAAATCTCCTTGGCAACCTCTAAGGCCCTCTTCTCATCAAAGGGAATATGAAGGGCCCCTTCCATCATAGCAATGGGGCTTGTGGTAATAACTGCTGTGTGAAAATGTTTGGCAACCTCAACCACATTCTGCATAATACACTGCACATCAACTACCACCGCCTCAAGGGCCCCTGTTGCGATAGCAACCTCCTGCTGAATAAAGGAGCCTGCAATGGGAATTCCCTTTCGCATCAAAACCTCATTACCCGTACAACAAATCCCCGAAAGATTAACTCCCTTTGCGCCAACCTTTTTCGCCTCTTCAATAATCTCTGGATCATAACTTGCCTGAGCAAGAGCATCAGCAAGAAGGGGATCATGCCCGTGAACCGCAACATTCACATAATCAGGCTTTATAACACCAAGCCCAATGTTCACCCTTGCTCTTATAGGCTGGGGATTACCAAGAAGAAGGTCCTGAAGCTCTGTGGCAATCATACTTCCGCCCCAGCCATCAGCAAGAGAGCACCTTGCAGCCCCCATAAGAATATTCTTGTAATCCTGATCAACTCCAATAGTTGTCCTATGAATTAACTCAACAACCTCTCTATCTACACCCCTTGGCACAACCCCATATTTTCTCCACTTCTCAAGCAAAGGCTTGGGGGCTCTATGGGTTAAAATAATTTCTCCCTCTTGTTGTGAAAAAATTCTCAAAGCAACATCTGCCATCTCCTTTAACATATCCTGCTCTGGAAGATTGGGATCCACACCAAGGGCCTGGGCAACAACCCTCAATTTTCTCTTATCCCGAATCTCAAGAGGAACCTCTCCGTGAACTGCTTCATAAAAGGCTTTAGCTACATGACGCCCATGATCAGAGTGAGCCGAAGTGCCTGCAGCAACCATCCTTGCAAAGTTTCTGGCAACAACAGTTGCAGCAGAAGCCCCGCAAACTCCCTTTAGTTCCTCAACCCCCTCAACCACCTGACAGGGCCCCATATTACAAACCCTACAGCAAGTTCCCCCCTTTCCGAAGGCACAAGGAAGAGTCCCCCTTCTCTCAACCCTTTTTGGCGCAGTAAGCACCTCCTCCTTTAGCCTGTTATAAAGTTCTTCTGCGGTTTTTGTCTGAACACCAGGCTTCCCCTTTCCAAATCTTGCTCTTTCATCAATCATTTTGAAACACCTCCCTTTTGTTTTCTCTAAATTAAAAGTTAATTTAAAAACAAGAAAATTTTAATTAATTGAGAAATTCTTCACTAAGCCACTTCACTGGGAAGCCCGGCCCACATCTTTGCAGACTCAAGGGTATTTTTCATAAGCATGGTTATGGTCATAGGGCCAACTCCCCCTGGAACGGGAGTTATATAACTTGCCCTCTCCTTTACAGCCTCAAAATCCACATCTCCGCAAAGCTTGGCCTTACCATCTGGAGTAGTTCCAATTCTATTCACCCCCACATCTATTACCACAGCCCCATCTTTTACCATATCCGCAGTAATAAACTTGGGAACCCCTGCTGCCACAATAAGAATATCTGCCCTTTTTGTGTGCTCTGCCATGTTTTTCGTTCCGGTGTGACAAACAGTAACCGTTGCATTCCCAACAGGTTTTCTTTTCTGCATAAGAAGAATGGCAATGGGTTTTCCTACAATATTGCTTCTTCCCACAACCACCACATCCGCTCCACTCACTTCAACCCCTGTTTCAGCAAGAAGCATAAGAATTCCATAAGGGGTACAGGGTATAAAACAGGGCTCGCCAATCACAAGTTTCCCCACATTCACCGGGTGAAACCCATCCACATCCTTCCTCGGATCAATGGCATTGATAACCTTTCTTTCATCAATATGCTTTGGCAGGGGAAGTTGCACCAAAATTCCATGAATCTTTGGATCTTTATTATATTTATCAATTAATTTTAAAAGCTCTTCTTCCGAGACATTTTCAGGCAGGTTCTCCTGCACTGAATAAAAACCAAGCTCATGGGCAGTTTTTTGCTTGGCAGTAACATAGGAAACCGAGGCAGGATTTTCCCCAACAAGAATAGTCACAAGCCCCGGAACAATCCCCTTCTCTTTTAACTCCTCAACTTCCCTCTTTATTCCCTCCCTGATTTTTTGGGCAACTGCCTTTCCATCTATAATCTTTGCAGCCATTTATTCCCTCCCCTTTCAAAATTTTCAAATATGAAAAACACTAAAATAGGCCTTTTACTTTTCCAGTCTCCACATCCACATCTATTCTTCTGTAAGCTGGATCTGAGGCTGTTCCAGGCATAAGATTGATATCCCCAGCAACAGGCACAATAAAACCAGACCCCCTAAAAATAAGGACATCCCTTACTCTCAAACTCCAGCCCTTGGGAACACCCTTCTTGTTGGGATCATCAGAGAGAGAAAGATGGGTCTTCACCATACAAATGGGCATCCTTCTCAACTCTTCATTGGCCTCAAGCATTTTAATCTTTTCCTCTGCAGGAGGCAGATACACCACTCCATCTGCCCCATAAACCTCCTTGGCAATCTTTTCAATTCTTGTCTTTATTGGCTCATCAAGGTCATAAAGGAATCTAAACTGGGGAGTTTCTCTACAGGCATCCATCACCGCATCAGCAAGCTCAAGGGCTCCTTCTCCACCTTTGAGCCAGTGGTCCGAATAGGCAACCCTCACTCCTGCCTCTTCACAAATTCTTCTAACAAGCTTTACCTCGTTTTCAGTATCAGCATAAAATTTATTTATACAAACCACAGGTATGGCACCACTCTTTTTCACTATGTTCACACAATGAAGGAGATTTTCACACCCCTTTTCAACCCATTCAAGGTTTTCCTCAAAATATTCCTTGGGAATGGGCTGACCTGGTCTTGGAATAGGAGCTCCTCCATGACACTTAAGGGCCCTTATGGTTGCAACAATTACAGAAACATTGGGAACAAGCCCAGAAAGTCTGCACTTGATATTCCAGAATTTTTCAAAGCCGATATCGGCTGCAAAACCTGATTCTGTGACCACATAATCCCCAAGTTTTAAGGCCACATAATCCGCAATGATGGAGTTTTGCCCGATGGCAATATTGGCAAAGGGCCCTGCATGCACAAGCACTGGCTGCCCCTCAATGGTCTGCATAAGGTTGGGATTTATGGCATCAACAAGCCAGGCAGTCATTGCTCCTGCAACTTCAAGGTCTTCAGTGGTTATGGGATTCCCAAACTTGTCAAAGGCAACAACTATCTTCCCAATTCTTTCTCTCAAATCTTTTAAATCTCTTGCTACAGCCAAAATTGCCATAACCTCTGAAGCAACGGCAATCCAGAATTTGGATTCCATGGGATATCCATCGTTTTTTCCACCAAGCCCGATTACAATATGTCTTAAGGCCTGGGCACAAAAATCAATCACCCAGCCCATCTCAACCCTTTTGGGATCAATGTTTAGCCTTCTTAAACCCTTCTTTGCAAGGGTTTCATCATCATAATTAGCCTCATGTTGCATACGGGCTGTTAAAGCAACCATAGCAAGATTATGGGCATTCATAACTGCATTAATATCCCCGGTCAAACCAAGGGAAAACTTATCCAAGGGAATAACCTGGGAAAGACCTCCACCTGCTGCCGAACCCTTTATATTGAAAGTTGGACCCCCAGAGGGTTGCCTTATACATCCAATAACATTTTGACCCCTTTTTCCCAACCCCTGCACCAAACCAATAAGGGTTGTGGTTTTACCCTCACCAAGCGGGGTTGGGGTAATGGCTGTTACATTGATATACTTTCCATTGGGTCTATCTTTTAGCCTCTCAAGAACCCTCTTGTAATCAATCTTTGCCACATAGTGCCCATAGGGGAGAAGCTCCTCCTTGGTTAAACCCATCTCCTCTCCAAGTTGATACACCGTTTTCATATTCTTTTCTGCCTCATAAGCAATTTCCCAATCCTTCATCTTGGTTGGATCAAGCTGCATAGTACACCCCCTTTTTAAAAATATGTATTTTCATTATTAACAATTTTTATGCCAATTTCTTCTCCTTTTCATCTTATTGAAAAAACGAAAATAACATAAATTTATAAACTTTCACACTTAAATCCTTCTGAGGAAAATTTCCCCATTGGGGAGTATTTTATAGCCTTTGGTATAGAACTCCGTTTAACCATTTCTCCAATTCTTTTTCCACTTTACTTTCGGGGTAATATCTCCTAAATAGGTTACGAAGTTTTTCGATATCTTTTTCACTCATTCTCAAAATTTCTCCAGCAAAGCCCTCGGCATCAATTCTGACGACTTTGGCTTCAGCCCTAATCTCAGATTCTTCTGTTTTAAAGACAAGCTCAATCTGCTCCTTGGGAAGGGGTTTAAAAGAGGTATACAAATAAAAACCTCCAAAGGAGATATCCTTAAGAGTTGCCTCATACTTCTTGCCCTGATGGATAAAGTAAACCTCTTCAAAGTATTTTACTCGACTGAATCTTCTCCTATCAACTTGGTAAGTTAGAAAATGAGTAATTGTAGATAGCAACTTCTTTGAGAACTCCTCAAGAGTTAAAACAAAGGAGACATTTTTGGCAATATCCTCTTCCACGTCTTTGAAGCTCCGTTCAATTTCTTGCAGGGAATCAGCGGTATAGACGGCAAGGTTTTTATTTTCTTCAGCGCGCTGTTCTATGTTGACAAGGGCGATACTTTGCTCTTCCACTGCTGAGGCCACAATACTTGAGAGATCCTTTACTTCCTCAAATACTTCAACCATAGTATTTACCGCTTCAACAACTGCATGATGAAGTTTCTGAATGTCTTTGATTTTCTTCGTAATGTCCACACCAGCCTGATCAGTTTGTCTTGCAAGTTCTTTGACTTCATTTGCCACAACTGCAAATCCTTTTCCTGCCTCTCCTGCACGAGCAGCCTCTATTGAAGCATTGAGAGCCAAAAGATTAGTCTGTTCTGCTATATCCCTTATAAACTCCACAATTCCCTCTATTTCTTGTGAGGCCCTCTGGAGGGTATTTATCAACCTCTGTGTCTCCAATGCCTTGTCCATGGCACGACTTGCAGAACTTGTAGTTTGAAGAACTTTCTTATTTATTTCTTCAATGGCAATTCTAATCTGTCCAAGGATATTTTTCTGATCTTCAAGGTTTTCAAGAACCCTTTGCATATTCTCAACAGCGAGGCTTATTTTCTTTTCCATATCTTCGCTTTTTTCTTTGACACTTTCTCCAAGGCTCTTAAAACTCTTCACAAGGGGCTCCATCTCATTGCAGATCTCCTGAGTGGACAAAATTACTTCATTGAAGGCGCTTTTGATCTCATCCAAAGCCCTAAAGATCATGCCCACTTCATCTCTTCTGGTAACATCCAGATCTATACGAAAATTACCTTGGGCAATAGTACGGCTTGCTGAAAGGGCCTTTCCAATTTCTTCTCTCAGTCTTTTTCCAATAAAAAAGGCTCCAAAAACTACCACTCCAAGAGTAATAAAAACAAAAATCCCATATATCCACTGAAGAAGTCTTTTTTTCTTCAAAAGTTTTTCCCTTTCAAAATTTTCAAATTTTTTGTACTCCTCTATTAATTTATCAAGGGCCTCCCAAAGAAATCTTTTTGAAGGTTCCTGAAATTCATTGTAATATCCAAAAAGTTCCTCATGGGTTTTAGATGAACGCATTTTTTCAACCAAGTCCTTCATCTTCTTAGAATTTTCCTCAAAAACACTCCATATCTTTGGATCCACTGTGTAATCGTTAAAGGTTTTAAATTTAGTTAGGAGCTCATAGGTTCGATCAAAGGTTATTGCCTGTTGGTCCTCATTAAGTATGGCTGTTAAGAGATTTACCTTCCAACGAATGTGACCAGCTCTTATTTCCTGAAGCTCAAAAATAGCCTGATTAATTCTATCTATTTTAAGATTTAGATCCCTCTCAAGCTTTTGTTGGATATAATAAAGAAAACCTGAAACAGTAAAGACATACATAGAGAGAAAAAGAATTCCTATACCAACTTTTTTAGCAAGACTTAAATCCCGCCATCTCTGTTTGATCCTTGCAATACTCATAGGTCCCACCCTCTTCAAAAATCTGTCAAATTTTGGGCCTTTTATTAACTTTTTT